>JALZHI010000124.1 GCA_030913985.1 Chloroflexota bacterium | reverse complement strand
GGCGAGCACCGCCCGGCCCCTCAGCAACCCGATCCAGTTGCTGAGACGCCCCTGCGGCCTCGCCTGCTCCGTGTCTGGACCCGGAGGAGCGGGTCCGCTAACTATGGTACGCGACATATGGCAACACAGCAGGCAAAAACCGGACCACCGAACAGGGCGAACAAAGGTCCACCGCCCTGCAACATTTGGCAGCGGCATTGCGTAGAGGAATGTGAGTACAAGCCTATTGGACTGCCCGCTCTACACAAACGCCTGTAAATATGCGGCAAAGGTATTGACAATTGGAGGGGCTTCTGCTAGCATACGGCAAGGCATTGCTCCTCATGAACGTGTGCGTTTCGTGCTTCGAGAGGGGCTTTAGGCCTGTGCTGTGTTATCTGTTTAGACGACCTAGCTCTCTAACGTGCCTCAATACGAAAACCCGCTAGAAAGGAGTCCAGCTAATGTCTTACCAGCCACCACCTGAACAACCGGGAGGCCCGCCATCCGGCTCGTCCCCAGGAGGCTCATCCTCGGAAGGTACCCCGACCACGAACATACCCTCTGGAGGGGGGCAGGGAGGCTATGCGCCACCGCCTTCTGGAGGGGAACAGGGAGGCTACGCGCCACCGCCCTCTGGAGGCTATACCCCTCCGCCCTCCGGTGGCACGCCGACCACGAACATACCACCCCAGGGCGAGCAGCCAGGATATACCCCTCCCCCAGGCGGCGGTTATACTCCGCCTCCGGCCGGTGGTTACACGCCACCCCCTCCCGGCGGTTATACCCCTCCACCCCCTGGCGGCGGATATGGCGCACCCCCACCTCCACCCCCGCCCACAGGTGGCGGCATGGGTTCGATGGGCGGCGCGGGCGGCGTTGACTTCCAGGACCTGATGCAGGGCTACATGGGCGCGGTGACCACGCCTAACACAGCCTTCTACGAGAGCCAGATACCCAAGGCCAACGTGATGAAGCTCCTCATCGGCATAGGCATCATGACCCTGGTAAGCGCCATCGTCGCCTTCATAACTGCCGGCACTGCGGCATCAGGTATAGCTTCGTTGGGCGACATGTTCCAGGGTCAGGGCTTTAACACCTTCGACACGAGAGGATTTACCGCTGGAAGCGGGGTTGCTGCGGCCCTCATGACGATTGTGCTCGTGCCTTTAATGTTCTTCATAGGCTCAGCGATTATATACGGCCTGGCTAAGATGCTTGGTGGGCAGGGCGCAGATTTCATGACCCACTCCTACCTGCTATCCCTTAGCTACGTACCCCTGGGTGTTGTAGCTTCAGTGCTCAGCATTATCCCCGGCATTGGTGGCCTCGTAGGCCTAGTAGCTATGCTATACCGCCAGTACAGCCAGGGCAAGTCGCTGGAAGCCTCGCAGCGCATGGCCCCCGGTCGTGCCCAGGCAGCAGCGTTCATACCTATAGGAATCGTCCTGCTGCTCACCTGCCTATGTACCTTACTCGTCGTCTTCGGCATCATGGCCGCAGTTGGCGGTGCAACCAGGTAGTAGCGGCGCAGAACAAAGCACATAAAGAAAAGAGAGCCTCAAAAGGCTCTCTTTTCTCATCCCAACCCTGTTTGCTAAGTGCCCCGCCTGGACATCACGTTGTAAATCAGCAGGATTGCCACTATCACCAGCAACAGGTGCCAGGAAGCGTAGCCGCCCCACGACAGCAGGATTCCCACGATATACAGCGCCAGCAGCGCAAACATCAACCCCCAGGCAAGATTACGCATGTTCCATTTTAGGTTTTGGATTTTGGATTGGGTAAAACACCCAACCAAATCCAAAATCCAAAACCTAAAATCCAAAATCCCTAGGCTGCCCGGCGGCCGGTGACGAGGTTGTAGACTATCACGATGACGGCGATTACGAGCAGGATGTGGATCAGACCGCTGGCGGCGAGACCGGCTATGTTCAAGACCAAGCCGAGCAGCCACAACACTATCAGGATCACCGCAATCGTCCAGAGAATATTTACCAGACTACCCATTACGCTACCCTCCTTAATCCTTTAGTTATTACGACAAGTTGACCTTTATAACGGGCAGCGCAGCAGTTTGTGACGGAACAACCGGCACGCAGGACCAAACAGGCCTTACAGCCAGCCCTTGCGCTTGAAGAAGATCACTTCCGCGATAACGAGGAGGACCACGCCCAGCATGACCCCAGGGTAGCCAAAGCGGGAAGTAAGCTCCGGCATCGCGGCGAAGTTCATGCCGTACCAGCCCGCCACCGCCGCCACGCTCATCAATATGATGGACAGGGAGGTCAGCGTCTGCACGGTGATATTCAGGCGGTTGCTCTGCATGGAGAGGTAGCTGTCGAGGGCGCTGGAAAGCAGGTCGCGGTAGGTGTCCACGCTTTCGGTGATGCGAACGATGTGGTCGTAAAGGTCCTGGAAGTAGAGCAGGGTCTGCTGGTCGAAGATCGGAAGGTCTCGGCGCACCAGGATGTTGAGCACGTCGCGCTCCGGGGCCAGCACCTTGCGCAGGCCCAGCAGGTCCTTCTTGAGGCTGAATATCGACTCGATGGCCTTCTGGTTGTAGTGCTCGAATATCTCCGTTTCCAGGTCTTCAACCCGGTCCACTATGCTGTCTACCACCGGGAAGTAGTTGTCCACTATGGTGTCGAGCAGCGAGTAGAGCAGAATGCCGATTTCGCCCTGGTGCCCGGCACGCCCGTTCTGGCCGTTCCTCGACCTGCGATACACCCTGCCAGCCCTGTTCGCGGTGCTACCGGCGGCAGCCTCATCCGCCGGGGCAACGGGGATGGACACACCCATGTCTGCACCCGCCGAAGGGGTCAGGGGATTGGCTGCAAGCCCCACACGCGTTTCGAGATTGGCCCGCTCCTCGTTCGATAGGCGGCGACAACCCGGCACCACGGGTCGCTCTGTAGCCGCGGCCTTGCGGGGCGCGATCAAGGCGACGTTCTGCCGCCAGCGCCGCGCCACTTCCGCAAGCTCGGGTAGTGGGCTGTTGTGCACCGTAATCAGGTAGTTTTCGCCCATGAACAGCGTCAGCTCGCGCAGGCTGATCCTGTCACTTACCGGGTTGGCGTCCATGCTCGCGGCGGCCTCGACCTGGGAGAGTCCCACGCCCAGCCCGGCGGCAGGTCCTGTCTGCACCGTAGCGCCACCCTGCGACGCGGGTCCGGCGACAAAGGCCGGGGCATCGGGGGCGTAGGCCCGCATGCTGTGGAATTCGGGGCCGCCGTCTACGCCTGGCCTGAATATACCCGTGCTGGCGGTGGTATCCTCGTTATCCTCCCCGGCAGAGGTCGCGGCATTCTGATGCGCTACGCTCACCAGGTAGAAGACCATAAGGTAAAAGTGGTCATACTGGTCGATCTTGGGACGCGGGTGCCGGGCCATCGCGTCTTCAATAGCGAGGGGGTGCAGGCCGAACTCCTCCTGGACCAGTTGGAACTCGGCAAGCGAAGGCCGCTCCAGGTCCAGCCAGAGCAGCCGGTCCCGGTTCTGCACAATGTCGCTGATGGCCTCGATATCCTGCACCACCAGGAACTGGTTGTTTTCGTCTCGCAGCAGGCTTGTTAGCATTAGTGGTTAGTGGTTAGTGGTTAGTGGTTAGTGGTTAGTGGTTAGTGGTTAGTGGTTAGTGGTTGGTCAGAGGAATGATACTTGTTGGCAAGTCCTGCGGTGTCACAACAGTTGTGTGCATGGTATTTTTGTAGGACTCAGCATGCGAAGCTATTGTAGTATATAATTCGGGCGTATGGTTCACAAAACTCTAACAACTAACAACTAACAACTAACAACTCGCACAGGGACACGCATAGATGGAACTGGTCAGGTTCACTACATACGACGACGTAGAGTTGGCGGCTCACCTGTACCTGCCGCAGGGAAAGGCCGAGTGGTCCTCTGGGCTGCTGGTCTGCCACGGCTTTGGCTCGTCTAAAGAGCGACACACCGCGTTCGGACAGATGGCGGCCGCGTCCGGCTTCGCGGCGCTCGTTATGGACCTGCGCGGGCATGGCGAGAGCGGCGGGCAGGTGGACGCTAATATCTTCAACGACGTGGCCGCCGGATTGTTATACCTGCAAAACCGCCCCGAAGTGAACCCGATGAACATCGCGATTAGAGGCTCCTCCATGGGGGGCTGGCTGTCCATCCACACCGCCGCCCACCTGAAGGACGTATCGCCCGTGGTGGCCTACTGCCCGGCCAACGAGATGATGCTGATGACGCTCATGGAGGAGGTGGCGATGGTGCAGCGCGGCCACACCTCGCCCATGATTACCGGCCCGCTGCCCCGTGTGAACGTCAATTCGATGATGCAGCTACTCTATCGCGTGGACCTGCAACGCGCCGCCCGCCGGGTCAACCCGCGCCCGATCTTGCTGGTGCACTGCGAAGGCGACGAGGTAGTGCCCGCCCACGTCAGCCAGCGCCTCTACGATGACGCCCGCGAACCCAAAACCCTCTGGCTCCTACCCGGCTGCGACCACCAGTTCGCGCAGCACGACCCCGCCACCAACACCCGCCTCCTCGACTGGCTCCAGGCCTACGGCACCCACACCGGCCAACTCTCCCCGGAGGACGTGGTATAGAGAAGGAGACGAAAACGCAAAGGACGCAAAGAACGCGCAGAGATTAAGAGAAGTTATTCAAGCAGGAGGACCAGGGTACAACACATGTACCCTGGTCCTCTTTGTACTCTCCAAACCTTAATTACTCTTTGCGCGTTCTTTGCGTTCTTTGCGTCTTTGCGTTTTCGTCTCCTTAACGCCTGCGGAAGAAGCGCTTGATGCCTTCGAGGGGGTCGTTAGGGTCGCGGCGGGTGCGGTCGTGCATGTTAATTACCTGGCCGCGCCAGCGTTTTTCCTCGGTAGTGGGCGACCAGCCGCCGCTGGTGGTGCCGTTCTGGACGTAGAGAAGTATCGGCACGATGAACAGCACCACGGCCAGGAGAATGAACAGCGTGGCTAGCAGGCTGGAGAACGTGCCCACTATCATCGCCATCAGGGCCGCGCCGAAAGCCATGAGCATGTACTGGCCCGAGCTAAGCCGCTTCCAATTGGGCATGGTAAAGCTGGGCGTGCTGCGGCTATAGCGGCCGGGCCTCGGCGGAAGGGTGCGGTTGGGGCGGAAATCCACCACCTGCCGGTCCTCACGCTGCCCCCGCGTCTTCTCGCCCTTCTCTTCGTCGTACTTGCTAAGTATTTCCTCTATCTCGCGTTCGACCCGGCTCTTGCTCATCTTGTACCTACGCTCTCTGAGCTAGTTGTTAGTTGTTAGTTGTTAGAAAGCATCAATTAACCGCCCCGTACCTGATTGTACATCCGCCCCCGTGGGGTGTCAAAGAGGACGATGGACGATGGGAGACGGAACCGTCAAGACGCAGAGGACGCCAAGAACCCGCCAAGAGGATGGTGGTTGGATACTATCCCTCAACTCATAACTCAAAACTCATAACTCAAAACTTCTCCATCGTCCACCCTACGGGTTCGGTCCGGGCGCGGCCTCAAGGTAGCGCCTTTGTATGTAGCCCTGTTGACCGTCACTGGCCCGGAGGATGTTGCGCCATACGATGTTAACGTCAGCGGCATCTGGCGTGTCGGGGCCGATTATCTGTATAACCTCACCTTCCCGCAAGACCACATCGAACTCCGCATTCTGCCTCGGCTCTTTGCGCAGGCGCACGCCTTGCCCGCCAGTATTGGTGACCCGCACGTACTCCGGGACCGGTGTGTTGGTCGGGACGACCGTAGGCGATACAGCGGCAACCACCACGGCAGTCTCGGTGATTACGGGGGAGGCCAGGGCTTCGGCGGTCTGGGTCGGGAAGGTGGCGGCACCGGCCTCCGGCTCTTCATCGCTGTCGTCCAACAAAGGCCCCAGGATCGGTATGCTCTTGGGGAAGTCGGTGATAGCCTTAGCCATCGGCGGGGTGACCCGCCACACCAGGAATAAGAAAGTCCCTATCGCCAGCAGCGTCACGATGGTGATGCCGGAGCACCCGACGCGCCTCGGCGGCTGGTACAGCGGGTACTCTTCCGGCTCCAACGGGAGCCTCGGTTCGGGTGTGCGAATTGCCATCGGTTACCTTTCGTAACTCGTAACTCGTAACTCGTAACTCGTAATTGCTCTCTATCTTGTATCTAATGTAACGTGTAAAGCCGTGGCGTGCAACACAATGCGCAGCCAAGCAATAATACTACGCGCAAAACTCATGCCCTGTTACGCGTTACGGGTTACGAGTCACGCGTTACTCAGCACACTTCCCACCATCTGAGGGTAGCCGGTGAGCAAGGCTCGTGCCTCTACGGCAGGTTTGCCCGCCAGTTGCACCTCCAGCAGTTCCAGGGCACCACGGCCGGTGCTCACCGCTAAGGACTTGGGCGAACCTGGCTGCTGCAACACGAATACGGTGCCGGGGCTATGCGCTTCCTCATGTGCGGCGATGGGGCGGGCGCGCAATATTTTGAGCAGGCGGCCCTCCCAGAAGGTATAAGTGCCGGGCCAGGGCTGGAAAGCGCGCACCTGACGGCCGATCTCCTCGGCGGGAGAGGTCCAGTCAATCAGGCCGTCTTCCTTGCTCAACGTGCGGGTGAGGGTGGCCCCCTCCTCCGTCTGCGGCACAGGCTCGATTTCGCCCCTCAGCCAGCCGGGAAGCGTCTCAACCAGCAACTCCGCGCCCATCATGGCCAGGCGCTCGGCTAGCTGCGGGTGGGTCTCGACTGGGGCAACCGGCGTGGCGCGCTGGGCCAGGATGGGGCCGGTATCGAGACCCCGGTCCATGCGGATGATGCTCACGCCCGTAAGCTCGTCTCCCGCCAGGATAGCCGACTGGACCGGAGTGCTCCCCCGCCAGCGAGGCAGCAGCGACGGGTGCAGATTGATGCTGCTGCGCCTGGGCAACTCCAGCAGCGAAGGTGCTACATACTCCCCGTAGGCCACTAGCACCGTCACGTCCGGCTGCAACTCGGCAAGCTGCGCGCGAAAATCGGGGTCTTTCAGCGTAGGCGGCTGCAACACCGGCAGGCCAAGCTCCTGGGCCAGCACCTTCACGGGAGGCGGCGTAACTCGCCCACCCCTCCCAGCGGGCTTATCCGGCTGCGTCACCACAGTGAGGCTGTACGGCTCCCCCGCCAAAGCCCGCAACGAGGGCACCGCGAACTGCGGAGTACCCATGAAGACCAATTTGGGAATTGGGAATTGGGATTTCGGATTTGCTCCGAACCCACCTAAATCCGAATTCCGAAATCCCAATTCCCAATTCCTCACGGCATTGTCCTGTTTACCCACTCCATAGGCTCCACCGGGGGGCCGCTGGCGTGCACTTCCCAGTGGAGGTGGGGGCCGTTGGAGAGGCCGGTGTTGCCGGACAGCGACACCCTGTCGCCTTGCTGCACCATCTGGCCTTCCTGGACCAGCAGGCGAGAGTTGTGGGCCAGCAGGGTGAAGACGCCGAGGCCGTGGTCGATGATGACCGTGTTGCCGCGCACGTCCAGCTTGCCCGAGAAGACAATTTTACCGGCGGCGGGGGCGCGCACCGGGGTGCCTTCGTTGACGGCGATGTCCATGCCGCCGTGGTAGCTGGTGGGCTTTGAGCCTGGGGCGCAGTTGTAGCAGCGGCGGGTGGCGAACTTCGAGGTTACGCGCACGTTACCGGCAAGCGGCATGATGAAGGGGCCGTCCCAGTACTTCTCCGGCGTGCGCCCTGAGAATATCCTGTTCAGCGTATCCAGCTCAGGTCCGGTATAAGAGGGGTCCAGCAACTCGGCGGTCTCCGGGTCGAAACGGAGCGTCTCGCTGGGGAAGTTGTACGGCGTTATCTCAAGCGTGCGGGTAATAACGCGACGGCCCCCGTCGCCGTTCACCAGGGAGATGGTAACCTGTCGCGGCCCCACGTCGTTGAACGGCACGGCCCCCAGCATCGCCCAGGCCACCCCCCGACCCTCGTCCAGCGTGAAGTACAGGCTGCGGCCCTGGTACTGCCCGGTGAGGCTCACGCCGGGCGAGGCCGCTACCTCCACCGTGGCGGTGTGCCCCTCGGCCAGGCGGGGAGGGTTGAAGCGCACCAGCGTGCCCATCGGGATGTTGAAACCGGCCTGCTTGAGGACCGTGTATCCCAATGTCGATAGCTGTATCGCGTATGGGGTGCCCACGAACTCAGGGTGGTACTCGAAGCGGGCGCGCTCGAAGTACTGCACCGTCATGCCGTCCTCGTGTATCTCCTCGGTGAGGGGCAGACCGAACAAGCGCAGCCCGCCGTTAGCGCGCCAGAATTCGTAGAAGCCGCCCTGTATCGTGTGCCCGGTCTCGTTGAAATAGGCGCGTGCGGCGGTGCTCTGCACGGGTGACACGCGGTCGAAGGTGCGCCCCTCCAGCGCAGCGGCCCCGAGCGCGCCAAGCTGCAACCTCTGCGATGCAGGCAAATCGGGGTGCAACTCCATGCGTGCGCGCTCGAAGTACTGCACCATGTAGACCCCGCCGCCCGGCAGCTTCTGCGCGAAGGCTTCCGTGAGGGGCAGGCCGAACAGGTCGGCACTCTTCTGGCTGCCCCTGTAGAAGGTGTAGAAGTCGCCCGACACCAGGTGCCCCGTCTCCGTGAAGTAGCGCATGCCGGGGCCGAGGCTGGGCGCGGGCCGGGCGGACACAGGGTCGCCGTTGTAGGGCGTGAGCGTGGCCGTGGGCGTGGGGGGTACTCGCGTGGGCGGCACAGGCGTGCTACTAGCCTGGGCGAGGACCACCGCACCCTCACCCGAAGCCGCACCTGCCGTCGCAGAAGAGTTATTAGTAGTGTTATTGCTACCTACCCACGTGCCGGTGCCCGGCCACACCGAGACCACGAGCACGGCAAGGACCAATAGGACTGCCAGCGCCGAAAGTCCAAGCAGCAGACGAGATCGGCTTGTCGCAGGCGCGCCACTTCGGGGCAGGTGTGCGTTGGAGGAGGCAGGTTCTGACCGTTGCAATGAGAAATCTCCGGTTCGAGTAGAGCGGTCTGTCGGGGGCAGGGACTTTAATTATAGCACAAGGGGAGTGATGAGGACTGAGGGCTGAGGGCTGAGTAGCCCAAGGTGTGGTCATCGCTGGCATGAGATGCCCAGGTAGGATTAGACCTGTTACACGTTGCGTGGTGACAATGAGACGCCCGTCGATTGAAATCGAGGGCTACGCTTTGCAAAGTCTGCATAGCAGACTGGTTCATCTAGGAGCATCTGTAAAGACCTAATTAGATGTATCAGTCCCGCAGGGACTTTGCCTTGTGTAGCCCTCGATTTCAATCGGCGGGCGTCTCCTTCGCCCTCAGCATCTTGCACAAGATCAATCGACTGGCGTCTCATTGTCACCGTGGGTACACCCTGCACTGCTCAGTCCTCAGTCCTCATCACTCCTTATGCTATAATGGCGCGGCTGTCCGCGGGCTTGTGCGTGGGCCGACTTACTCGGGGAGGGAAATGGGTGTCTAGCAGCGGGCATGGCGCGGTTGAGTGGGTTGTGCGGCCCTATAGAGAGGGCGATCTCGCCGCTACTGTGGCGTTGGAAAACCTGGTGATGCAGGCCGACGGCCTGGATATAGTCATCACGGAAGAGGAGCAGCAAGTCAGCTTCTCGCGCCCAGGCTTGCACCCGGAGCGTAGAGTGCTGGTGGTCGAGGGGCCTCGGTTGGAGGGTGTGGCCGAGGGGATGCTGCTGGCCTACGGCATGGTGCCTTCCGTGGAAGACGCGGACACCGGCGAGCGCACGTATACCGTCACCGTACACGTTCACCCGGCAGCCAGGGACCATGGCCTCGTTCGCTACCTGACCGAGAGGCTGCTGGAAATAGCCCGGCAGGAGGAAGCCAACTTAGAGAGCAAGGCGCGCGGGCACGCCGAAGTGCGCATAGACGCCTCCGAGAAGCAAGGCTACCTGAAGGCGCTCAGTAAGGACCTGGGGTTGAAGCTTGCCCGGCAATTCTGGATCATGGAGTGCCCCCTGGACCGGCTGGACGAGCCGCAAGCCATCGAAGGCGTCACGATGCGCAACTACCGCGCGCCCGAAGACCATCCTGAGGCGATGGAGGCTTACAACCAGTCGTTCTGCGACCATTACGGCTTCCACCCCTCCACCCTTGACCGCTGGGAGCACCGCTTCGCAGACCCGACTATAAAGGTGGACCTCTCCTGGGTGGCCGAAATCGACGGCGACCCGGGCAAGCTGGCTGGCTTCTGCCTGTGCAACGTCTACGAAGAGGAGAACAAGGCGCTGGGCCGCTGCGAAGGCTGGATAGCGTTGTTGGGCACGGTGCGCGCCTGGCGGGGCAAAGGGCTGGGACGCTCCTTGCTATTGCACGGCCTTCACTCCCTGCGCAGCAGCGGCCTGGATACCGGCGTGCTAGGCGTCGATTCGACCAGCCCCACTGGCGCTAACCGCCTTTACGAGTCGGTGGGCTTCCGCACGCGCGAAATCTGGCTCCAGTTCCGCGCTCCGCTGGACGAAGTCCGCCTGTAGCCCCAGCGCGCGGCACTTAAGGAGAAAGCGGTGCTGTCAGAGGACCCTGAGAGCCTGGACGCCCTTTACAACCAGGGCAACGTCTACATGGACCACGGGAAGTACGAGCTTGCCGCCGAGCAGTTCCGCAAGGTGCTCGCGACAGCACCGGAGCACCACGCAGCATTTTACAAGCTGGGTTATGCGCTTGAGTACCTGGGCCGCCTTGACGAGGCTATAGAGGCTTACGATCAGGCCGTAAAGACTGCGCCTGATCCTGAACTAACTCGGCCTCCCGAGGTACTGAATTTTGTCGCGGAAGCCAGGGAAGGAATAGACCGGCTCCGCAAGCTCAAGGAATACCTGGCGAAGACTAGCTTTTACGACTCGCAGGTGAACCGGGCCATCTGGCACGTGCGCGAGGTGATGCGGGAGTCGACCCCTCCAATCGTGGACCAAATCTTTTTCGGCGCGATGGACATCGACCCCAGGAACCTGTTCGTCGCCTTCGCCTACGCCGACTCCAAGGCATTAGGGGAAGCGCGTCAAAAAGGCCACTTCGACCTCATCCGCAAAGAGTTCCTATCTGCCCTGCTTGAGGCAGGCTACCCGCCCGATGCCCTGCCGATGGACAAGATCGAGTTCGTGTCCAAGAAGGAAGTTGACGAACAAGGCGGGCCGTGGATATATTTCCGGTAAGCAGCCCCGTGAACGCCACATCCAACCTATCAGCGTGGGTTCGTGGCAACCAAGCCCGACCTTGTCATTTCGAACGCAGTGAGAAATCTCGTCCCTCACCAGGATGTTTCCTCTTTCCTAGAGTAGAGAGTGGCTGTAGGGAAGGTGTTGCTTAGGTGCTGGAGGACGAGATTTCTCACTACGTTCGAAATGACAGGGTGGACCTCATGTGCTAATCTCCCTTCGTCCGGCTCTTGAGACAGCTTCTACTTGTTGCCTGCTTGTGGTTTTCCTGCCGCCTAGGTACAAGTGCATAAGTAGTGCGTCCTACCCTTGATACCTTAGAACTCATGTGCTAGACTGCGCCATCAACCTCGGAGGAGAAATCGTGACACAGAGCATCAACGCACAGCCAACCGGAGCAGATATAGACGCCCGGAGTGGCTACGCTTCCGTAAACGGCCTCAACATGTATTACGAAATCCACGGCACCGGACAGCCGCTCGTCCTGCTGCACGGCGCTTTTTCGGCAATCGGCACCTCGTTCGGGGCGCTCCTGCCCGGGCTTGCCAGCTCCCGGCAGGTCATCGCCTTCGAGCTACAGGCCCACGGTCGCACGGCCGATATCGACCGCCCCTTGTCCGTCGAGCAGATGGCCGACGACACCGCCGCCGCCCTTCAGCACCTTGGGATCGAACAGGCCGACATATTGGGCTACAGCATGGGTGGGGCCGTCGCCCTCCAAGTCGCGATCCGGCACCCGCAGGTGGTGCGGAAGCTCGTGCTAGCGTCAGTCACCTACAACCTGGGCGGCGTCCACCCCGGCCTCATGGACGGATTCGAGGAGATGCAGCCCGAGATGATGTTCGGATCGCCCTGGCACGACGAGTACCTGCGTATCGCGCCCGACCCGGACCATTTCGCCACCCTGTTCGCCAAGAAGAACGAGATGGACCGGGGCACCAAAGACGTGCCTGCCGAGACCGTCGCAGCTATCAAGTCGCCCACCTTGATTGTCATCGGGGACTCCGATCTTGTGCGGCCCGAACACGCGGTGGAGATGTTTCGGCTGCTCGGCGGGGGCGTATTTGGCGATCTGGCCGGGCTACCCCAGTCACAGCTTGCCATTCTCCCCGGCACGACGCACGTGTCGATTATGAACCGCGCGGAGTGGCTGGTCCCGATGATTGGGGAGTTTCTCGACGCGCGCGTGCCGGACCCCGGTGAGGCTAGCTAGGCCCGACCCCGCTCGGCAGCCTGCACATAGCGAGGAACCGGCTCAACGCGCCACGATCCCCCTCGACCCTGATGAGGCCCCCGGCAAGCGCATCGTCAGGGTCTATCTGTCCCGCAAGCAGTCCCATGTAGGCGGGCATGTCGGCGTGCAGCACCATGTCGGCTCTGGTGTCGTGGACCTGCTGGACGTGAAGCTCGCCGTCATTGACCCGCACCTGCAAGACCTCGTCATCTATGTGCAGCGCGTAAGTCTCATCGAGGCCCTGCGCCTCTTCGGGCCGGAAGAAGGTCTTGAGCGTCAGGGCGTACGAACCAAGGCGCAATACGTGGGCACCCTCCATAGAAGACGGCACAAACTGGCTGCCCCATCTTCCGAGTTCGAGCAGGGTGTGTTCCAGGGCCTGCCCCAGGGGCGTAAGCTCGTACACGGTGGAGGCGGCGGGTGGCGGCAGGACGCGGCGGCTGAGCATGCCCTGCTGCTCCAGCAGCTTGAGCCGCTCCGCGAGCAGGTTACTGCTAATGCCCGGCAGGCCGTCAACCAGGTCCTTGAAGCGGCGCGGCCCCGCCATCAACTCGCGGACGATGAGCAGCGTCCACCGTTCCCCTACGATCTCCAACGCGTAGGCGAGGCCACAATACTGGTTGTAGGTGCGAATGCTCATATCTAATATTACCCGAAAAACTCCTGAAGTTCAACTACTGAAATTGGTACTATCAATTTTGAAGTAGGTACTTGATTTTCTGACAAAGTGGATGTATAATGCTTGTAGAACAAATGTTCGAGAAGGGTATCGCCCCAGAGCCAAGAGTTTAGAAGCTAAAAGTTTGTGTTGAGTTAGAAAGGAGACATCATGAGCGCCTCGAACGGTAACGAAACCCCCACAAATGTAACTACCGCACACAGGGCCACCCGCCGCGAATGGGTAGGGCTTGCAGTGCTCACCCTCGGCTGCCTGGTCTACGCTATGGACCTGACCGTGCTGCATCTCGCGGTGCCCCGCCTGAGCGCCGACCTGAAACCCAGCAGCGCGCAGTTGCTCTGGATCATCGACATCTACGGCTATCTCGTCGCCGGTTCGCTCGTCACGATGGGCACCCTGGGCGACCGCATCGGACGGCGGCGTCTCCTGATGATCGGGGCCGCTGCCTTCGGCATCACCTCCTTGCTCGCCGCCTTTTCGACCACACCTGAAATGCTCATCGCCAGCCGCGCGCTCATGGGCGTGGCCGGGGCAACACTCGCGCCCTCGACCCTCTCCTTGATCTTCAACATGTTCCCCGACCCCAGGCAGCGCGGTATCGCCATAGGCATGTGGATGTCGGCCTTTTCCGCCGGTAGCGCGATAGGCCCGGTGCTGGGCGGGGTATTCCTTGAGTACTTCTGGTGGGGTTCGGTCTTCCTGATGGCAATTCCCGTCATGGGTCTGCTGCTGGTGCTCGGACCCCGCGTGCTGCCCGAGTTCCACGACTCCAATGCCGGGAGGCTGGACCTGCGCAGCGCCGCCATGTCACTCGCGGCTGTGCTCATGATGATATACGGCCTCAAGGAGATCGCGCAAGACGGTTTCGGCACGCTGTCGGTGCTGTCGATACTGGCAGGCGTGGCGGTGGGAGTGCTGTTCGTGCGCCGCCAGCTCACCCTGGCCGATCCCATGATCGACCTCAGCCTCTTCCGCGTTCCTTCCTTCAGCGCGGCGCTCGCCACCAACGTGCTGGGCATCTTCGTGGCGGTAGGCTACTTCCTGTTCATCGCGCAGTACCTGCAACTCGTGCTGGGGCTTTCCCCTCTCGAAGCGGGCCTCTGGTCGGTGCCTTCCGCCGCCGGGTTCATCATCGGCTCCAACGTCGCGCCGAGGTTCATACACAGGTTCCGCCCGGCGTACGTATTGGGAGGAAGTCTGGCGCTGGCGGCCGTGGGTCTGGGGATGCTCCTTCTGGTTGACACAACCTCCGGCCTCCCCATCCTGGTCGCGGCCTCTCTGGTCATCTCACTGGCGCTCTCCCCGATGTTCAACCTCACCACCGAGCTAACGGTAGGCAGCGCGCCACCGGAGCGGGCCGGGGCTGCTTCGGGGGTGTCCGAGACGGGTGCTGAGCTTGGCGGCGCGCTGGGCATTTCGATCCTGGGCAGCATCGGCACGGCTGTCTACAGGGGCGCGGTAGCCAACGACCTTCCAGCAGGTATCCCCGCCGAAGCAGCCGCGACGGCACGTGAGACCCTGGGCGGGGCCGTTGGGGTGGCGCAGCAGTTGCCGGACGGGATGGGCGCGGCTTTGCTCGATGTGGCCCGTGACGCCTTCGTACAAGGGCTGCACATCGCCGCCGGCATAAGTGGTGTAGTGGCAATAGTCGCTGCTCTCATCGCCGTGATGGTATTTAGAGGCGTCTCAGGCAGCGCCCAACACGCGGGGGACCAGCATTCAGAGGCCACTGACGCGACCATGCTCAGGTTTGCCGAACATGAGGCCGCAAATGCTGCGTAATACCACTGACACCACGCTCTACGTAGCGTGCCGATAGGAGTGGTGCACGCCCAGGGTATAACCCACCTCAAGTACCGCGTCGTAAAGTAGCGACACCGAGTTTATGTCCCACAACCAGGGGAAAGGCAGTTATCATGTCCGCAGAACAGAACGAAGGCAATGTTGAACTTCGACAACTCGAACCCCAACCAACCTTGATCATCAGGGGGACCATCCCGGTAGCCGACTTAGGGGCAACGGTGGGCACTAGGTTAGAGGCGCTGTCGAGCTACTTGCAGCAAAGCGGCGCGCGGCCTGCCGGACCTCCCTTCGTGCGCTATCACACGTTCGGGGATACTGGAACAGACTTCGAGCTTGGCGTACCGCTAGTCGAGCCGGTCGCCGGAGAGGGCGAGATTTCGCGCGGCGAGCTACCGGGAGGCCCCGCCGCCACCACCTGGCACACCGGACCCCACATCAAATTGGGGGAGGCCTACGCCCGCATCGCAGCCTGGCTGGAAGAACAAGAGCGCGAGCCGAGTGGCCCCGCCTGGGAGGTCTACTATTGGATCGACCTCAGCCAGGATAACGCCCCTGCAACCTCGGACCTCTCAACCGGGCGCACTCAGCTAGTACAGCCCGTCAAGTAGTCTCACCTCCGTGGTGCAAAGCTACCTTCGCGGGCTACAATTTGCTGAATAGGCAGAAGGATAGAACAAGGCTTAGAGTGGCGCAACACCGTAGGACCTCAGCACTGAGAAGGAGGACCCAAACGTGTCAGATAACAGCACTTACACTCAGGACGAACAGCAGGCACCCACGCCTAACCCCGACCTCAAGAGCCTGGAACGATTGATCGGCACCTGGAAGGTATTCGACCCCAGCGGCAGCGGGGCAATTGAGGGGCGCGTCACCTACGACTGGGTAGAAGGTGGCTTCTTCCTCACACAACATGTAGAGTTCGTCCAGGGTGGGCGCACGATCAAGGGCCTCGAAATCATAGGGCACGAGCAGACGTTCGGGCAAGAGCCGAGCGAGGAAATCAAGTCCCGCTACTATGATTACTTTAGCGGCCAGACCCTCGACTACGTATACGAGGTGGAAGGCGACACCCTCACTATCTGGGGCGGCGCAAAAGGCTCTCCCGCGTACTTCAGGGGTCAGTTCAGCGAGGACGGCAACACCGTTGTCGGCGGCTGGGTGTACCCCGGAGGCGGCGGGTACGAGTCGACCATGACCAGGGTACTTTAAGCCAATTTGAGGAGGACTAACAATATGCCAACATTCACCACAACCATCACGAAAGCAGAGGGCCTGAACGCCACCGGCATACGCGTGCCGGGCGAAGTAATAGCCGAGATGGGCACGTCGAAGCGGCCTAAGGTCAAGATCACCCTGAACGGCTACACCTATCGCACCACCGTTGCGCCTTTTGGAGACGTGTTCATGGTGCCCTTGAACCAGGAACACCGGGAAGCGGCAGGCGTCCAGGCGGGCGACGAGGTGGAGGTTACCGTCGAACTGGACCTTGAGCCGCGAACGGTGGAGGTCCCCGAGGACCTGCAAGCGGCGCTCTCGGAAAAGGCGGGTGCCCTGGAGGCGTTCGAGGCCCTGGCATACTCGAAGCGCAAGGAATTCGTGCGGCAGGTGAACGAGGCCAAGGCGCAGGAGACGCGTAACCGGCGCATAGCGGGGATTGTCGATAAGCTAGGCGAGTCCTAGATTACAAACCATCTCAAAATATCCACATGGGAGATGGGCACATTAGGCAGCCTTTGTCATTTCGAACGCAGTGAGAAATCTCGTCCTTCACCGGGATGTTTCCTCTTACTTATGTTACTCTCCTGCTGAAGGAAAGGTGGTATTTGGGAGGTGAGGGACGAGATTTCTCACTGCGTTCGAAATGACAAGGGCCGCCTGTGGATGCTCATATCCTATATCTACATTTTTGAGATGAGTTCTAAGTGCAAGCACATAAATATTAGTGGGTAGCGCCAATGATGGAGCGCACGCGAGCGGGAGTTTGATTGTGGCGATGGAAGAATTCGTAAGTGGCCTCAACGAGGGCTTTCATCGTGTCGAACAAC
>JALZHI010000123.1 GCA_030913985.1 Chloroflexota bacterium | reverse complement strand
GCCCGAGGCCGAGACCCACTGCAATGAGGAAACCCACAATGCCGAGCGCCCTCACACGTGGCGTGAGCCGGAGGCTGCGTTTGTTATTGCTGTAAAGACGGGCGAGTAGTGCCACTCTCTGTCCTCCGAGCATAGCTCGACCTTTTACCGTGCCGACACGCGAGCGCGCGACAGATATTCCACCAGTATGTTCAACTCCTCATCCGTCATGGGGATGGTCGGCATGTAGGTGCGCTCCATCGGGTACACGTTGGGCGTGGCGCTCGGTTCCGCAGTGGCCCCCGCCTGAGCGTCTGTACCTGGCGGCGGTGGCAAGGTCGCCGTGGGAGCCACCAGCCAGAGGTTAGGGCCGCGTTCGGTGTGAGGCACCGACTTGGGGTCCTTGATCCAGCGGCGCAGCCAGTCTGCGGTCCGGCGGCTACCAACGTCGGTCAATTCTGCGCCGACCACGCCACCCGCTTTGCCCATCCTGTGGCAGTTGAGGCAACCCTTCTCAAGCATCACCTCGCGAGCCTCAGCGGCCTGGGCTTCAGTGATGCCTGGGTAAGTCGGTAGTTCCTCACCAAGTCCTGTAGCGGAAGTGGCTTCCTCGAGTGTCGTGCCCCAGTCGCCGCGCTGGATGAAAGTGATTAACTGCTCTATTTCGGCGTCGTTCAACGACCCGTTCTCCTGGATGGACCAGGCAGGCATCTGGATTCCAGGCTGGTTAGAGGCTCGGCCACGCACGATAGTCCGCTTGATCAGGTCGTAAGTAGCGGGGTCCCACTCAGCGTTGGGAGCGCCGTTCTCCAACACGGGCCGCCAGGCTTCGCGGTTTAGCGCGGGGCCAATGCAGCCTTCGCCTAGTGGTCCGTGGCACTGGATGCAGTACTGGGCGTAGATATGCTTACCTCGGCGGGCGTCGTCCTCGGTCTTGCTGGCGGTGACGGTAGTGAGCCGGTTGGCGTCGATGAAGCCGTAGATGACAAGCGTAAGTAGCAGTACTATTGAGACTGTAACGCCGAGAATGACCTTGTCCCGCATATCGCCTCCTGGCACGGCAGCCTGGCTGCCTTTCCTCTCCTGGGAATGGTGTTGCGGTTATATACGTGAGCTAAGACTTAGGTTTAGACTAGACCTTGACCGCGTCCGAGGGCAAAGCCTGCACTCGTGGGGTGATCTTGCCCGTGTCCACGATGATCCTGTTGCCCTGTAGCTCTATCTTCATGATGTCGAGCGGCGCGGGCGCGGGGCCTGCTACGTTCTGGCCGTTAGGCAGGTAGATGGAGCCGTGGCACGGGCACCGAAATACCCCGGTCTGGCCCTGGAACTCCTCATCGGGCCTCCAAGGGACGGTGCAACCCAGGTGCTTGCACTTCCAATACAGGGCAAGCATCCCCTCCGGTACATGCGATAGATAGAACTTGCCCTCTCTAACCGGAAAGACGGTGCCGACGGGGTAGTCGGCTACAGTACCTTCCACCGTAACGCGGCTACCGAACACGCCTACCTTCTTGGGGTAGAAGAACATGATAAACGCCTGCCCGAAGCCGCCCAGCATGAGCAGAAGCGAGCCAAACAGACCCCACTTCAGCAGGTCGCGGCGGCCGGTCTGCGCGACGCGACCCCCGGCGGTATCTTCGGGCCGCCCCGGCGCGTCCGCCCCCGTGCGCGGTGTCAGGGTCTCGCCGCGTCCCGTTCGATCTGCAATTGCCATGTACGTTCTCCTAGTTCCAGGCTAAAAGCGCTATCAAAGAATTAGTTCTATGGATCGGTGCCGCAGATAATCTCCGCACCTAGCCTTCGCTGGGAGGCGGTAGCGCCCACGGCGGGAAGAACTCCATACCGGGGCCGCGCATAGCCGTGCCCACGATTGTAAGTACCCAGTAAACCACTACAAATCCGGTGAAGAGGCCGATGATCACCTCGCTGAGGTCGATGCCTCTGAAGATCCTCTTCAAGAGGAGCACCAGCAACAAGGGGAAGAAGGTCAGCACGAATATGGGAATCAGCCAGCCTGCCACCGTCTCGACCAGGATGCCCTGCGCCGAAGCGTTTTGCGCCTCGACATTCGCGCCGCCAAGAATGCTCCCCGTGAATGTTGTAATACCTCCCAGAGCGCCATCCGGGTCGAACATGTTATTGAACAGCGTCCTGAGCTTCACGATTTCATCCACGGCTATCAGCACAGCCGAAACGACGGTGCTGTAGATGGTTGTGAAGATCACGATCTTTGGCCCGCGGTCACTGTACCACCACACACCGAGGCCCCTGGTGCCTCGGTCGATGTAGGGTATGGCGGCAATCAGGCCGAGCGCGATAGTGGGCACGATTACGCCCGCCAGGGCTGGGTTCATGTGCAGCAGCAACTCTTGCAGGTTGAGGAAGTACCACGGTGCCTTCGACGGGTTGGGTGTCTTGTCCGGATTGGCAAGCTGCTCCAGCGGCCCGTTGAACAGGGTCGCGAGCAGGACCAGGTTGATAGTGATTATTATCGCGCCGAGGAACTCTATCACGACGAGGTGAGGCCATACCTGTACGGTATCCACCTCCTGGTCGGCGGGAGTCGTCGGGCGGGTGCGCGCCGGGGGCGTGAGCACCTTCGAGCCTTTTTGGACTGTGACGTTCTGTTCGCGCGTGGTCAGATTGTCTCCAGTTGTCGCCATCGGTCTCTCCTAGTTCTAGAACGTGAGAAACAACGCCGGTGCTAGTCCTTCTTCTGGCCCGCGGCCCTCGCGCCTGCCGGTCGGCGGTCTTCGTGCTCGACCACACGGGAGGTGAAGGTCAGGCCGCGAGAGAAGCCGTCCTTGCGGATGCGCCAGAAGTGCACGGCGAGGAAAACGGCCAGTATCAGTGGGAGACCCACCACGTGCAGGGTGTAGAAGCGTATCAAGGCGTTCTGGTCTACCGTATAGCCCCCGATGAAGAGGAACTTTATGAACTCTCCGAGGAACGGAGTCGAGCCGACCATGTTCACGCCCACGTTGACCGCCCAGTACGCCAGTTGGTCCCACGGGAGCAGGTAGCCGGTGTAGCTGAGCAGGAAGGTAAGCACCAACAGGATCACGCCGACAACCCAGTTGAACTGGCGCGGGGCGCGGAAGGAGCCTGTATAAAAGACGCGGCACATGTGCAGGAAGACCGTAAATACCATACCGTGCGCCGCGTAACGGTGCAGGTTGCGCAGCAGGAAGCCGAAAGGCTGGGTCTCCTGGATGTCGTGCAGGGTCTGCCACGCGAGCGTGGTTGACGGTACGTAGTAGAACATCAGTAGCACGCCGGTGAGCGTCAGCAGGAGGAACAGGAAGAACGAAATACCGCCCAACCCGAACGTGTAGGTCATCTTTATGGCGTCGGGCCGGGTGCGGATCGGGTGCAGGTGGAGGAAGACGCTGTTCATGATCGCCAGCGAGCGGCCGCGCACCGACGTGGGCCAGCCGTTGCGGACGATGGAGCCGCTAACGTCTTCCCAGGTGCGCTTGCCGAGCGCGGCCGCCTTGTCCACCCTGGCGCGGATGGGGCGTGGCAGCTTCTCTAATACATCCCCTGGCCTGGGGAAGCGGGGGATTCTGCGGGCAATACGCGCCATTAGACTTCCTCCTCCTCGTCATCAACCGTACCCCGGATGGTACCGATCCTGTCTATGATAACCAGGAGGAAGATCGAGAAGAGCAGGGATGGCAGGATAATGAACGGTTCCAGGTCCACACTTAGGGTCATGCTTTCTCCTCCTGAGCACCGTGAATCGATCTCTCCGTGGGAGTCACTGTATTATATATGACGACCTGTGCGCTGCCTAGACGTTTAGGCACCATTTCCCGGTGAATAAAGCTTAAAGTTTCATATAAAAACGCCTGAAGCCAGCCTCAGGGCCGGAACTCCCCGGCTGTTGCCTGTCCCGCGACCTCCCGGTACACCGCCAGTGTCTCAAGAGCGCACCTGCCCCAGCTAAATTCGTTGCTGCGAGCGCGGCCCTTGTCGCTCAGCGAACGGGCAAGCTCCGGTTCCGACAGTATACGCCCAAAAGCCGCCGCCCATGCTGAGGGATCGTCCGCCGGGACATGTAAGGCAGCCCCACCAGCCACCTCCCGCAGGACCGGCACGTCAGACGTAACCACCGGCACCCCCAGTGACATCGCTTCCAGCGGAGGCAGCCCGAACCCCTCTATGCGAGAAGGGTAGGCCAGCAGGCTAGCCCCCGACAGCAGCGCGTACAAGGTCTCGCGGGGCACGAAGCCCATGCACAGGATTCTCTGCCGAGTCTCGGGACGCAGGCGGGCGATTAGCTCCTCGGGCTGTGCACCTTTCATGCCACCACCGGCCCTTCCGGTGACCACCAGGGTTACACCGGGAAGCTCCCCCGCAAGCCTCTCAAAGGCCCGCAGCACGACAGGCAAGTTCTTCCTGCGGGACCACGGCCCGACGCAGAGGATGTAGGTCGCACCGGCCAGGCCGAACTGCCGAAGGAGTTTGTTGCCCTCGGTCTTAGTAGGATCTATCTCCCTCACTGGATCGAGGCCAGGGTAGACGACATGCACTTTTCCCCTCGTGGCTGGATAGAACCTGTGCAGGTCTTCGGCTGTGGCATGGGAGTCGGAGAGGATTGCCGCCGAGCGTTTTAGAACAAGGGGCAGTAGCAGATTCGTGATAGCCAGCCAGGCGCGTGGGTAGTCTTCTGGGTGCCTGCGGAAAATCAGGTCGTGCACTGTGACAATTAGCTTCCCTGGGCCCAAAACAGGGCCGATGTGGGAGGTAGAGTGCACGACTTGTGGGCGGAAGCGGGCCAACCGCACCGGCAATATCCCATGTGTATTTAACGGCCACTCCTGCACCAGGTCCAGTGGGCCGGTAGTTCGGTCGGATGATCGGCATGCCGGGCCGAAGCAACTCAGACTCAGATGTTGCTGGCGAGCTATGCCCCTCAGTTCCTCTACCAACCTGCGAGAGTAGAGGCCGACACCTGTTGGGTTTACGCCTGCGTAGGTAGTGTCGAGAGCCACTCGCAAGGGGGGTGTACCGTGTGGATGGTCTCGTTGCACGCTTTAGCTGGCCGGGACAGGGGGTGCGGCGAAGCGGTAGCCTAGCCCGCGTTCGGTAAAGATGAACTCGGGCTGCTGGGGGTTGGCCTCAAGTTTCTCGCGCAGCCGCCGCACGTAGATACGCAGGTAGTCCAACTCCCCCAGGTACTCCGGTCCCCAGATTTTCGTCAGTAGCTGGTCGTGCAAGAGCACCTGTCCGGCGTTCCGCGTAAGCTGGTACAGCAGCTTGTACTCGATGGGCGTGAGCTTGATCGGCTTACCATCGAGGGTCACCTGGTGCGTGGCGTAGTTGATGGCGAGTGGCCCCATGTCGAAACGGCCCCCGCCGCTGATGGGAGGCAGCGACTGCGCTCGGCGTAGCACGGCCCTGATGCGGGCGGTCAGCTCCATGTACCCGAAGGGCTTGGTCACGTAGTCGTCGGCTCCAAGCTCCAGGCCCCGCACCTTGTCAACTTCCTCGCCGCGCGCTGATATCATCAGCACGGGCACGTCCGACTGCTCCCTTATTTGGCTCAAGACGCGGAAGCCATCCGTGTCCGGCAGCGAAATGTCCAGCAACACCACGTCGGGGTTCTCCTGCTTGAACTTCGCCACTCCCGAGCGCCCGTCACCCGCGCCGATTACCGACGCCTCCGGCCAGTGTACGCCGAAGGAGAGCGTAATGGCCTCCACCACATCGGGATCGTCATCAACCAACAGTATCTTCATGAGTTACTCCGTGCATTATGAGAGAGCCCGCCGAGGAAACTGTCGCGTCCTCGCTCAGCTGGGGTAGGGTGAAGTAGAACGTGCTACCGCTGCCCGGCCTGCTAGCAAGTCCCATGCTACCGCCGTGGAGTTCCACTATGGAGCGGGCAATCGCAAGACCCAGGCCGAGACTCTCCGATGACTGTGCGACCGTGCCTGTATAGAACTTGTCGAACACCCTGGACTGCTCGTGGCGCGGTATGCCGGGGCCTTCGTCCCTGACGAAGATGCGCACCTGCCCGTCGCGTGGCGTGGCACCCACGGTAATTCTGCTGTTGGGCGGACTGTACTTATTAGCGTTAGACACCAGGTTTATCAACACTTGCTCCAGACGGCGGCGGTCCCCGCTCACATTGAGCCGCTGCCAACGCTCGGAACTCGCGGGAGGCAGGTCCAGCGCCAGCGTTTGCCCTCGCGCCTCTACGAGCGGAGCCACCTGCCCGACCAGGTCCGTTATGATGGCTCCCACGTGTACCTGCTGCATCTGGAGTGACACGCGTCCCGCCCTCAGCCGTGCCATGTCCAGTAGCTCGTTCACCAGCCCAATGAGCCGCTCGGTGCTGCGTCCTACGTTTTGCAGCAGCCTGGCCTGTGTTGTCTCAGCGGCGGCAGGTGCCATGGGGGGCGACATATCGCTCAAAGCTCCTATACACGTCTTAATGGAAGTGAGCGGCGTGCGCAGCTCGTGCGACACCATGGAGAGGAGGTCGCGTTCGAGACGCTCCCGTTCCTCCGACCTCATGGCTTTCTCGCGCTCCATCTCGTAGAGCCGCGCCAGCCTCACCGCCACCGCCACCTGGCTGGAAATCGCCATCAGGAGGCCGGTCTCGGCAGGGGTGAAGTGCCTCTGGTCGAACCGCCCCACGAAGAGGCCGCCTATCGCCCGCCCCTCCAGCACAAACGGTACGCACACTAGGCTACAAAGTCTGGCCCCGTCGCGCTCCAGTCCTGGGAACTGGCGGGAGGTGTGGTCCGGCTCAAAGGCGCTCATCACAACCGGGGCCTGCGTAGCAACTGCTCTCGCAAGCAAGTCGGCCTCAATTTGCGAAAGGTGTGGCGGGTTCGGGTTCTTGTTAGACACCAGCAGCAACTCGCGGTCAGCCGCAACCGGGTTGGAAGCGGTCACCTGCTCGACGAAGAGCACCGCAAGCCCGCTGTCGGATTGCAGCGCCTGGCTGGAGATCGAGGCCACGGTGCGCATCACCTCTTCCAGGTCCGGTGAGGCTGAAAGCACGGTATTGATGAGGCCGTTCAGCAGGCGAAGCTGCCCCGCCGATTGCTCTTCAAGCTGCACGCGCCGCGCTTCCACTTCAAGGGCGTTACGCATGCCCACTCCCGTGAGCACCACCATGACCAGCGAAGCAATCTCAATCACCACGATTGGCAGCTTGGCGGCCCCGAGGTCTGCCTGGCTGACCATGCCCAGCAGAACATACACGACCGAACAGGCCCCTACTAGCAGCATCGAGCGGGAAAAGCCGACGCGCAAAGCCGCCCCGATCCCCAGTGCGTAGTAGAGGATGATAAAGGGGCTGAGGAAGCCGCCTGTGAGCAGCACCGAGCCGGTGACCATCAGCCAGTCCAGCAGGAACAGTGCGAAAGAGGGCGGGCGGCGGAACGGCACACCCAGCAAGACAATTACAAGCAGGTTGTACAAGACAAGCCCGATTGCCACGCCTACAGGATCGGCCAAGCCCTCCGCGAAGCTGCCTCCCGCGCGCCCGTAGCCGAGGAGGCTTAACACCAGGACCGTCGCCACCCCGAAGGCGCGCACTGCGGCGTCAAGCCCGTCAATGCTGAGCACGCCGTCGCGTCCCACCAGGCCACTACGCGCGGACGTGAGGAAACGCTCCGCTCCGGCCCGGACTGTTCTGAGGCTTTGTTGTGTTGGGTTAGCTTTCATGATTTGCAGGCCGTCGTTAGCTTGTGATATCCATAACATTATACATGGGTGGCAACCCCACCTGGCAAACAGGCAATTACCAGTGCTGAAAACCACAAACCGTGCCGCAGAAGGTCCCGCGTTGACAGCGCGGCGGCAGTATGGTAAGAATGCCTGAGTGACTACCTTTCTGATTGAGGCGCATCGCACGCTGTCCAGCATGATCGGCATTTACACGCTGGTCGTGGGTATATGGGGCATCGTCAACGCGTTTCGCCGCGTACCGCCCGATGGCAACTTCAACGGTGCCCTCGCGCTGGCCGTCGCCGTGTTCGTGGTAGAGGCCCTGGCCGGGGTGTTGCTAGTGCTCTTGGGGCAGCGGCCCGCCCGCATCATCCACTTGCTCTACGGCGTGACTATCGCCCTTATCATTCCCGCTATCTTTGCCTTTACGAGGGGCCGCAACTCCAGCCGCGAATCGTTGCTCTATGGCCTGGGGATGATCTTCATCGCGGGGCTGAACGACCGCGCCGCTCACACCGCGCTTGTAGGTGACTGATGCACGGGCAAACTGAGCCAGCGTACCGGTCTTCAGAGAATGAGGTATCGCTTGTCGCCCGCTATGCCGCTGCCGCCCTGGCAGTGATTGCGGGGCTGGAGTGGCTTCTGGGTCGCACCATCTCTCGTCTCGCGGCCGCCCCAACCCTGGAGGGTACACCCAGAGACGTAGTTGAATCGGTTGGCAGAGTGGGCCTCTACCTGATCTCGCCCACCGCCATACTGGCCCTCTCAGTGTTGTTGCTGTTGGTAATGCAGACAGGTGCCGAGGCCATTCGCACGCGCGATGCCTCCAGGTTAGCTGTCACCCTGTTCCTAGCGATCTTCGGGCTGGTGGGGCTGGTCCACACGTTCTATCCGACGCTGCTGTGGCTCAATGTCACTCTGAACCTGCTGACATTTATAGCCCTGTGGTGGGTGGCGGTCGCGTGCCTGGTGGCGAGGGAACGCAGCACTTCTATGCGTGTGGGTGTGGTGCTTGTCGCGCTGGCCTACTCTGGGTGGCTGTACTACGTGGTGCAACAAGACCTGACGGATGTAGGCGCGTCGTTGCTAGGTGCCCCGCTACTGTTCCTGAACCTGGGGGAGATTGCGGCTGTGTGCGCCCCGGCGGCGTTCTTTTGGGCAATCGCCCTGCCCGACGGCCAGTGGCGGCACCCGGTGCGTTGGGTCTTTCCCGCAATTCTGGTGCTCGTCTTCTCGGCGGGGAATGTAGCAGATGCGCTGTTGAACCAGGGCTTCATGGGGGTCTTTGCTATCTGGTCGCTGGGGATGAACCTATTCTTGCCGTGGCCGCTGTATGCGATTTCAGGAGGGCTGTTCGTTTACTCGGTGCTGACCTGCTTCACAGGCCGAGGCCGCAGGTCACGTGAAGCAAACCCGAGCACGGGACTCGGGCTGCTGCTCCTGGTGTTCGCGGGCTATGCGTTGCAGTTGCCCTTCCAGTTCATCATGGCGGTGTTGAGTATCGCGCTGCTATCCCGGCTGGTACGAGTACCCTCCCGCCGCGCGCTTGGACGTTCTGCGGTGGTCTCCAAGCAAGTAGAATCTGGTTCGCAACAGCCTGCCAGTGCCACTTCTGGCCCTTCCGGCAGTACCCTCTAGCCACCTACCACTTGAAGTCGTCCACATCCGGAGTGACGCGCCGTTCCTTCGGCTTGCGGTCGGGCTCACCCGACGCCCCGTCGGCTTGCAGTTTGGGCACGCGGGCAGCATTGGAATCACGGTCGAACACCTGGAGCCGCTTCGGGTAGGGGCCGACCCAGAAATACTCTTGTACCGGCGTGCCGCGCCCAAAGTGCTCCCGGACTATGCGGGCGAGCCGCTCGCCGTCAACCTCCTGGTAGTAGACGGGGCCGGGATAGACTACCATCGTAGGGCCGGTCTCGCAGTGGCTCTGGCAGCCCGTCGGCAGCACCGCCACCCGCGAGGACATGCCCTGCCGCTGGACCTCTTCTTCCAGCACGGTGAGAAGCTGCACCGACCCTTTGGGTCCGCAGTTCGGCCCGCAACAAATATAGGCCCTGTAGTCGGTCTGCTCCATGTAAGTCACCAGGAAAGGCGAAGGGCGGCCCGGTAAGCCCCGGAACCGCCCTCATCCAGTCTCACAACCTCGTCCTGTTCAAATTAGGCCATCGCGGCCATTAGCTTGTCGAGGCTTTCCCTGGAGGGACGCAGTTGCTCCTCCTGAAGCTGCGCTAGCGGGGTGCCGGTCAGGCGAGCGGTGTCGTGCAGGGTGCCCCGGCCCTCGTTGATGTAGATAAGCCCGGTGATGAACTCCTGCTTCTGCTGCGCTTCGGTGAGGAGCCGCAGGGCCGACACCTTGTCCCTGGGGTCGTAGTCGCGATCAAGCTTCCTCAACTGGATGGTCGGGCCGTCGTGTAGCTGCACGTCAATGTTGGTACCCGGCTCGTAGTCCACGCTGATTTCCTCGTAGGCGGGCACGAAGGTGATGTCGTGCAGTCGCTCCTCGTGAGCCTTGCCATAGGGGTAGCTCTTGGTCGACTCCTCGTGGTTGTTGAAGGTCACGCATGGGCTAATGATGTCGAGCACCGCCGTGCCGTTGTAGCTAATCGCGGCCTTGAGCAGCTCGCGCACCTGCTTGGCATCGCCCGCGAAGGACCGCGCCACGAAGCCGCAGTCGAGCACCACCGCTTCCAGGCAGAGGTCAATCGGCGGAAGCTCGTTGGTGCCTGCGTACTTGAGTTGCTGGCCCCGGTCCGCCGTGGCCGAGAACTGACCCTTGGTCAAGCCGTACACGCCGTTGTTCTCGATGATGTAGACCATCGGCACGTTGCGGCGCAGCAGGTGCTTGTACTGCCCCAGGCCGATAGAGCCGGTGTCGCCGTCGCCGCTTACCGCCAGGGGCAACAGAGAGCGGTTCGCCAGAGAGGCCCCGGTGACCACCGACGGCATTCGCCCATGCAGCGCGTTGAAGCCGTGCGAGCGGTTGAGGAAGTAGGCGGGCGACTTGCTGGAGCAGCCGATGCCGCTCATCTTGATTACCTCGTGGGGCTTGAGCGAAAGCTCGAAGGCCACGTTGATGATCTGGCTCGAGATCGAGTCGTGCCCGCAGCCCTGGCAAAGGGTAGAAGGCGCTCCCCTGTAGTCGCCCTTTTCCAGGCCGATCAGGTTGAGCTTTTCGTTGCGTTCGGGTCTGGCTGTTGCTACCATGTTACTTCTGCTCCATTTCCAGGATGGCTTTGCGAACGAAGCTCGCGGTCAGGGGCAGGCCGTCCAGGTGTGCCACCGACCGGAAGTCCATCGACCGCTCCGGTACATCGAGCCTCAGCAGGGAGCGAAGTTGCGCTTCCTGGCTTAGCTCGACCACATAGAAACGCTTGTGCTGGCTCACGAATTCGTGTAGGGTCTCCTCGAAGGGTAAGGCGCGCACCTGCAAGTAGCTCGTCTCGATACCCTGCTTGCGAAGCTGGTCGCGTGCCTCTTGGATGGCGGGGTCGGTGGAGCCATAAGCGATAATGCCTATCTCGGCACCGTCGCGAACGTCAACGCGGGGCTTAGGTACGTACTGCCTGGCGGTCTCGTGCTTGCGCTCAAGCCGTTGCAGGTTGCGCTGCCAGTCGTCCGGACGCTCGCTATAGACCGCCTTCTCCGTGTGCCCCGTGCCGCGTGTGAAGTAGGCCGAGGCCGGGTGGCGGTTGCCGGGCAGCGTACGGTACGGGATGGCGTCACCGTCCACGTCGGCATAGCGCGCCCAGCCTTCAATCTGGTTCAACTGCTCTTCGCTCAGTACCTTACCCCGGTCCATCGGCTGGTCGGGGTATTGGAACGGCTCGGTCATCCAGATGTTCATGCCCAGGTCGAGATCGCTGAGCACAAACACGGGCGTCTGTAGTCGCTCGGACAGATCAAAGGCGCGCCAGCCGAACTCGAAGCAGTCCGCGACCGAACCCGGCAGCAGTATCACGTGGCGGGTGTCGCCATGACCCAGGAAGTAGGTCGGCAGCAGGTCGGCCTGTGAAGTGCGCGTAGGTAGCCCTGTGCTGGGGCCGACGCGCTGGATGTCCCAGATCACGCCGGGGATTTCAGCGAAGTAGCCCAGGCCCGCGAACTCGGTCATGAGCGAGATGCCGGGGCCGGAGGTGGAAGTCATGGCCCGCGCGCCCGCCCAACCCGCGCCGAACACCATGCCGATAGCGGCCAACTCGTCCTCCGCCTGAACGATGGCGTAGGTCTGGCTGCCGTCTTCCGCCGGGGGACGCAGCCGCCCGATGTAGGCAGCGAGCGCATCCACCAGGCTGGTGGAGGGGGTGATCGGGTACCACGCGACGACCGACACGCCGCCGAAAATCGCGCCCAGGCCGCCCGCCGTGTTGCCGTCGATCATAATCAAGCCCTGGTTGCCGTCCATGCGCTCGATGCGGTACGGGTCGCGTTTTTCCATGTTGTCGGTGGCCCACTGGAGCGTGAGGCGCACGACGTTCATGTTCATCTCGACCGCTTTGGCCTTGCCCTTGAAGTGGTGGTTCAGACCTTCCTCAATCTCGGTCAGGTCGATACCCAACAGGTGAACCAAGCCGCCGACGTACACCATGTTGGCGACGTGGTCGCGCAGCTTGGGGTCTATGGTGGCCTGCTTCATCAACTCCTTCACCGGGAGCGGATAGCTGATTACATCCTCTCGGGGGTTGAGGAACTTCATGTCCTCCGGGTGCAACACTATGCCGCCAGGAGGGAGGGCCGAATAGTCCTCCTGCGCGGTTGCCGGGTTGAACGCCACCAGCACCTCGGCACTTTCGCGTCGGGCGGTGTAGCCGTCCTTGCTCAGGCGGATGGTGTACCATGTGGGCAGGCCCGAGATGTTGGACGGGAACAGGTTCTTGGCGCTCACAGGCACGCCCATCTTGAAGGCAGCACGCGCGAGCAAGCCGTTGGCGGTCTGGCTACCTGAGCCGTTCACCGTCGCAACGACTATCGAAAAGTCGTTTACAATCGCCTCAGGTTCTCTGTTTGCCTGCGTTGCAGGCTGCTCTAGCACGTCCAGCGTGCCCATAAAATCATCTCCCTCCGTTGGAATTGGCTCTAATTGTCGTCGTTGACTACCCCGGAGTGATCTCGTTCCTGGGGTCGATCAGTTCTTCGCCGATTTCGGTGTCGCCGTCCTCGTTGCCCTGGGCGTTTTCGTTGTGCCTGCCCAGCAGGTCGGCGGGCCCAGCCATGGGCGGCACAATGGGCACGACCTCGGTATCCACCGCCCCAAGATGCATGCCCCCGCCCCTGGGTCCGTCTGCTTCGGGGTTGCGGTACTCGCCTACGTGTGTGATCAACTCCTGGTCTAGCTCTTCTCTGACGTACTCAGGGTGCACCTCTGGGGACTGGGGTGTCCCCTCATCGCGTTGGGCGGTCATGACGTTCTCCTATTTGCCGGGGGTGTAGGCAGCCCGGCGATTTTCCGGGGCCATGAAATGAGGCTTAATACTATTAGTATAGCACAATGACGCTCGGCATGCCAAAGCGAAAGGAGGGGCAGGCGCCTCTTATGCCGCACCTGCCCCTCCTTCTGCTGCTTGCTTCTATATGTCTTCCAGGTCTATTTGGGCGCGCTGCAACTTGCCCGAGAAGTCGATGTAGAGCGTCTTCCACTCGGTGAACACGTCGAGACCCGCCTGCCCGGCCTCGCGGTGCCCGTTGCCGGTGCCTCGCGTGCCGCCGAACGGAAGCTGTATCTCCGCGCCGATGGTGCCCGCGTTGACATAAATAATGCCCGTGGTGATGTCGCGCATGGCACGGAAGGCATTGTTCACGTCGCGGGTGTAGATAGAGGACGAAAGGCCGTACTTGGTGTTGTTGTTTACTTCGATGGCCTCTTCCAGGCTGTCCACCGGGATGAGCGCCGTCACCGGGCCGAAAATCTCCTCCTGTGCCAGCATGTCGTCCCACCTGACGTTGGTGAAGAGGGTAGGCTTGTAGAAGTTGCCCTTCGACAGGTCGCCGTCCGTGGCGATTTCGCCGCCGGTGAGCATCTCGCTCCCGCTTTCCCGGCCCTCCGTCACCAGGCTGTGGATGCGCTCAAGCTGGCTCCTGTTGACCACCGGCCCTATGTCGGTGTTAGGCTCCAGGCCGTTGCCCAGGCGGAAGCGCTCGATGCGCTCGACCAGGCGGTCCTGCAAGTTGCTGATTGCGGCGCGATGCACAATCACGCGGGAGGCGGCGGTGCAGCGCTGGCCCGTGGTGCCGAACGCGCTCCACAGGATGCCCTCTACCGCCAGGTCCAGGTCGGCGTCGTCCATGACGATGATGGCGTTCTTGCCGCCCATCTCCAGCGACACGCGCTTGAGGGTCTGGGCTGCTCTTAGAGATACCTGCTGCCCTGCGGCGGTCGAGCCGGTAAAGGAGATAAGCTTGACGCCAGGGTGGTCGATGATAGCCTCACCGACGCTGCCGCCGGGGCCGAGCACCACGTTGACCACGCCTTCCGGCAGGCCCGCCTCTTCAAGTATCTTGACGAGTTCTATCGCGAGAAGGGGAGTATCCGAGGCGGGCTTGAAAACGACCGTGTTGCCCGCGATTACGGCAGGCATCAGCTTCCACGACGGGATGGCGATGGGGAAGTTCCAGGGAGTAATAGCCCCTACCACGCCAATCGGGTCCCTCACGGCCATAGCGAACTTGTTGGGAAGCTCGGAAGGGGCGACCTCGCCGAGCAGACGCCGCCCTTCGCCCGCCATGTAGAAGGTCATATCAATGGCCTCCTGCACGTCGCCGCGAGCCTCATTGAGCACCTTGCCCATCTCCTGGGTCATCAGGCGGGCGAGGTCTTCCTTGCGCTCCGTGAGCATCTGGCCGCATTTGAAGAGGATTTCCCCCCTACGCGGTGCGGGCACCAGCCGCCACGACTTGAACGCCTTCTCTGCCGCTTCCACGGCCCTGTTCACGTCCTCGGGGGCCGAGACCGTGAGCACACCCAGCAGTTCGCCCGTGGCCGGATTACGGCTGTCGAAGGTGCGCCCGGCGGACCCCTCCACCCACTTGCCGCCGATGTAATTCTTCACCAGGTCACGCGCGAACGAGGGCTTCTCATTGCCGTCGTGAGACTTCTCCGCGTATTCAGCCCTACGGACCTCAGGGTCGCCCGGCGTCGAGCCAGGATTAGCCACTGCCTTGTCCATGCTAATCTCCTTTCTCGCCATTGAGTCATGAAGTAGTTGTGCCCCTCCCGCGTAACGAACCGGGGCCAGGCACCAGCGCAAGTGTAGCACAGGCAGGTAGGAGGGTCAAGGAAGTCGAGCGTCCGCGATCAGGCGGCCAACTGCATCAAAGTAGTCTTTCGTGACGCCGTGGGCAGTTGGGTGTTGCATGACCACGAACAGTGTGTGCCCCTTGCGCGCCACCTGGACCTTGTTCAGGCTCGAAGGCTCGAACTGCTCGCCTGCAATCTGCCGCCACCAGTGCCGGTAGCCACTGCCATAAAATACAACCGCACGGGGCTGGTGCTGCTCAATCCTGGTTTGCAAATGCGCAATTCTCATTGGAGCTACATGGCTGGTGTACGTTGCGCGGTCCTTTAGATATGCAAGCTGGGGGTGCCTCTCCGCAATGGCAGGATAAAATTTCCAGTGACCAAGTCCCGGCGATGGAAGGGGTAGCAGTTCAACTATGCAGTCCAGCCCGCCTTCCCGCCCAAGCCGGTCTTTCTGGTAAGCCCGCAGACTCCCTGATTCAGTGGGCTGGCCTTCAGCACTCATCATGATGCGGACGAGCTTCGCCCAGGTTGGCTGCAAGGGGTATGGCGGGAGGAACCAACGCGAACCTGTGCCCACACCTTGCGGCCCCAGGTCTTCTAGTCCCTTGCCTCCCCGCCTGTGCCAGCCCTCGATCCTGCTCACTATCTCCTCGAACGATCCACCGCCGCCGAACTCCATCCCTATGAACCAATATTTCGCTTCGTAGCTGCCGTGTCCGTAGAACTCTTTGATGTACGATTCGAGCACCTCCGGGTCGAGGTCCAGGTCCGCCATGCAAGCCTCCATTCCTTTGCCTGATACAGGTTCGTCCGCGCATTATAGCACCTGACTACTTTAGACACCCTTTGCCCTGAACCGGGGCGACAAGCTGTTGAACACCGGACCTGGCATAGAAACTGCTGTCTAACCAACAGTAACACCAACACATCAGTATGCATGGCTATTCGCTCCAGGCCACAGTCGCGCTGGGAGCGGGGAGGGTAGCCATAGCGGCAAGGAGGCCAATAGTGGCAGAGGATAAGAAGAAAGACATTGTATTGAAGTACCTGGCGGACCAGGTGGCCCTACTCGGTCACTGCTACCAGGCGATTGACAAGCAGGCCAAGGAAACCCAAGACGAGCAGGACATCAATCCCCTGATCGTGCGCATCCGGGACGGCCTGGAGAACCAGACCAACGAGTTGCGCGCTCACCTGGAATCGCTGGGTGGCAAGGCAACCAGTCCGCTCAAGGAATTTGGCGCGTCCGTGCTGGGCGTCGCTGCCGGCATAATAGATAAGCTGCGGGCCGAGGAAATCTCGAAGGACCTCCGCGATGACTACACGGCTCTCGGCCTGGTAAACATCAGCTACACGATGTTGATCACCACATCGTTGGCCTGCGGCCAGCGCGAGACAGCCGAGCTTTGTTTCCGTAACCTTCAGGAAACGGCTGGCTACGAGATGGAAATTGGCCGCGTTATCTCTTACGTGGTTGTTCGCGACTTGAGCGATCTGGCAGACCTCGATCCAAGTGCGGTAGAGGAAGGACAGCGGATGTACTCCGAGGCATGGAATAGCGGGCAGGGGAACGCTGGCAGCGGCGGTGGCTCGCAGTAGTCACCATTAGAGGCCTTTACTAGAAAACACGAAGAAGGGGAGCGTGAACCACGCTCCCCTTCTTCGTACAAAGCGACTTGGTTGTTTAACGATAAAGAGCTTTCCATTCGGAAGGCTCTTTCTTCATGACCTTATCCAACTGAAGAGTGGTGAGTGTCGTAAACGAACTTGCAAGTTCTTGTGCAAGCCCTGTGGGTAAGACAGTGTGCTTGCATTTGTTGGTATTACCAACAGGTGCAGGTGTCATCGGTTCCAACGAGCGGCCCTGCGGGGCCATCTCTCTACTTGCGTAGTGGAGCGATGAGTTGACCTGGGATCACTCGTATACTCAGCGAACCGAGTAAAGAACGAGTAGAACTCCCTAGAAAGGAGGTGATCCAGCCGCAGCTTCCGCTACGGCTACCTTGTTACGACTTCGTCCCAGTCACCAG
>JALZHI010000122.1 GCA_030913985.1 Chloroflexota bacterium | reverse complement strand
CTGTACATCGTGCCCCTACTCATATTAACCCTGGCGTGCTCTTGACGGGGTTAGCGTGATGTGGTCCCGCCGGTAGCTAGCGGCGGCTAACCTAGTTCCGGCTCGATCAGCCCGTAGTCGCCATCGTTGCGCCGGTAGACTACGCCCACGCGCTCCTGGTTGGAGTTCCAGAAAACGTAGAAGTTGTGGCCCAGCAACTCCATGTGCTCGATGGCCTCTTCCGGGTCCATCGACTGAATCCGGAACCGCTTCACCCGCACTATCGCCCCTTCATCGTCATCTTTACCGCCACCCTTGCCATTGCCCCCGTATGTCTCGGAGGCGGGTCGGGCGGGCGCGGCCATTTCGATCACGCTCGGCTCTTCGGTGGAGACGTTCAGCGTGGCGGCGCTCCTGCCGAGGCCCTGCGCGCCCTTCTTGCGACGGGTCTGGCGGGTCTTGCGGCGCTCAAGCTGCTTCTCGATGTGGGCTAGCGCCTGGTCCACCGAGGTCAGCAGCTCGTCGTGCGCTACCTCGGAGCGGATGATATTATGTCTAGTATGCAGGGTGACCTGGGATACGTACTGGAAGCGCTGCGCGTTGAGGCGGGTCGTCTGCTGCGACAGCACAACCTCGGTAGACTCCAGGTCTTCTACATGCCGGTCGAGCCTGCCGACGTGCTTGCGGATGTGTTCTTCGTGGTGTGGCTCCAGCTTGAAGTTCTTGGATCGGATATTTACAGACATGGAAGCCTCCGTGGAAGGAAAGTGAGGAAACAAAAAAGGGCCGGACTACGGACGCACCGACCAAGTTAGACGTTGGGAGCTAACTCGATCTTCAGCGTTCATAGTGCGGTCCTTCCGGTGCGCGTGGAGGGATTCGAACCCCCGACGCAGGGCTTAGGACGCCCTCGCTCTATCCCCTGAGCTACACGCGCAGTTGAGGTGCGTTAATTATACCCTAGCGGGCGCGCCCATTTCAAGGAGCACCCGCCGCTCACGAATGTCGTACTCGCCGCCGGAAGCTAGCACCGCCACCTGCAACGGCCCCACGGAAATGGGCGTGCCGGGGAACGTGCCATGCGCCGTGTTCACCGCCGCGTGCGAGGCGTCCACGAAGTAGACCACCCCGGCACCCCATATGGTGGCGTGGCCGTGGCAGTCGAGCAGCACGCAGGTGTTCTCGTCAATGCCCACGCCCAGGGCCGCCGGGTGCTCGGCCACCGAGGCCGCAAGACGCGGGAAGCGGCCCCTTGCGCCGAAATGGGTGTCGATGATGATGTCCTCGCCCGCCCAGCCGAGGCCGTTAGACATTTGCACCATGCCCATGCGCAACTCGCCGGTGCCGCCGCCCGCCACCACCATCGGGCGTCCCATAGCGGTAGCGCCCGCGCTGGTACCCGCCACCACCGCGCCCCGCCCATAGGAGTCCATGATGGCCCTTTCGGCGGTGGAGCGGTCGAGCACCTGCGTGAGAGCGTACTGGTCGCCCCCGGTGATGAAGATGCCAGCCGCGCGGCTCAAGAGGTCCATCGTGTGCGGGTCCATGGCATCTTCGTGGTTGCTGAGAGCAGGCGAGTGGATGCGGGCCGGGTCGTAGCCGTATCGCGTAAAGATGCGGACGTACTCTTTCTCCAGGATGTCGGGGTGGCGGGTCGCGGTGGTAACCAGCACGATATCTCGCTGCTCCGAATGCCGCTCGGTGCGCTCCACCAGTTGCAGGAACAGCTTCGCGAGCGTGCCGGTGTGGTCCAGCCGGTCCGCCCCGCCGATTATCATGAGGTAGCCGGGCAGTTCCCACGCCGCATCTGCCATGGAGGGCGCGCCCTTTGACAGTCCCTTCTGTTTTCGCCCGTTGTTAGAACTCATTACGTCCCCGGCCTAACCTTGCTAGTATTTGCCTGCGCCCACAAACGACGTGGTGCGAACTTTATTGCCCCGTCTCCCCGTCGAGCGCCGCGCTCTCTTTCGGCCTGACCTCTTCTCCGCGTCCCGTGCCGTTGCCGTCGGAGCCATGCCAGGGGGAGCCTACGCTTTCCTGGGCGGCGGTATCGGCAATCGCCTGGATGCGGGCGTATTCCTCGGTGTTGGCGGTCCTCGGCAACTCGCGGAAGAAGCTCGACTGGTGCTCGTCCGACAGCACCCTGCCGACGCTCTTTACCAGCGCGATGGCCTCGTCCACGTGGTCGATGAACAGCACCACCAGGTCGCCGTCACGGGCCATTTCGAGCGCCTGGATAGAGGCTTCACGCTCGTCCAGGCACACGGTTATGGGCAGCGTGGGACGGGCGCGGCGCATGGTATCCTCCATCAACTGCGCCACTTCGCCGCGCTCCCGGCCTCTCAAGTCCTCATCTTCACGAATGATGATGTGGTCGAAGGTGTTGGCCGCTACCACCGCTAGCTCCTGTATGTCAGCGTCGCGGCGGTCGCCCGGCGCGGCCACCACGCCGATAGACTTGCGCGGCTTCATCTGCCGAATGGCACCCTGCACCGCCCGTAGCGCGTGAGGGTTGTGCCCGTAGTCGATAATCACCCGCGCCTTGCCGATGTTGAACAGGTTGAAGCGGCCCGGCGCGCTCTTCTCGTCGGTTTGGAATGTGCGCAGGCCAAGCTTTATCGAATCGACGGCAACCCCCGCACCCCAGGTCGCCGCTGCCGCTGCCAGCACGTTTTGCACCTGGAAGGGTATGAGGCCGCCATACGTCGCCGGGATGTCGGAGGTGCGCATCAGCAGGTGCTCCTCCGAGCCTGCGGCCAGCACTATCACGTCGTTGCTTGTGTATACAGCCTTGCCGCCGTTCGCCAGGTGAGCGGCCAGCGCGGGGGCCGCCGGGTCCAGGCTGAAGAAGATGATTTTGCCGGGGCAGTGCTCAGCCATCGCCACCACGAGGGGGTCTTCGGCATTCAGCACCCCGTAACCGTCCTTGCTCACGCTCTCTATCACCACGCGCTTGACGCGGGCCAGCTTCTCAGCCGTCTCGATGCCTTCCATGCCCAGGTGGTCGTTGGCAACGTTGAGCGCCACGCTCACGGTAGAGCGGTCCCAGGCGAGGCCGGAACGCAGGATACCACCGCGAGCGGTTTCGAGCACCGCCACCTCCACCAGCGGGTGTTGCAGCACCGACTCCGCGCTGCGCGGCCCCGCCGAGTCGCCCGTCACCCGGCGGACGCCGTTGAAGTAGATGCCGTCGGTGGTGGTCATGCCCACGAACTTGCGCATGGTCGAGTAAATGTGCGCGATCATGCGGGTGACTGTGGTCTTGCCGTTGGTGCCCGTGATGGCGATGAGGGGCACGCGGGCGGGGGTGTTCTCAGGGAAGAGCATGTCCACGATAGCCTCACCCACGGGGCGCGACTTGCCCTCGGATGGGTAGACGTGCATGCGCAGGCCAGGCGCGGCGTTCACCTCTACGATGCCGCCGTTCTGCTCGTGCAAGGGGCGCTTGATGCTCTCGCACACCACGTCCACGCCCGCGATGTCCAGACCAATCGTGCTGGCAGCCAGTACCGCCACGGCCGCGTTGTCGGGGTGTACCACGTCGGTAACGTCTATCGCGGTGCCACCTGTCGAGAGATTGGAGTTGTCGCGCAGGTAGACCACCTCCCCTGCGGGGGGCACGCTGTCCCAGCTATAGCCCTGCTTGCCCAGCGTGAGTTCCGCCGCCGCGTCCATCTTGATGCGGGTTAGTGCCGAGGCGTGTCCGGCCCCACGCCGTGGGTCTTCGTTCACCCGCACCACAAGCTCGCGCACGTTGCTGCGCCCATCGCCCACCACCTGCGGGGGTCTGCGCTGCGAAGCCGCTACCAGCTTGCCGTTGACCACCAGCATGCGGTGGTCGGTGCCGCTCAGGTAGCGCTCCACAATCACGTCGTCGGAATGTTCCTGGGCCAGGTCGAAGGCCGCCCGCACCTGCTCCTCGGTGGTGAGGTTGACGCTTACCGCCTTGCCCTGGTTGCCGTCGAACGGCTTCAGCACCACGGGGCCACCGAGGTCCTGGGCCGCGCGCCAGGCGTCGTCGGCGTTGTCCACCACCTCGCCTTCGGGCACGGGCACGCCCACTTTCGACAGCAGGTCCTTCGTGAGTTCCTTGTCGGAAGCGATCTCGACGCCTATGTTGGCGGTGAATGAGGTTTCAGCGGCCTGTATCCGCTTCGCGAAGCGGCCATGCCCCAACTGCACCAGGGCGGCCTTGTTGAGACGCATCCAGGGGATGCCTCGCTTACGGGCGGCGTCCACAATCGTCTGGGTGGAGGGGCCGAGCATGTTGTCCTCGGCGGTCTCTCTAATCTGCCCAATACGCTCCGCCAGGTTGAAGTCGAGCGGTTGCCCCTCGGCCAGCTTCTCGGCAAGCTCGATTGCCAAATATGTGGCCTCTTTGGCGGCGTCGGCGTCCCGGTAGTCCACCACGATGCGGTACTCGCCGTAGTGCCCGGTGCCGCGAGTGCGGCCAAAGCCCACGTCCAGCCCCGCGAGCGACTGAAGCTCCAGGATGATGTGCTCGATGATGTGCCCCATGTAGGTGCCCCGGCGCAGCCTTTCGAGGAAGCCGCCCGGCTGGCCCTCGGAGCAGCGATGGTCCCACAGGCTGGGTATGGCTTCCACCAGGCGCTCGGTGAAGCCGGGGAGCTTGTCGGAGGGGAGTTCCTCGTACTTGCCTATATGGGTGAGTATCTCAAGCACCGGCCTGTAAGCCCAGATATTCGCCCCGGTAAGCACCTTTATCTTCTTGACCTGAATTTCGCTCATTCCTCGTCCTCTCGGCAGATGGTGACACTGTTCGCACGGGGTATGCCGCAGCACACCCACGTTAAAGCATGCACCGTCGCGAGGCTTTCCTGGTATCATACCAAATGCCTCGCGGCAGTAAAAGGTAAGTGCATAACTCCGCAGGATTGGTGCCACAGCCGACAGCGGGATCTTACTTCCCTTTATGAAGCCGGACATGAGGCTAGGGTAAGGGAGGGTACAACGCACTGCACAGGCGAGTTGCTGAAGGGCGAGTCAAGCAAGTTGCTCATGCAGGCCAGCTCTCCCGAGGTGCGCCGAACCTTCATGAGCAACTTGCTCGAGAGGAGAGCCAACGTCGCTAGGTTAGCTTATATGCCAGGTCATGAGAATGTGCAAACTACGACGCTATAGTTGATGACCCAAAGAGGCCGAGCGGAAGGCCAGGACTGTTGCACTTAGCCCACCGCCGCAGGGAGAGGCAGAAATGAGGTTAGCCCTTATTTTCAGAGGGGGCGTTTATAACTTACTGGAAGGTACGGGAACTCATTTCTGTTAGTTGGTGCGTATCTCAGAGCCAACGAACCAATATGGTCCTGGGCATGCATCTGGCAAGGGTTCACGCAATCGCTCAGACAACCATGAGGAAGATGATGCGGGTATTTCACCTCCGCTGATGAATACCTCATCGCCAACCTGTGCCACAACCTGGTTGGCGCTGTCAAGTATCTGCATAGTGCCGTTTTCCAGGCTTAATGTTACGTTAGGAGACCACAAGAGCAGGAAGTTCGCTCCAGAATGGTCATCGACTAGGCGCAGGCAGCCGCCCACTTCAACTAGTTTGCCCGTGATATACGATGTTGGCGCGTCTTGCTGTGGTCTTGGAGCCTGTTGTGGAAAGAAGATTACTGGAGTAGGGGCTGGGGGAGTGAGGGCGGAAGTAGAGGTTTGGCTAGGTTCCGGTACTGAAGCCTCGTCAAGACCGTCGCCACACGCGGTTGCCACGAGTGAGATACCAATCAGTGCCAGCCCCAGGACGCCAGTGGCCCTTAAGCGCGGCGAGCGTATGCCGCGCTTGGACCCTAAAGAACCAACAAACACCCTCAGGGCGGTGAGGGTGTTACCTACAAGCTGTACCACAACGTTCCTACCTTTCTGTTTACACTTCCAAACGTTAGCTTAACTCTTACAGTAGGTCAAACGCTCAAACTAAAGTTGAGGTTCCAATCAGACAGGAACAATTATTTGCTGGCCGGGGTGTATCAGCGAATTCTTGCCCAGGTAGGTTTATCTGCGGTGTGCTGAGTTTGCAGATACGTCCTGGTTGCGTCAGCCGGTATACCAGGCTGGCATAGGCCCTGCTAGGCAATACGGGAGCGAACCACAGATGGTCGAGAGCAAGACAAGGAGGCACACCAGATGAAAATAGAGATACTTTACTGCCAGGAGTGAAACTACGGACCTCGCGCCGTCCGTGTGGCGGAAGAACTTATAGAGGCATACGGCGACGACCTGGAGACCATCACGCTGGTGAGAGGCGGTAAGGGCCGCTTCGAGGTTACGGCAGACGGGCAGGAAGTCTATTCCAAGTCAAGGACCAAGCGGCATGCTGAACCAGGGGAAGTGGTAGAGAACCTGGGCAACCTACTGCAAGGCAAGACGCGGAACGGTCTGACACCCGATATACCTCTTAGTACAGGGCTATAGATCGCTAGAAGCACTGCCGTAAATTGCAATGCTGAATATCGTGGACAGATTGACATTGTCATTCTGAACGCAGTGAAGAATCTCGTCCTTCACCACCCAAGCAGCATCTTTCCTACTGCAACAAAGTACCAGATGAAAGGTGAAACATCCCGGTGGAGGACGAGATTCTTCACTGCGTTCAGAATGACAAAGACCACCTTTGGGTGCCCGTCTCCTTTATCTCAACTCCAAGACATTGTCTCTTGAAGCAAGACACCCCGCTGCCAACCCGAATAGCCTGCTTCCTTTTGAAACCCCGAATACTAATCCTCTTGGCGCGTCCTTGGCGTCTTGGCGTCTTGGCGTTTATACAAGCAGTTCGCCACAGCTACCAAAGCTACCATCTCGGTGAGAAAAGGTTTATAGTAGCTTATACAACAGGCATGGGAGAGATAGATGGCAAAGCTATCGCTGTTGGGGCTGTTCGCGCACCCCGACGATGAGCAATTGATGAGCGGCACGTTCGCAAAGGCTGCGGTGGAGGGCATCCGCACCGGGCTGGTGTGCGCCACGCGGGGCGAATATGGCGAGATAGCCGACCCGGCCCTCGCCACGCCCGAAACGCTGGGGCACGTGCGCGAGCTTGAGCTAAGGGCGGCGTGCGCGGTGGTCGGTATAAAGTACCTATACTTCCTCGACTACAAAGACTCCGGTTGGTTCGACAGGCCCGAAAACCACGCCCCCGACGCCTTCAGCAACGCCGACCCCGAAGAAGCCGTCGAAAGGCTCGTGAGGATCATCAGGGAGTTCAAGCCTACCGTCATGGTGACGTTCGATCCGGGCGGGGGCTACGGCCACCTGGACCACGTCCAGATATGGCGCTTCTCTATGGAGGCGTTCGAGGCGGCAGCCGACCCGGCGCGCTACCCCGGCGCAGGCGAAGCCTGGCAGACACAGCGGCTCTTCTACAACAGCTTCCCTCGCAGCCGCATGCAGAAATTCAGCGAGTTCATGGAGCTTATGGACATGGAGTCCAGCTATCGCAACCTGCCTTTCGCTGACCGAGGCTTTACAGACGAAGAAATCACCAACGCGGTGGACGTGAGCGAGTGGGTGGCGTTCAAGGAGAAGAGCCTGAGCATGCACGCCACTCAGATGGACCCCAACAGCCTATTCAGGAAGTTGCCCAGCGATATGCTGATGGAGTTGCGGGCCACGGAACACTTCAGCCTTGCGAAGGGCGCTCCCCTACCCGACACAGAGGAAGCCAGGGGAGACTTGTTCGCCGGGCTGCGCTAGACACACAGAGGAGGCACCAGCAATGTGCGGGGGTGTGATATTTCCGTATAAGAAGGTATATGCCGAGGCCCTGGCGCAGATGTACTCGCCGGAGGAAATCGCCGAGTTCGAGCGCACGGGGCAGGTGAAGTCGGTCTACTGGCAGCGCGGCGAGCCGGTGCTCCCGGTGCAGACGGAAGCGGAGCAGGAAGACGGCTCGCCAGGTATCACGTTGGTGCGGTGGGGCAACCGCGACAAGGCGGCACCTTTCCCGCAGACCGGCTGGGCGCGGATTGACAGCATCGAGGCGGGCAAGTGGTCCCACCTGAAGCCGAAGCCGGTGGTCATCCCCGTATCCTACGGCGTAGAGAAAGGCAAGTGGTTCCCCATTGAGAGCGGCATCATGGGCGTGCTGGTGGAGCGCAAGGGCGAAGAGCGCGTCTACATGCTCACCGACGAGGCCACGCCGGAGTTCCTGGGCGTCACGAAGCACGAGCGGATGCCGGTGTTGCAGGGCCAGGACGAGTTCAACTGGCTGGATGGCGAACCTTCCCTTGCTGGCACAGTTCCTGCGACTCCCGGGAATCCCTAATTTTACACCCAAAGGACACACGAGAGATGGCAGGTCCAAATAACCCCAACAAACCCAGGCCCGAACGCAAAGCGCCAAGCCCGACCGCCAGGAAAACCCCTGTCCCTGCACCGCAGGAGATTCAAGTACAGAACACGCGGCTCAGGCCGAACATGACCCTGAACCGGGCCGCGCAGATGGGCGCACCCACCGAGGACGAGCAGCTACTCCAGCGCCCGGCCCCGGAAAAGGAAGACTTTACCAGGTCGGACACGTGGCGCGTGTTGCGGATCATGGGTGAGTTCGTCAACGGCTTCGACACCCTGGCCCACGTCGGCGCGGCGGTCACCATGTTCGGCTCGGCGCGCACCTCCGAGGACGACCCGATGTACTGGACAGCGGTCGAGTTGGCGCGCACGCTGGCCGAGGCGGGTTTTGCCATCATCACGGGCGGCGGGCCGGGAGCGATGGAGGCGGCGAACCGGGGCGCGAAGGAAGCCAACGGCATCTCCATCGGCTGCAACATCGAGCTACCGTTCGAGCAGGGCACCAACGCCTACGTGGACATTTCCATCAACTTCCGCTACTTCTTCGTGCGCAAGACGATGTTCATGAAGTACTCGGAGGCGTTCGTGATCTTCCCCGGCGGCTTCGGGACGATGGACGAGCTTTTCGAGGCGCTGACGCTGATCCAGACGGGCAAGGTGAGCAACTTCCCTATCATCCTGTTCGGCAGCAGCTACTGGGGCGGCTTGATGGACTGGATAAAGAGCACCATGCTCGTCGAGAAGAAGATCTCGCCCGAGGACCTCAACCTGCTGGTCGTGACCGACTCGGTGGAAGAGGCGCGCAACCACATCATCGCCTGCTACAACGAGCGGTGCTGGGTGGCGGGGGACGCGTCGGAGGCCGCGCAGATCGCCCAGCTACTGGACGAGCCGGGCGAACTCAGTCCGCTAAAAGGCAACGGCAAAGGGAAGACAGCCGATGTGGCACACAAAGACCCGGTAAGCCCCGAAAAGGGCGACGCGCAGTAGGCACGAAAAAGGGGCTGGATAAAAAATATCCAGCCCCTACTTAGTCGGGGTGAGAGGATTTGAACCTCTGACCTCATCGTCCCGAACGATGCGCGCTGCCGGGCTGCGCTACACCCCGAAGGCTATTGATTATACCAGATGTGCGCGGACGCTGTCAAAGAGCGTGGGCGGCGAGGGAGGCGAGGCTTACAAGTTGCTTGACAGGCCACGCACGGATTTGCTATAATTCCCTGTCGCGCCGAAGTGGCGAAATGGCAGACGCGCTACGTTCAGGGCGTAGTGACCGCAGGGTCATGGGAGTTCGAGTCTCCCCTTCGGCACCAAAAGCAGATTGGTTCAAAGTCCAGGCACGAAGTGAGAGCTATTCAGGCTCTCACTTTTGTTTTTGGCACAAGTTTGGCACGGGCGACAGGCCAGATGTCGTGCTGCGAAGGTACCACGACCAAGCTCCCCGTCCGCAACGTCGCAAGAAGAGAGGCCCCTGGTCCGGGGCCTCTCCTTACAGGGTGCGAACTACTAACTACTAGTCTACTAATATCCCTTAGGACCTATGGCTGGTCGCCAGGCTCCCACAACAGCGGGTTAGGGAAGGTCAACCTTGCCAATCTGCTTGTTATCAGGTTGGTTGTACGCATCAGGGTACAGGTAGAGGCCCCTTTCATCTGGGGCCTTGTCTTCCTCAACGGGTATGCGATGCTCGTTAGCGTAGGGGTCCTGACGTATGCCTGTGACCTGCCATGATACCTCCATACCAGGCTGACCTCCAGCTATCTTGAAGCTATTGTCCTTTATCTTCTCGGCTATATAGAGATTGGGGCCGGGAGCGCCAAGGGCGGTAAGCTGGTACCTGAACTCGTGGTTAAGGGCCTCGAAGTAGGTAGGTAGTTGTACGTTCGCCTCACCCTTTCCGTCGAGCACTACGTTGCCGTTGTAGACGTTCATCATGTCAGGGCTTTCTACGAAGGAATGGTACAGGTACTTGTTCTCAGGGTCGAGCGGGTGGTCTATCTTGAACGACCCTCCTCCCTTCGAGACGTTACCGAACACGTCCAGGCTGCCCTGCACTACCACCTTCCCGGCGAAGAAGCCGGCATGACCATTGGGGCTACTACCGACCACGGCATAGCCGCTGTGGCTCGAGCCACTCACGCCGCTACCATTGCTGGTGCTGACGCCTCGTACACCATTGCCGCTGATGGTGTTGCCCTGCACCCCAGTGCCGGCAGGGCTGTAACCCCGAACACCCGTACCAGTAGTGCTTTCCCCGGTTACACCAACTCCCGAGGAAGAGCTCGAGTAGAGGGGCTGAACGTGGCTGCTTGTAGCTATATGGATGCCGGGCAGCTTGCGAGCAAGGTCTACGAACTTGGTCATCTGCGCGCGGGTCACGTCGCTGCCGGGCCGGTAGTATGGCCTGTTCTCTGGAGGCCCGCACGGCTCACCAGGGCCACCGCAGGCATACCCGCTGATAATGCCATCTAAGTACAGATTGTTTGCATAGTCAAAGAAGGGGCTGCCGGCAGGTACGTCCTGGAAGCACTGCCCCGATGGGCAGGTACCACCCTCCGGGGCTTTTGGGGTGACAGGGTCAGCTGCGACAGGGCCGTAGAAGCCAACGAAGGCCAGTGCGAGCATACAGGCGACCAGCACCGCTATTGGCTTCCTGTGAGCCGTGGTAACACCGGTCAGAGTTATCATTGTTCTATCCTCCTCATGTGTGTAGATGAAGGTTAAGCCCTGTAGTAGGGCACGATGTAGTAGATGCCTACAACAGTATACGTGGGGTGTAAAGGAGAAATGGCAACGGGAATGGTAAGGGGCATGTCAGACCTGCCCTGGCCCAGTATGGGGATAGCTCTTTTGAGCGTCTACTTCCTGGCAGGGGTGACGCAGTTGTGGAAGAAAGTCTCAGCCACTATCCTGGCAGTTCGCCCTCTGGCGACGTGCTTGTTGACCCTGAAGTAGGGTCGTGATGAGATAGCACCGCGGAACCTATGGCACAGGTACTACAATCTCGGCTAGCGTCACATAGTCACCTAGTGAAGTGCCGTCCGCCGCGAAAGCCTCCACTCGCTCTTGCGTCACCGAGTTGTACATGCCGGTGACTACCCTATACGTTCCAGGGCCCGCCGTGCTGCTTATGGCTATCTCGACCGTATCTACGATGGTTTCGCCGGGCTGCCAGACCACGGTCGGCTTGAAGCCACGCTGCGGCTCGTCGTCCTTCTGCCCAACCTTTTCGCCGCGCTCGTCCAGGATGTGCGTAAACACGGTGTAGCGTTCGTAGATGCGCTCCGTGGCCTGCCAGTACAGCGTCAGGTTCAGCGCGTCTCCCGGTTGTGCGGTCTCTGGTGACAGGGTGTACCCCACAAGCAGGATGCTGCTGCCGAACCGCCTGTTGACCTCGTGCGCCATGACTGGCGTGTCCACCTGCGCCTTGCGGCCCACGACCTGCCACACCACACCCTCGGTCTCGGAACCCGATGTGCCGGGGCCGCGCACTTCCGCTTCGAAGCGGCTCATGACGGCTTCGTAGCGCCCCAGCAGGAGCACCTGCCGCCCCTCGGCCAGCCACCCATCTACCTGCGTGCCGTCCTCCCGGTACGCGCTGTCGAGGGGCGCGGCTATCAAGTCGGGCCGCCAGCCTTCCACCCGCTGTAGGTAAAGGGCTTCGTTCAACTCGTACCAGTCGCCTATAAGAATGGTGCCGCCGGGCGCATCCTCTAGCTCCTGCTTGACCGTCTTCCAGTAGCCCTGGCGGTCGAGGTTGCTGTAGTCCACCCGCACGCCCTTGCTTGCAAGGCTCTGTGGGACTGCGAAGGAGGTAAGTATCGCGGCGAGCAGGAGGACCAGTCCCTGCGCTACTCTCCTGGCCGGAACGCTTCTAGTTTTGTTTCTCAGCTGGGAAATGGCGGCCGCCACCAGCTTCAACAGGGCCGCGAACGCCGGTCCTGTTATGACACCCCACATGAAGATAGGCACCGCGAGGTAATCGACTATGTCGAAGATCTGGTATATGGATGCGAAAGCGATGCCGAGGGCAAAGGCGAGCACAGCCACCCCGGCCGTCGCGATCTTGACCTCATCGAACGCGAGCATCGGCGGCTCCGCCCCGACGCTTCTCCTCCGCGCGCGCCACCTACGAACGATCTCGAAGGCAAGTACCGCAAGGCCCATGAGGCCGAGGACAAAGAAGACCGCACCCTGTGGCCCGTTGAATACCTGCCCGGCAAGCAGTTGCCTGACGCGACCCAGCAAAGCCCCGCCGGTGCCGAGGTCCATCATGGACAGGGCCGACTCCCCCGCCACGTGTTCCAGGAAGCCCTCCCAGGTGTTGGTGTACCAGGGCGTGGTGTAGGCCCTGAGCGGCAGGTAGACGTACGTCGCGAACGGCAGAAGCAGGAGCAGCACCGAGAGGGGAATTTCAGCCCACCTGATGCGCGTGCCGCCCGAGGTTCGCCGCCTATAGGCGAGGAGCGCGTAAAGCGCAAGCACCGGCATATAGAGCAAGGCGGTACGGTGGTGGCTGAGGGCGCAACCGAGCACAAGCGCCAGGACGGGCAGCGCCAGTTGCCCACGAGTCCAGAGGGCTACCGCGAGAAAGGACAGTCCGACGAGCAGCGTGTGCAGGCTGTTCACCTCCGCCACGCTGGCCTGCGACCAGGGTATCGGCAGGACGGCGTAGAGAGCCGCCGAGCATACCCCCGCCACCGCGCTGCCTGTAATGTGCCGGACTAGGGCGTAAAGCATCCACACTGCAAGGGCCGCGAAGACCGCGGACAGGAAGTTCATCCGGTAGGCGGGGTCGCCTAGGGGAAAGAGAGTTATCCAGGCGCGGCCGGCGAGCAGGTATAGCGGATAGCCGGTCGGATGGGCCACCGCCAGAGAGTGAGCGGCCTGCTGGAACTCCGGGCTGTCCAGGGTGCCGCCGAGAGAGGGCGGCAGGGTACGAGAGTACAGGAGAAGCGAGCCGACACCAAGCGCGGGGCCAATCAGGCGCTCCAGGCTTTTGGAGGTGTCGGGTGTTGGCTCGTTGCTCATTACGGTGGAAGGGACCTCTTTACTGGATATGCAGGTGGATAGCTCGCCCGCCAATTATGCATCGTCAGAATCGTTACCGCAAGAACGAAACTTCCCAGGGAGGGCCTATAGAATGGGAGGGAATGCCACTGAAGCGATAATGTGGGCTTGTCACCGGGCACGGCTGTGTCAGAGTCGGGTAGCAGGGACCAAACTCCCCCCTGTCATCCTGAGCGTAGCGAAGGATCAGGTGGGTAGGCGAGAGTCTACAACGTGTAGGATGCTGGTGGTAAGAGGGACAAAGGTCTTGCAATAGGAAGAGTCGAGAACGGGCTACTGATCCTTCGCTGCGCTCAGGATGACAAGGGGGGCTTGGTCCCTGTATTTGAGGCATATGCCTTTGACACGCCACCGGCTGCTGGGTACGATACTTGCCTCTACCTCAGGACTGCGGGGGCCTTTCGTATGCGCCGGAGTTGCCTTCCTCCAGCCGTTGGAGAAACACGCCCCAGAACATGATGCAAAGCGGAGAATAATGGACAGTTTAGTCTTCAATGTATGGTACGTGGTGGCCGGGGTGCTGCTCGTCCTCATGGCGCTTGGGGGTTCGGTGCTGAAGCGGCTGCCGCTGACGACCTCCATCCTGTACCTCGTGGTCGGGTTCGCGCTGGGGCAACATGGCGCGGGCCTCATCAAGATAGACCCAATTGAGCAAGCGGGGCTGCTGGAGCGATTGACCGAAGTGGCCGTCATTATCTCGCTGTTCACGGCGGGCCTGAAGCTGCGCGCGCCCCTCAGGCACCGTAGGTGGTATATTCCGGTCCGGCTGGCCTTTGTCTCGATGGCTATCACCGTGGGGCTTATCACGCTGGTGGGCGTGCTCGTGCTGCGACTGCCGGTGGGGGTCGCGGTGCTGCTGGGCGCGGTGCTGGCCCCCACCGACCCGGTGCTCGCCTCCGACGTGCAGCTTGAGCACCCTTTCGACCGCGACAAGCTGCGCTTCGGGCTTACCGGGGAGGCCGGCCTGAACGACGGCACGGCTTTCCCGTTCGTGATGCTGGGGCTTGGCCTGCTGGGGCTGCACGAGATAGGGGAGTTCGGCTGGCGCTGGTTCGCCATTGACGTTGTCTGGGCCACCGCTGGCGGCCTGGTGGTCGGCGGCTTGCTGGGGACGCTCGTCGGCAGGTTCGTTATTTACCTGCGTAAGAACCACCAGGAGGGGCTGGGCCTGGACGACTTCCTGGCGCTGGGCCTCATCGCGCTCTCTTACGGTGTCGCCCTCCTACTGCACACCTATGGCTTCCTGGCCGTGTTCGCCGCCGGACTGGCCCTGCGCCGCATCGAGATGCAGAGCAGTGGTGACAGGCCGCCCGAGGAAGTCATGGCGATGACCCAGGCGGTGGAGAAGGAAGAGATTGCCACCGACCCCGAAAAAGCCCCCGCCTACATGGCCGAGGCCGTACTGGGCTTCAACGAGCAACTGGAGCGCATAGGCGAGGTGGCGGTGGTCGTGCTCGTGGGTGGGTTGCTGACCTGGGAGTTGCTACCCACGGCGGCACTGTGGTTCGTGCCCCTACTCTTCCTGGTCATCCGGCCCATTTCGGTGGAGGTTGGGTTGCTAGGCTCCTCGACCGCCCGTCTACAGCGGCGCATGATGTCATGGTTCGGCATCCGGGGCATCGGCTCCATCAACTACCTGATGTACGCCATACACCACGGCGTGCCGGAGGAGGCCGCGCAAGAGTTACTGGCCCTGGTGCTCACCGTGGTGGCGGTGTCGGTGGTGGTGCATGGCCTGTCCGTCACCCCGCTGATGGGCCTGTATGGGAAGTTGATGTCGCGACGCAAGTAAGCACGGGTGCGCCACTCACGACCAGAAGGGGTCGTCGGTGTAATCGTGCTCGGTGATCTCGCCGCTGTACTGCCGCCTGCGTTGCCCACCTATCATGCTCTGCGTTTCGATGGAAGACACCCCATACTTGCGCCACACCTGCCGGATGATTTCAAGCCCCGTCTCGAACTCCGGCTGCAATACCTGGTCGGCCCCGGCCCTTTGCAGGTGTGGGGTGGCGCGCGTGTCGGTGCTGCGGGCTATGATGTAGAGCCGCTTGCTCATAGCCCTGCCCTGCCGCACTATATGCTCGGCGCTCACCAGGTCGGGCACCGCCACCACGAGGATGTACGCCCCGGCGATGCCCGCACGCTCCAGGGTGGGAGGGTCGGTGGCATCGCCCTGTATCGCCAGGTAACCCTGCTCGCGGGCCTCCTCCACCCGGCGCGGGTTGTACTCGATTACGACGAAGGGGAACGGCCTGTCCGCCAGCACCCTCGCCACTTCGCGGCCAACCCTGCCGTATCCGCAGAGGACTACGTGCCTGCGTAGCGCTTCCAGCCGGGCTTCATCCGCGCGCTGACCCCGAACCGCCTCTTCCACCGGCGCGCTGATGTCCCGCGAAGCGCCCGGCAGCACGCGCACTAACCTATCAAGCGCCCGGCCTAACGGCTCGATAAAGCGGTCGGAACCGTTGACCAGCATCGGGTTCACCACCAGCGTCACCAGGGCCGCCGCCAGTATCAGCCCGTATAGCTCCTCGTCAATCGTCCCGCTCGCCAGGCCGACCCCCGCCAGCACGAACGAGAATTCCCCAATCTGCGCCAGCAACAGCCCCACGCGCAACGCGTTCTCGGTGTCGTACCCGAGGAGCCGGACCAGCACGCTGGAAATGACGAATTTCCCGATGATTATGGTGGCTACGAGCAAGGCTATAGCAAGGCTGTGGCTGGCGAGGAAGGCAGGGTCCATCAGCATGCCAATTGATACGAAGAAGAGGGTGGAGAATATGTCGCGGATAGGGATGATTTCGTCCAGCACCTCGCTGCTGAACTCGGATTCAGAGACCACCAGCCCGCCGATGAAGGCCCCAAGCGCGAAGGAGATGCCCACCAGATGGCCCAATACGGCCATGCCCACGGCGATAGCCACTACCGTCAGCAGGAAAAGCTCCCTGACCCCCATACGCGTGACCCAGGCCAATATTGGGGGCACTATTCGCGTGCCGATCAGGTAAGCCGCCGCCAGGAAGGCCCCACCTCGTACCACCGACAGCCCCGCGTCGGCCAACAAGCCCGGACCTATCTCGCCCGCGAGCGCAGGGAGGATTATGATCAGGGCTACCGTCGCGAGGTCCTGCACAATGCTCGTGCCCAGTGCCACCCTGCCCGCTATCGACTCCACTTCGCCGCGCGGTATGAGCAGCTTCAGCATGAGGATGGAGCTACATATGGAGATAACACCGCCCAGGAAAATAGAGTGCGTAAGGGAGAAGCCCAGCAGCAGCCCAACCCCGGTGCCCAGCAGGATGACGAGCGCGATCTGCCCCAGCCCGCCTATCACCGCCACGCGCCGCACGCGTTGCAGGGCCTCCATCGAGAACTCCGTGCCGAGCGCGAACATAAGGAGGGCCACCCCGAAGTTCGCCAGCGTCTGCACCCGCTCCACGCTCGTGACGGGCCCCGGCGTGTAAGGGCCAATCGCCACGCCCGCCAGCAGGTAGCCCAGGATGGCGGGCTGCCTGAGCAGGTGCGCGATGAAGCCTCCCAGCAGGGCCGCGCCCATCGCGAATGCGAGATCTACAAGCAGTTCGATGTTTTCCATGCGGTCCCATGTGACGGTAGGGTGATGTTACCTACGTTGGGTATGCGATATCGCCGGGTTCCTCAAAGAATCCAGGTTGCCACGATAAATGTATGCTCTTGATACTTGGTGGAGGCGAAAGATAAAGGCTAAGAAGCCGGTTTGGTGCTGCGTCTGCAAGTAATATGCCGCTGGTAGGACGATGGACGATGGCGGCTAGACTAGCGGCTGCGGCTATCCCAACAGCAGGACACGAGCAACCACACTCCCCCCTGTCATCCTGAGCGTAGCGAAGGATCTCAAGAAGGTGAAGAG
>JALZHI010000232.1 GCA_030913985.1 Chloroflexota bacterium | reverse complement strand
GCCGCCTACACTGTATAATTAGCACGCACACTAGTCACGCTTGGGAACCACCACCCCCTTGCATTAGCTTCACCCAGGAGCAACACGTGAACCAATACGACATCGCCTTGATACCGGGCGACGGCATAGGCAATGAGGTCATACCAGCCGGGTTGAAGGTGCTGCGCGCGGCGGGCGAGCTGACCGACAGCTTTCGCCTCAACACCCAACACTTTCCCTGGGGCTGCGAGTTCTACCTTCAACACGGCCGCATGATGGATCATGACGGCTTGAAGCAGTTGGAGCCGTTCCACGCCATCTACCTGGGGGCCGTGGGCTACCCGACGGTGCCGGACCACATCTCCCTCTGGGGCCTGCTGCTACCCATCCGCCAGGGCTTCGACCAGTACATCAACCTGCGCCCCATCCGGCTGCTCGAAGGCATACCCGGCCCGCTGCGCGACAAAGGCCCCAAAGAGATAGACTTCGTGGTGGTGCGCGAGAACAGCGAGGGGGAATACAGCGGGCACGGCGGGCGCAGTCACCTCGGCAGGCCCCAGGAGGTCGCCACCCAGACCACTGTGTTCACCCGCACGGGCGTGTCGCGTGTGGTGCGGTATGCCTTCGAGCTTGCCAGGTCGCGCGGGAACAAGCCGGGAGCGCCTTTCATCAGCGCCACCAAGTCGAACGCGCAGCAGTACAGTTCGGTGCTGTGGGACGAGGTATGCGCCGAGGTAGCCGCCGACTACCCTGAGATAGAGTGGCGCAGCATGCTGGTGGACGCGCTCGCCGCCCTGATGGTGCTCCACCCCGAGCGGCTGGACGTGGTCGTGGCCTCCAACCTCTTCGGTGACATATTGACCGACCTGGGAGGCGCGCTACAAGGCAGCCTGGGCGTACCGGCCAGCGCCAACCTCAACCCTGAGCGCCGCTACCCCTCGATGTTCGAGCCGGTGCATGGCTCCGCCCCCGACATCGCGGGCAGGGGCCTGTCGAACCCGCTCGCCACCATCTGGGCAGGCTCCATGATGCTGGAACACCTGGGCGAAACCGAGGCCGCCCGGCTCGTCATGCAGGCTATGGAGCAGGTCGTAGCCAGGGGCGAAACCCTCACCCCCGACTTCGGCGGCACGGCCACCACGGACCAGGTAGCCGACGCAGTAATCGCCGCCCTCGGCAGCACATAAGTAGACATAACTCAGTAGCGCAAACTGTCAACCCTACTTGCTAAGAGGCCAAAGCCCCTTTCTGTCATCCTGAGCCTCCCCTTGTCATCCTGAGCGTAGCGAAGGATCAGGTGGGTAGGCGAGAGTCTTCAACCTTGTGGATGCCGGTGGCATTAGGAACCAAGTGCCTCAACAGCAAGAGTCAAACTACAGCACCTGATCCTTCGCTGCGCTCAGGATGACAAGGGGAAGTATCGTCCTATAATTCAGCAACTTGCAGGTTGTAGAAACGAGTGGCACGGATAAAGCTGAGATAGGCTAGTAAGCAGATGATTAGAAGCCATCTCAAAAGCAACATTGTCGAATATAGGCACCAGAGGCTCTTCTTTGTCATTTCGAACGCAGTGAGAAATCTCGTCCTCCATGCAGGTGTGGCTCTTTTCGTACGAGGTCCTACGTTATAGAAAGGTGGTATTTGGGTGCAGAGGGACGAGATTTCTCACTGCGTTCGAAATGACAAGGTGGGGCTTAGTGCTCGTATTCCATTTTGTCATTTTGTAGACAGCTTCTAGCAAAGCAAGACATCAAGCTAAAGGTTCAGCACAAAGCGAGGGCGGTATGATAAGCACAGATCGAGACGAGCAGACAGCAGTTACCAGCAATGAACGGCTACCCGAATTCAAGTTCATAGTGGGCGGGCAATGGCGCGAGGGCACCCCTTACACCGTCTATTGCCCCTACGACGCCGCGCCTGTAGCCACCGTCCACCGCGCAGGGGCGGGCGACCTGGAAGAGGCCACCCGCGCCGCGGTCAGGGCTTTGAAAGTCACCCGCAAACTGCCGGGTCACCGCCGCGCGGCCATTCTGCGCAAGATAGCTGACGCAATAACCGCCAGGAGCGAAGACCTTGTCCGCTCGCTCGCCCTGGAAGCGGGCAAGCCTATAAAGCTGGCCCGCCTGGAAGTCAGCCGCGCAGCCATGACGTTCGGCGTGTCCGCGGAAGAGGCTACGCGCATCAACGACGAAGTGATACACATGGACGCGCTGCCGGGCGGCGAGAACCGGCAGGGCATCATCCGCCGCTTCCCTGTCGGCCCGGTCGCCGCGATTACGCCGTTCAACTTCCCCCTCAACCTCGTAGCGCATAAGATCGCCCCTGCCATCGCGGCGGGCTGTCCAATCGTGCTCAAACCCGCTTCCCAGACGCCCATCTCCGCGCTCAAGCTGGGCGAGATCGTGCTTGAGGCGGGCTGGCCCGAGGAGGCCCTAAGCATCCTGCCCCTTCAAAGCAGCGACTCGGCACCCCTCGTGGAGGACGAGCGGTTCAAGCTGCTGACCTTTACCGGCTCGCCTACCGTGGGCTGGGACCTCAAGAGCCGCGCCGGCAGCAAAAAGGTCACGCTCGAACTGGGCGGCAACGCCGGGGTTATCATCCACTCGGACGCCGACCTCGACTACGCCGTCGAGCGGTGCATCTTCGGCGGGTTCTCCTACGCCGGGCAGAGTTGCATCAGCGTGCAGCGCATCTTCGTGCACGAGCCTGTGTACCGGCAGTTCCTGGACAAGCTCGTGCCCAAAGTAAAGGCCCTCAAGGTCGGGCACCCGCTGGACGAGGACACAGACGTAGCCTCAGTCATAACCACCAGGGACAGCGAGCGCGTCAAAGGGTGGCTGGACGAGGCGCTGTCGAGTGGGGCCGAGTGCCTGGCCGGTGGCGAGGTGAAAGATGGAGTGGTGCACCCCACCGTCATAGTTAAGGCGGGGCCTGACATGCGCGTCAACAACCGCGAGATATTCGCCCCGGTGGTCACTGTCCAGCCCTACGACGATTTCGACCAGGCGGTGGAGGCGGTGAACAACAGCAGCTACGGCCTGCAAGCGGGCGTCTTCACCCGCGACATCAAGCGCATATTCAGCGCCTTCGAGGAGCTAGAGGTGGGCGGCGTGAACGTGAACGACGTTTCGACCTACCGCATGGACCACATGCCATACGGCGGCGTCAAGCAATCGGGCTTCGGCAAGGAAGGTCCAAAGTACGCCATCGAGGAGATGACAGAGCCGAAGCTGCTGGTGATAAACTTGGCTTGACGGGTAATTAGAGGCTATGTCATAAGTACCGTAGCCAAATACAAGCAGCAAAGCCCCACCCTGTCATTTCGAACCCTTCGACTACGCTCAGGGTAAACTCCGTGAGAAATCTCGTCCCTCACCACCCGAATACCCCCTTTCTTTTAGTTACTTTGTACCGCAAGAAAGCAGTAACATCCTGGCGGAGGACGAGATTTCTCACTGAGTTTACCC
>JALZHI010000121.1 GCA_030913985.1 Chloroflexota bacterium | reverse complement strand
ATCCATGACGATATCGTAGTTCTCTTCAGTCAGCACGTGATTAGGCACGCGAGCGGGCCAGAACGTGGGCACGTAAGGGTCGTACTCGCCGTACGAGGGGTCCACGTAGGCCGACCGGCAACTGGCGGTATCAGCCTGCCAGGGGATAGCCATCCAGCGCGAGATGTCGCCAGGCCCCTGCGCGTAGAGCGGGCCGTTAGGGCCGACAGCCACCTGCGGGAGCAAGACCGGGCCGTAGTCGGGCACCGGCGCGCCTTCGGGGCGATGAATGATACGGAAGGGCGCGGAATACATAGTCGCGTGCCGCACCGGCCAGGTCATCTCACAGCCGGGGTGGAACGCGTCGGCCAGGCAAAAGTGGAGCGCCGCCTGGTCCAGCGTGGCGGGCTGCTGCTCCAGAGGCACCTGGTCGAAGCTGTGCGGCTGCTCGCTTTCCGAACCCCAATCGTCCGCGAACTCCCCGCTCACCCACTTTTGCAGCGTGTTCATCTGAGTGGGAGAGAGGGTAAGGTGCTGTCGCGCCGACACCGGCGGAATGTTCATCGCATCGCCATATATCCAGGGCCAGGGCACAGGCGACTCGCCGTCGCGCGCCAGCACCCGCATCGAATTGTAGATCTGCTGGCGCAGCTCCTTGTATTCGTTGCCCGTGTCGGCCAATTGCTTTATGTACTCCGGGTCGGTGAAGTTATTCGGCCCGCCCCAGCCGAACTGCACCGCGAAGCCCTGGTTCACCCACTGGAGGTTGCAAAAGCGCGCCAGTATGGGATACACGTCCCTCGTGAAGGAGACGCTCTGCGGTGGCGGGAGCATGCCTGCCGTGATGTAAACATCGTAGAGCAGGTCGTACATGGTGCGCAGGGCGATCACGTTTGTGCCGTAGTTCGGCGGGCCTGTGATTACCCAGGCAGGATCGACCGGAACTTCCTGCCCGCCGATGGATACCGTGGCGGTGACCGGGCCGTCCGAAACGTCGTCATACCAGCCGTCGTTGTTGGCGAAAGTGGTTATCGTGCCGCCGCTGGGGTTGGCGGACGTGCCCTTGCCGCCGAGGAAAATGAGCCTGCCTTGCTCATCGGTGCGCAACTCGCCTAGGTAGACGGTCACTCCCTGGAAAGTGCCGCTGTTGAAAGCGTACTGGTCGCCGGACTCGTTGGCCCCCTGTATGCTACGCGGCCCAGGGTCTATGACCAACTGGGTGCGGTCCGCTACGTTCTGGTTGCGAAGCTGAGTCTGCTCGGCGGACGGCGCTTCGGGGATGTCGAGGGCGATTTGGAACTGGTACCAGGCGGCCTTCGTGTTCGCCACGTGGACGGTCCAGCTAATATCGGCGGTCTCGGCGGTTAGCTCCGACACAACCTCCCCTGCCGCGTTATAGCCATAAACGCGGAAAAGCGCCGCCTGGCGTTTGAGCGCGCCTTGCTGGTCCTTATAGAAGCCCGGCGGCTCCGGCAGCGGGTCGGGCACCTCCGGCCCGATGAAATACTCCGTCTCGCTGTTCCCCACGCGGGCAATGCCTATTGCCGGGTGGATCGCCGCGCGCACTATCTTCTCGTCCATTGCGTCTGGTCCCTCCCTGAAGTGCTCAAACTGGGTGTCGCTCATTGGAACGTCCTATCCAGGGATGGCCGCTTCGCCTTTGACACTTAACGCCGGACGCGCAGCGGGCAATCCTCAGCATAGAAATGGCAAAGGGGATGGTAGCATAGCGCAGGTTGCTTGTCAACCTTATTGAACCTATTTTCCATTATTAGTTCAGAAGATGTAGACTTCTACTTAACCTACAGCGGAGTGCCACTCCCAAACAGGGCTACGGGCAGCAGTCCGGCGCATCCCTCATTTAGGTCTCTACGCTCCGCCAAAAGGCGTATCTTGTGCATAACCCACTTGACAACCTTTTGCGCTATGTTTTATCATACGTTCATCAGGCAAAGCAATCGGCGATATTGCATCGAACATTCCCTCGATGTAGCCGCGCTTCGGAAACGTGTAATCGCAAGATAGGCACGACTAAGTTGCGCCGGAAGCCCCCGTTACAGGGCTAGAGTGTGTCGGCAGGCGTAGTGGCTGAGGCCGGAGCACTCGAAGAGGCTGTGGTGGCGACATCATGGCGAACAAGGGTGGCACCACGGGCTAAGGCTCGTCCTCGAGTTGAGGACGGGCGTTTTTGTTTAAGTCCCGAGTACCGAGTACTGAGTACCGAGCAGGTACGCGAAACTTGGAACTTGGAACTTGGAACTAGGCACTGGAGGTCACATGTTCAAGATACTGGTTACCGAACCGCTGCACCAGGCAGGTATTGATTTCTTAAGCGAAGAGTTTGAAGTGGAAGTCAAGCTGGGGCTATCCCCGGCCAACCTTCTGCGCGAGATAGGCGAATACGAGGCCGTTATTACCCGCTCAGGTACGGCCGTCACCGCCGAGATGCTTGAGGCTGGCGCATCCGGTAATCTCAAGGTGGTAGGCCGCGCGGGAATCGGGGTGGACAACATAGATATAGAGGCCGCTACACGATGCGGCGTGGCCGTGGTGAACGCGCCCAACGGCAACGTGCGGGCCGCGGCCGAGCATTCCATCGCCCTGCTGTTCGCCCTCGCCCGCAACATCCCACAGGCCCACGACCTGCTGCACGAAGGCGTCTGGGGCAAGAACCACTTTATGGGCTGCGAAATCGCGGGCAAGACGCTGGGCATCGTCGGCCTGGGCAAGGTCGGTTCGCAGGTGGCGAAGATGGCTAAGGCGTTGGACATGGACGTGATCGCCTACGATCCGTTCATCGACCCGCGCCCCGATATTCCCCTGGTAACCCTCAACGACTTGCTGCGGCAGGCCGACTTCGTGACCCTGCACGTGCCCCTCACCCCCATCACCAGGCACATGATAGGCGCTCGCGAGCTTGCCCTCATGAAGCGAGACGCCTACCTCATCAACTGCGCTCGCGGCCAGGTCGTTGACGAGTCGGCGCTGTACGAGGCTTGCAAGACGGGCGCAATCGCCGGGGCCGCGCTCGACGTGTTCGAGAAGGAACCCCCCGTTGGCAGCAAGCTGTTCGACCTGAAGAACGTAATCCTAACCCCTCACCTGGGCGGCACCACGCACGAAGCGATGCGGCACTCGGCCCTGGAAGTGGCGGCGCAGGTGAGGGCGCTGCTTCGTGCCGAGTACCCCAGCCATATCATCAACCCCGAAGTCATGTCGCCGGAGCCTGTAGACCTGTCGGCCCTGCTCAACCAGTGGCGGCGCTTCGACCGCGTGGTGTTCGACTGCGACAGCACCCTTTCGGAGATAGAGGGCATCAACGAGCTTGCTGCGATGGTGGGCGTGCCCTTCGAGGTGGCCGAGATGACCCGGCAGGCGATGGGCGGGGAAGTGCCGTTTGAGGAAGTGTTCGCGCGCCGGCTTGACATAATCCAACCCCATCGCAAGCACCTGGCAGCCGTGGGCGACCTCTACACCTCGACCCTGGTGGAGGACGCTTCGCTGGTAGCCTCCGCTCTCGCTCACCTGGGCATCGAGTTGAGGCTGGTGTCGGGCGGCTACCGGGACGCCCTGCTGCCGTTAGCCGACGAGTTGGGCGTGCCCCACGAGCAGGTACATGCCAACGACCTACACTTTGACGCAAACGGCCAGTATGCAGGTTTCGATACCGAGAACCCCCTGGCGCGTTCGGGCGGTAAGAGCGAGGTGTTACAGAGCCTGCCCCATACCGCCACCACCCTGTTCATCGGTGACGGCGCTTCCGACGTCGAAGTGATGCCCTATGTAGATATGTTCGTGGGCTATGGTGGGGTGGAGCGGCGCAAGCCCGTACGCGACATGTCGCCCATCTACCTGCACAGCAACAGCCTCACCCCTCTGCTGGTCATGGCCGCCGGGATGGAGGGTTGCGTGCAACTGCTGAACGAGGCCCGCTTCCGCCCGCTGGTCATCAAGGGCTTCTCGAAGCTGATGCGCGAGGGTGCCGCCGACTACCGCCCTGAGTACAGGCACTTCTTCGAGCGGGTGCGCAAATTCTGCATGGAGGGCATATGCAACTGAGGATACCCGGCCCCACGCCCCTCCCGGACGAGGTCATTGACGCGATGCACCGCGACATGATCAGCCATCGCGAGGACGAGTTCCACGACCTGCTGCGGGACATTACCACCATGCTCAAGCGTGGCTTCCAGACCGAGGGCGACGTGCTGGTCTTCCCCGGCGCGGGCACGGGCGGCCTCGAAGCCTCTATAGCCAATCTCTTCTCTCCCGGTGACACCGTAATCTCCCTCTCGATAGGCTCCTTTGGCGACCGCTACGCCGAGATAGCAGAGCGGTTCGGCCTGCACGTGGTGCGGTTGGCCTCCCCCTGGGGCCAGGCCGTTGACCTGGACGCTCTGCAAGACGCCCTGGATGCCACTCCCAACGCCAAGGGCGTGCTGGTGACCCACAACGAGACTTCCACCGGCGTGCAGAACGACGTAGAAGCCATCAGCGGCATCCTTCACCATATGGCCGGCGCGCACGGCACCCCGCCTCTCCTGCTGGTGGACTGCATCTCCTCTCTGGGAGCCGCAGACATCCCCGTCGATAGGTGGGGCATTGACGTAGCGATCACGGCCTCCCAAAAGGCCTGGATGGCCCCGCCCGGCCTCACCATGCTGTCCGTAAGCGAGCGCGCCTGGCAAGCCCACAAGCACGCCAAACTCCCCCGCTTCTACTGGGACTTCGAGGAGGCCAGGAAGTACCTGGGCAAGTGGGAGACGCCCTATACCCCCGCCGTGTCGCTGCTCTACGCCCTGCAAGCCTCGCTCACCCTCATCATGCGGGAAGGCTTGCCCAACGTCTTCGCCCGCCACGAACGCCTGCGCGACCGGGTACGCACCGCCGCCCGCCGCATGCACCTCGACCTGCTGGCCCCCGACGATATAGCCTCCCGCACCGTCACCGCCATCCGGGTGCCCCCCGGCCTCACCGCCTCCTCCATTCTCGCCGCCATGCGTGACCGGGGCGTTATCATAGCGGGCGGCCAGGATGCCTACAAAGAGCAGCTAATCCGTATCGGCCACATGGGCTTCGTAACGGAGCAAGACACAGACGAGGTCATGCTGGCGTTAGAAGAGGTGGCCGGCGTGCTGGTGGGGTGAGCCTGAAACGTGAAACGTGATGCGGCTGGTGCTACTTGGTACGTGAACATGTGGCAGACGATGGACGACAGTAAGAGACGGAACCGCCAAGACGCCAAGGACGCCAAGTCCAGCGCCAAGAGGATGATGGTTGGCTGTTATCCTTCAACTCACAACTCACAACTCAAAACTCATAATTCATAACTTCTCCATCGTCTATCGTCCATCATCTATCGTCCTGACAAGCCACTCTCCCAGGTCGTCCAGGCTCTCCTCGCTGATGGAGTGGCCGATGGGGTACTCCTGGTAAGTTACCTCGGCTCCTATGCCGCTCAAATATTCGTGGGCATGCCGACCGAAGCGCACTGGGATGACCTCGTCGTACATGCCGTGGGCCACAAAGAACGGCTTGCCCTGGACCTGCTCCACATTGAAGTCCAGCCCCGAATCCACCGGCACGTAGCCGCTGTGCATCACCACGCCCCTCACCCGCTCAGGCACCGTGAGGGCCAACGCCGCCGACATCACCGCGCCCTGGCTGAAACCCATCACGAACAGCGCCGCGGGGTCGAGCTTGTACGCGGGTACCGCACGCTCTATGAACTCCTGCAATTCGCCCAGGCTGGCGCGCAACGTCTCGTCCTCCGGGCTGCCGACCTGCGCCATACCGTACCAGGCGAAGCCGTAGCCCAACCTGAAGGGGGCGCGTGCGCTAATCACCGTCAGCCTAGGATCGAGCGCCGCCTCCAGGCCCATCAGGTCCGCCTCGTCCGCTCCTCGTCCGTGCAACAGTAGCAACCCCGGACTGCCCCTCTCCCCGCTCGCCTCACGCGACACCCTCACAAGGTGCGTCAAGTTCAGACTCGTACCCTCTTCCATATCCACCTCTCACGGTTTTAGTGACACCATAAGATACCATCGCCTCATTTTACTCTAACTACCCCGACGTTCATCCCGGCCCTTCTTAACCTTGGCGTGGTCCTTGGCGTCTTTGCGTCTTGGCGTTTCCGTCCCTTAGTACCACATGATAGAATGGGGCGACACTATGCCCAGAGCAGGAGCAGCCTCCATGAGCACCATCCGCCTCCCCGGCCTCATCGACCCCCATGTCCACCTGCGCGACCCCGGCGCTACCCACAAGGAAGACTTCACCACCGGCACTCAGGCCGCCCTCGCGGGTGGCTTCACTATGCTGCTCGATATGCCCAACAACTACGGCAGCCCCGCAGTCTCCCCCGAAGCCCTCTCCGGCAAGATTGCGGCCACGCAAGACCGCCTCTTCTGCGACGTGGGCTTCTTCTACGGTGCAGGCCCCGCCAACACCGGCACCTATACTGAAGTCCTCGACGACGTGGCCGGCCTGAAGCTCTACCTCAACCACACCACCGGCGACCTCAAGATAGAGGGAGTCGAGACCATACGCACAATCATGTTAGCCTGGCCCCGCCACAAGCCTCTGTGCGTGCACGCGGAGGGTAGCACGCTGGCTATGGTCCTGGACTTGCTGCCTTCCGTGGGCCGCAGCGTGCACGTTTGCCACGTGAGCCTGGCCGACGAGATTACTATGATCCGCGAGGCCAGGGAGCGGGGCCTTCCGGTAACGTGTGAGGTCGCGCCCCACCATCTCTACCTAACCGAGGACGACGTGCCCCGGCTCGGGGGTTTCGGCATCATGAAGCCCCCTCTCGGCACCGGCTCGGACGTAGATGCCCTCTGGCGCAACCTCGAAGTGGTGGATATGATCGCTACCGACCACGCGCCCCATACGTTACAGGAGAAGGAGAGCGACAACCCTCCCTTCGGCGTGCCCGGCCTTGAGACCTCCCTACCACTGATGCTCACAGCCGTACACGCGGGCCGCCTCACCCTCGAAAGGTTGGTAGAGATGATGCACCACGCCCCGAAGCGCATATTCAACCTGCCGGACCAACCTGACAGTTATATAGAGATAGATTCCGAGCGGCTATGGCGGATCGCTTCGGACAACCTGTACACCAAATGCGGCTGGACTCCCTTCGAGGGCATGCCTGTTGTTGGTGCTGTGGAGGGCGTGTGGCTGCGCGGGCGGCAGTTGGTGCGGGAGGGCCGCGTCGTTACTGCCGCTCCGGGCGGTCGATTCACCCGCCCTGTGGCATAGACCTTGCACTCTCTTACTGCTTGAAGAGCTTATTCAAGAGAACAAGAGAGCAAGTGGTTTTTACTAGAAGGAGCCTATACATGCCCCGACGAGCCAAGAATAACGACGACGCCAGCGTGGACGAGACGCAGCAGAACCAGGCTGTGGGTGCCGGGAACGGCAGCCGTGGCAAGGGTGCTCGTGCCACCAGCAATGGGAATGGCACGTCTAGGCGGACTAAGATCAACGAAGATGTAGCCGAAGTGATGTTCGGTCCCGCTCCCGGCTACGAGCCGCCCGCGGAGCCTGCCGCCACCATGATCGCTATGCAGGAAAGCCCCGAAGGCGAGAAGCTTTACCGCGACCTCAAGCAGATGGAGATTGAGTCGATAGAGGACCCCGATGCCGAGGACTCGTTGCTGGATGCAGCCATAGCCACCGATGCCATCGCCAACCTGCCGATAGAAGATGCTGACGTTGACGCCCCGCGCCCCATCCGCATGGAGCGCGAGGAATACGACGAAGGATCTCCCCGTGTGAGGGTGCCCCTGCGCCCCGGCCGCACCGCCCTCGACATCGACGAGGAAGACGAGGTGGACGCCTCCGGCGACGTGGAGACCGACCTGGACCACCTTGCCAAGGCCGACCCCAGCTTCGTCACCGACCCGGTACGCCTCTACCTGCGCGAGATCAGCCACGCTCCCCTCCTCAAGGGCGAGCAGGAGCTTGAGCTTGCCCAGCGCATCGCTGAAGGGGACGTGGAGTCCACCCAGAAGTTCGTGTTAGCCAACCTGCGCCTGGTGGTGAGCGTGGCTAAGAAGTACGTGGGTCGCGGCCTAACCTTGCTGGACCTGATACAGGAAGGTAACATGGGCCTGCTGCGTGCCGTGCACAAGTTCGACCCCTCGCGTGGCTACAAGTTCTCCACCTACGCGACGTGGTGGATACGCCAGGCCATCCTGCGGGCCATCTCCGAGCAGGCCCGCACGATCCGGCTCCCCGCCCACATAGGCGAGGCGATGGGCAAGATCTCGCAGGTCAGCCAGGAGCTATCGCAGAAGCTTGGCCGTCCCGCCCGCGCCGAGGAAATCGGCAAGGCGCTGGGCATGACGGGCGAGCGCATCCGCGAAATCCTGCGGGCCGCCGAGACCCCCGTCTCCCTCGAAGCCCCAGTGGGTGACGAGAGCGACGAGAACCAGCTACACAACTTCATCAGCGACTCCGAGTCGGCCACCCCCGAGGAGGAAGCCAGCCACGAGCTACTTAAGGACCAGTTGGAGACCACCCTCGAAAAGGTGCTGACCCCCCGCGAGAAGATCGTGCTGCAAATGCGCTTTGGCCTCGGTGACGGCCACCAGTACCCGCTCGAAAAAGTGGGCGAAATGTTGGGCGTCACCCGCGAGCGCGTCCGCCAGATAGAGGCCGAGGCCCTGCGCAAGCTGCGCGAACCCGCCCTCACCGAACGCTTCCGCGACTACTTGTAGCCTCTTTAGAGACGGAACCGCCAAGACGCCAAGGACGCCAAGAACCCGCCAAGGATGTTAAGGTTTAGAGAGTGCAACGAGGACCAGGATACGTAATGTGTACCCTGGTCCTTTGCTTGAGACACCCTTATTATCTTGGCGTGTTCTTGGCGTCCTTGGCGTCTTGGCGGTTTCGTCACTTCCGTCACTTCCATCTCTTCCGTATCTTCCCTGTCAAACACCCAGGTGCTTGTAATCCCCCTCCCTCGCCCGCTATGATCGTATCAAGCCCTGTAAAGGCACCCATTCCACATGCGCAATTCGGAGGCGCGTGATGTATTCACCCATCAACCGTATATCAATTCACCCGGACGTCTGCTCCGGCGAACCATGCATCAAGGGCACTCGCATCCAGGTCTCGACCATACTCGACCTGCTGGCGGGCGGGCTGACCGGGGAGCAAATCGTGGACCTGCATCCGCAGCTTACGCTGCCGGACGTACGAGCCGTCGTCATGTATAGAGACAGCATTTCGCAGGGACTGAAGGTAGTTCGTGCCAAACTATGCTGACGTTGTAGTGGATTTGGCTGTAGACACACGTCACCAGGCTTTGTGTTATAATCCCGCCCAAATGCGGATGCGGTGTAACTTCTACGCCTATGCAGCGTTGTATAGGTGTGCCCTCGCGTCGGATGAAATGCATCGAGAGCGCATGGCACATAAACTGCACCGTTAGCCCGCCGGGCGCGTATACTTATTGACATTGATTGCCCAGGGTGGTAAACTTAACTATTAGTGCAATTCTTCACAATACTCTCGCAGGGACCCTATGACACGAATTTTAGACTCGATAAGCGGCCCGTCCGATCTCAAGCCCCTCTCTCTGGAGCAGTTGGAGCAACTGTCCGAGGAGGTCCGCCAGGAGATCATCACCATCATCAACAGCATTGGCGGGCACTATGCCTCCAACCTGGGCACGGTTGAGCTAGCCGTTGCTCTGCACAAGGTCTTCCGCTCTCCGTGGGACAAGATCGTGTGGGACGTGGGGCACCAGGCTTACCCCCACAAGATACTCACGGGCCGCCGCGACCGCTTCAGCAGCATCCGTCAGTACGGTGGCATCAGTGGCTTCCTGTCGCGGGACGAGAGCGTGCACGACTGCTTTGGCGCGGGCCACGCCTCCACCTCCATCTCAGCGGCCTACGGCATGGCCGTCGCCCGCGACCTGAAGGGCGAAGACAATCACGTGATCGCCGTGATTGGTGATGGCGCCTTGACGGGCGGCATGGCTTACGAAGCTCTGAACAACGCGGGCGACTCCAACCGCCGCTTCATAGTCATCCTGAACGACAACGAGATGTCCATCGCGCCCAACGTGGGTGCCGTCTCGAAGTACCTGTACAACGTGCGCACAGACCCACGCTATTACAGCGCCAAGGTCCGCGCCGAGAAAGCCTTGCAGAGCCTGCCCTTTGGCGACAAAATCCTCGACCTGGGCAAGCATTTCAAGGACTCGATCAAAGAGTTCGCCATGCCTACCATGATATGGGAGGAGCTTGGCTTCGTCTATCTCGGCCCTGTGGACGGGCATGATGTAGGTGCGCTGCTGGACGTGCTGGAAGCCGCCAAGAAGGCCGAGTGCCCGGTGTTCATCCACGTGCTCACGGTCAAGGGCAAGGGACACGACCAGGCGGAGGAAGACGCGGTCAAGTGGCACGCGGTAGCCGCCCCCGGTAAGCCCGGCGCTCCCAAGCCGACCGCTCCCAAGTTCCAGGACGTGTTCGCCCAGGCCCTCATCACGACGGCCCGCGACGACAAGCGCGTGGTGGCTATCACTGCCGCCATGCCCGACGGCACATCGCTCAACCAGTTCGCCCAGGCCTTCCCCGACAGGATGTTCGACGTGGGGATAGCCGAGCAGCACGCTGTGACCTTCGCGGCCGGCCTCGCCACCGAAGGCATCAAGCCGGTGGTCGCTATCTACTCCACCTTCCTCCAGCGGGCCTACGACCAGGTGATCCACGACGTGTGCATACAGAACCTGCCCGTGGTCTTCGCTATGGACCGTGGCGGCATCGTCGGCGATGACGGCCGCACCCACCAGGGCGCGTTCGACATCTCCTACCTGCGCCCCATACCTAAGATGGTGCTCATGGCCCCCGCCGACGAAAACGACTTGCAGCACATGGTCTACACCGCCTGCAAGTACGACGGCCCTATCGCCTTCCGCTACCCGCGTGGCAACGGTTACGACGTGCCGATGGACGAGGAGTTGCACGAGTTGCCGATAGGCAAGGCGGTTGTCATGCGCGAGGGCAAAGACGTTGCCATCCTGGCCTACGGCAACCCGGTGCACGCAGCCCTGGCCGCCGCCGAAATGCTGTCCCAGGACGGTATCGAGGTGATGGTGGTCAACGCTCGCTTCGCGAAGCCGCTTGATGAGGAGTTGCTGGCCGGGCGCATCAGCAAGTTCAGCCGCGTGCTCACGGTGGAGGAAGGCTCGATACCGGGTGGCTTCGGTGACGCGGTGGTGGAGTTCTTCCACTCGCAGCCCGGCCTCAAAGAGCCGAAGATTCGCCTGCTGGGCCTCCCCGACGAGTACATCGACCACGGACCCCAGGCCCTCTACCGCGACCGCTTCAACCTCAGCGCGGAGGGCATCGTGCGCGAGGTGCAGAAGCAGTTCCCCGAACTGTACCACGTCCCTCGGAAGGTGGCCGCAGGCGCAGCCGCTGACTAGAGGGTACACGTTGTATCTGGTAACATATCGCCATAAGACGCCCGTCGATTGAAATCGAGGGCTACACTCTGCATAGTCCCCTTTCGGGGGACTATTGCGTTCTATCAGGTCTCTTTAGAAGTCTTGAGATGAACCAGTCTGCCGAAGGGCAGACTTTGCAAGGTGTAGCCCGTCGATTTATGAGGATTAACAAATTAACCATCACAGAGGCCGACATAGCGAAGAAGCTGATAGGAGCCGAGAGCAAACCTATCAAGGAAGTGGTCGATGGTAGCACGAAGGAGCGCAAGGTCATCAGCGAGGGTATGCAGGTGTAGCACCTCTTGCTTGAGCCAACGCCACAACTTCTCGATAGGATTGAGCCAACTGGCATAGGTGGGCAGTGGCACGGCTTGTATGGGTAGTTGCAAGTGCCCCCATTTGCGAGTGGCTGCTGCGGAAGGAGTAGTCGGCCAGGTGGGAGGTGTGGCTCTCAACCACCTGGTGGTTTGTGCCTCCAGTGCCACCAGCACATCAGGGTGGACGTGCACCGGCCAGTTGTCCTGCACCACGTAGATACGCTCTGCCCCAGGATAAGAGCGCCTCAACTTCCGGTAGAACTCAACCAACTGCCCCGTCCCTATCTTAGATGCCCTTAGGTACACTACCCGTCCGCTAGTGTGCTCCAGGCTGGCAACTATGCGGGTGAGGGTGTCTGAGTGATAACTACGGTGGGCTAGTGGTTGCACCTGACCCTTGTCCTCGTAAGCTGCCGCTAAAGTGGGTTGGCGGTAAGTAGTCACCTGGTCCATGTACACCAGCACCACCTTACCCCCTGAAGCTTGAGCTTCTCTAACGAGCCTCTCTACTTCGGCTTGCTTGTGCAGGTAGAAAGGGTCGGGACTACGGATGTATGAGTGTATGAGCGAGCACGCTTGTAGCTGATGCCTAATCTATCCAGCAGTTGGAAAAGACCAGGCAAAGAGTGCAAGCGCTCACTTGCTATCAGTCCAAGTTCATTGCAACTCTCTAGCAGAGTAGCCAGTGTCCAGCGGCTTTGTTCATGTCCCAACAAAGAAGGCTCACGTCGAATCAGGTGCAGGATCGCCACTTTGGCTTGTGGATTGGGGTTTGGGCTGCTTTGTAGCTGAGGGGGAAAAAGCGGGTTTGCGACCTCTCCCTCCTCTCATCAGCAACCCCTGTACGCCTTCGGCTTTGTAGCGGCGCACCCACTCACACACTGCATGCGGGTAGCGTCTCTTGAGCAAGCCCCCATATGCTACCTGGGTGGCTGAGGCTCCATCAGCAATCTTCAGCAGCGCGGCGGCACGCTCACGAGCATAGCCTTTGGCGTGGTGATCCCTCATCTGCTCAAGGGCTTCTCGCTCTTCAGTGCTAAATCCTAGCTTCGTTGGTGTTGGCATACCCACCATCTTACTCTATGATGATTATTTTGTTAATCCCCATCAATCGACGGGCGTCGTCCTTCGCACTCGGAAACTTGTACAAGATCAATCGACGGGCGTCTTTTGCTAAGAATGATCCAGCCCGCATCTCTACTCCTCACACTTTTGTCGCTACCACCCCACATGTATAATGAGAGGCCATGACACCTCAGCCCCCACCTCCTACTCACGCTTTCCCTCCCTCATCCGCAGCCTCCGCCAAGCTCTCGGCACCTGGCCCCCACATCCTCCACATAGGCGCGGGCCGCCGCAAGATCGTAGGTGCCGTCACCCTCGACATCAACCCCGCCCTCGAACCTGATGTAGTCTGGGACCTCAACCAGTTCCCCTATCCCTTCCCCGACAACACGTTCGACACGGTCGTATGCGAGCACGTAATCGAGCACCTGCAAAACGTCATCGGCGTGATGGAGGAGTTACACCGCGTATCGAAGGCAGGCGCGAAAGTGTGGATACGCGTGCCCCATTTCAGCAGCCTGAATTTTAACACCGACCCAACTCACATACACGCCTTCTCCTCCCGCAGCTTCAATTACCTCTGCGAGGGCGAACCCGAACAGCGTTACGGCTACTCAACCGCCACCTTCCGCAAGCTGGTAGCCCGCATGGACATGCGCCCCGCCACTCCCTTCAACCGCCTTCTCATGCGCGCCATCAACCGAATCCTCCCCTTCTACGAAGAGCACCTAGCCTACATCATCCCCGGCCAGGAACTCCTCTTCGTCCTCGAAGTAGTCAAATAAGAGACGGAACCGCATCACGCCAAGGACGCCAAGAGAGCGCCAAGAGGACCAAAGAATTCACCGCAGAGACGCAGAGGACGCGGAGATTACGCGGAGAAAGGTTGGGGTTAGCGTCTCCAGGAGGAAGGTTAGTATTCTGCTCCCCCTGTCATCCTGAGCGTAGCGAAGGATCAGTTCCCCGTGTTTGACTCTCACTATTGAGGCACATGGTTCCTATTACCGCCATTATCCTGAACGTTGAAGACTCCTGCCTGCCCACCTGATCCTTCGCTACGCTCAGGATGACAAAGTCGGGGATTGGTCTTCAGTAACGTGCATGGGTGACGGCCAACATTCCCTCGACAAACCTTCATTATCTCTGCGTACCCTCTGCGCTCTCTGCGTCTCTGCGGTGAATAAAATAATCCACTTGGCGCATCCTTGGCGTCCTTGGCGTTTTAGCGGTTCCGTCTCCTCTCCGTTTGTTGTGGTACCAGGTTGCTTGTACAATGCAACTGCCATGTCGATTGAGAACCGCAAAGCCGACCACATTCGCATCTGCCTGGAAGAGGATGTCAGCGGGCGGGGCATCACCACCGGCCTCGAACGCTACAGGTTCGTGCACCAGGCCCTGCCGGAACTTGACCTGGCGGCGGTGGACACCTCCCGCAAGCTCTGGCTCCACACCTTGCGACTGCCTCTGCTGATCTCCTCCATGACCGGCGGCGCGCCCAGGGCCGAAGAGATCAACCGCAACCTGGCGCTCGCGGCGCAGGAGCTTGGCCTGGCGATGGGCGTCGGTTCGCAACGGGCCGCCCTGAAAGACCCCACGCTCGCCCCCACCTACCAGGTACGTCATTACGCCCCCGATGTGCCCCTCTTCGCCAACCTGGGGGCTGTGCAACTCAACTACTCCTACGGCCTCGATGAGTGCAGGCGCGCCGTCGATATGATAGAGGCCGACGCCCTCATCCTCCACCTCAACTCCATGCAAGAGGCCGTCCAGCCCGAAGGTGACACCAACTTCGCGGGGCTGGCGAGCAAGATAGCCCAGGTATGCCGCGCGATGGAGGTGCCGGTGATCGCCAAAGAGGTAGGCTGGGGCATCTCCGAGGAGACCGCCTTCTTGCTGTGGGAGGCAGGCGTGGCGGCCATAGACGTGGCGGGCGCTGGCGGCACCTCCTGGAGCCAGGTCGAAGCCCACCGCATCCCCAACGAGCGCGACCGCCTGGTAGCCGAGGCCTTCGCCGATTGGGGCATCCCCACCGCCGACAGCCTCAAGCTACTCGTCACCAACGTGCCGGAGGGCGGCAAAGTCTTCGCCAGTGGGGGCATCCGCAACGGCATCGACGCCGCCAAAGCCCTCGCCCTCGGTGCCGACCTGGTGGGTATCGCCCGCCCCTTCCTCAAGGCCGCCGCTATCTCCGCCGAGGCCACGGTGGAGCTAGGGGGAGTGCTACGCGACCAGCTACGCATCGCCATGTTCGGCATTGGGGCCGCCGACCTGGAAGCCCTACGCTTTACCCTGCATCTCGTAGAGAAGGAGTGACCCGCCCGCATGCCCATCGTTGGTCTCGACCACGTCCAGGTAGCCGCTCCCCGGACCGAAGGTGTTGAGGAGCAAGCGCGGGCCTTCTACGGCGGCCTGCTGGGCCTCCAGGAGCTAGAGAAGCCCGGCATCTTGAAGCCGAAGGGTGGTGTGTGGTTCTCCCTTGGAAACGGTGAGCTACACGTTGGCCTGGAGGACGCTTTCAGCCCCGCGCTCAAGGCCCACCCCGCGCTGCTGGTGACCGACCTCCCTACACTGCGCCGCAGGCTCGAAGAGGCTGGCCTCACAATTGCTCAAGCCGAACCCATCCCCGGCGTCTCGCGCTTCTACGTGTCGGACCCGTTTGGGAACAGACTCGAATTGACGGAGCGTCTATGAGCGGCACCTCTGAAGGTGACATACTACAAAAGAAAGGCAAGCCCCTCGGCGAACAGCTTGGCTGGCACCTGCTCGGCACCACCTACCCGTTCATCTCCCCCTGGTTCGTGCTCCGGCTGGACCGAGTTGAACTGGACGGCAAAGACGAGCCTATCGACTTCAGCTATTTGGAGCACCCAGGCGCGGTGGGCATAGTGCCCGTGACCAACGAGGGTAACGTGATCCTCATCCGCCAGTACCGGTACGCGATTGACGGCTGGAGCCTGGAGATACCGGCAGGCGGAATGCACGACGCGGACGGTGACACGCACGAGGAGGTAGCCCGCAAGGAGATAAAGCAGGAGATAGGCGCGACCTGCGGCGAATTGCAGTACCTCGGCTGCTACTACACCACCGTAGGCCAGAGTGACCAGGCTTACCACATCTACCTGGCCCTCGACGTAGCCCTCACCCGTGAGCAGTCCACCGAAGAAACTGAGGAGATACAAGTGAAGCCTGTATCCGCAGCCGAAGCCCTGGCGATGGCACGCGACGGCCGCATCAAAGACGGTAACTCGGCCCTGGCCCTGCTGTTGTGCGAGCGCATCTTCCGCGAGCGAGGTTACATCTAACGTTGGAAGCCCGGCTCGCTCTACTGGAAGAAGGCGCGCGACAACTCGGCTTCACCCTCAGCCCGCGCCAGCTCGACCAGTTCCAACTCTACTACGACACGCTGGTAGACTGGAACAGCCGCATGAACCTCACCGCCATCACCGACTACGAGTTAGTGCAGGTGCGCCATTTCCTGGACAGCCTCACGGTAGCGGCAGCCTTACTCTCCGACCTGCGAGAAGGCAAACCACCAATCGAAGCGCCGCCCGCCCACTTCCGTGTAATCGACATCGGTACGGGTGCGGGCTTCCCAGGCGTGCCCCTCAAAATCCTCTGGCCCCACATCAGCCTCACCCTCAACGACTCCATAGGCAAAAAGACCACCTTCCTCCAGGAGCTTGCCCGCGCGCTCGACCTCTCAGCCGTAGAGGTTGTCACCGCCAGGGCCGAGGAGCTAGGCCACGACAAAGCCCACCGCCAGCGTTACGACCTCGTGACCGCCCGCGCAGTGTCGGCTCTGCCCGTGCTGTGCGAATACTGCCTCCCTCTCGCCAGGGTAGGGGGCCGCCTGCTAGCTCCCAAGAAGGGAGACATATCCCAGGAGCTATCAGAAGGCAAGCGGGCAGCCAGGCTGCTGGGCGGCCAACTCACAAAGACCTACCCCTTCGTTCTCCCAGGCGATGAAGAACCCCGCGCCGTCATCTCCGTCCGCAAGACGGCCCCCACTCCCCCAGGCTACCCTCGCAGAGTGGGCCTTGCCAAGACCAAGCCGCTGGGCAGGTAACTCCCCTGCGTTCCCCAGGTTAGAGCACATACCCCCTTCGCGGCGACCATACTCCCCCTGTCATCCTGAGCGTAGCGAAGGATCAGTTCCCCGTGTTTGACTCTTGCTGTTGTGGCACCTTGGTTCCATTTACCACTATCATCCTGAATGTTGAGGACTCTTATCTACCCACCTGATCCTTCGCTACGCTGAGGATGACAAGGGGGGAATAGGCTAGGCGGAAATGCAACATCTAACTGACCGTCACCCCTCTACACTCCCGCTCTTGACACCCCGCCCCGCCTGGTGTACACTCAAACCAACCAAATAGAAATCGAGAGTGGTAGCGAGAGAACTGGCTCGGAGACCTACCCGGCAACCGGCAACAGCGCGGTGCCCCACCCAGCCCCAAGGGGAAGGATTAGGCCATCCGGCAAGATACAAGCCTCTCCGTGCAGAGGCGTTTTTGTTTAAGTACCGAGTTCTGAGTAC
>JALZHI010000120.1 GCA_030913985.1 Chloroflexota bacterium | reverse complement strand
TGGTCCAGCTCTCTAATCTCCTCATCACTCAGGGTAGGCAGCTCTATTGGTCTCATAACCCACCTCCTACCTCAGTATATCACCCATCATTATTTATGTGCTTGCACTTAGAACTCATCTCAAAAATGACAGTAAAGTGACAGAGTGGAATACGAGCACATGGCCCCACTATGTCATTTCGAACGTAGTGAGAAATCTCGTCCTTTATCAACCAAGTACCACCTTTCCTTCAGCCACAGGGTACCGCAAGAAAGGGGAGCCATCGCGGTGAAGGACGAGATTTCTCACTGCGTTCGAAATGACATAGTGGGGCTTGGTGGGGATGTTCGACAGTGTTGTTCTTGAGATAGCTTCTAATCAGCTCAGGCAGCAGCCAGCGCGGGTGCTGGGCATCAAGCGACGGCTTATGGGGCTATTATCGTGTTGAGGTACTGGTGGAAGTCCACTTTCGTGTCGTGGGACATGCCTACGTCGTGAGATAGCGCGCCCAGGTAGATGGCGCGGATGACGCCGGTCTTGTCTATGAAGAAGTGGGTGGGTAGGCCGCCGACCATGTAGCGGTCCACCACCTTGCCGTCGGCGTCAATCAGGAAGGTCCAGTCGAACTTGCCGTCGGTGAACTTGCGGACGGCCTCCTCACTCTCCTGCACGTCGATGCCCAGCAACGCCAGGTCGCTGTGCCTGTACTGGTCGTACAGCTTCTGCATTTCGGGCATCTCTTCGGCGCAGGGCGGGCACCAGCTAGCCCAGAAGTTGATCCACACCGGCCTGCCCCGAAGCTCAGTCAGCTTCACCATCTGCCCGGTGTTGATGTCCCTAAGCTCGAAGTCGGGAGCGATGGAACCTACTCGCGCGCGGACCTGTGGAGCGCTGGACACCGCGGTGCCCGGCCCACTCAACATTCGCCAGCCGGAGAAAATCGCCAGCCCGAGGGCAACGACAACGGCAGCACTCACTACGGTGTTGCGCACCGGGGTGTGAGGTCTGCCCTGGCTTGCTTGAATATCAGGTTGGGGGTGAGGGTCTATGTCGCTTGCCGCCGTCCTGCACGAGGCTTCTATTACTCTGTGACGAGTATGTACCCCGGCTCCATCATCTCCATGCCGCAGTTGATTTCGTATACGCCCGTGGTCGAGGCGGTGAACTCGGCGGTGTTGATTTTGCCGGGTTGGGCCAGGCCGTGAGCGCCCAGGCCGCGAAAAGCGACGAACTGACCGCAGCCGGGATCGCGTCCCTCCACGCTGATGGTGAAGTGCACCGGCACGTCCTTCTTCACCTTGAGCACGCGTGGCTTGTACGACATCGTATCGCCCACCACCGTGAAATTTACTTTCTGCTTGCCGTCCGAGGCCACGGGCACCGTTACAGCCTTGGCTTCCAGCTTGCGCACTTCACTCTCCGGCAGGTTGCGCTCGTTGTTAACGTAGCCGAGCACCGGGGTGCCTAGGTTGGTGGCCGTCTGGTTGCCCATCCCAGCCGGCCTGCCGGACTGAGCGGCAAGCCACCACAGGCCCAACACCGCCAGCGTCACCAGCCCCGCCGTCACACCCACCCACGAGATAGGCGCTTCCTTCTTGCGTGCGACCGCCCGCGACCGCTCCTGGTGGCTGGCGGGTGCCTGTTGCGCCTGTTGCGGCTGCTTCGACTTGCGCGGCCTAACTTGGATGGCTGCCGCGCTGCCGGTTGCGGCTGCGGTGGCTGCAATAGTGTCATTGCGTGGCCGTGTGGCTGTTCGGTTCTTGTGCGAAGGCGTGGAGTAGTCCCCGCTGGCATCTATGGGGCGATGGGCCGCCAGCACCGCGTCGTAAGCACGCCTCCTGGTGGGGTCGGTGAGGGTGGCGAAGGCTACCTCAGCAGTGCGTACTTCGCTTGGAGTGGAGGTAGCAAGCTTCTCCAGGTAGGCCTGCGCTATTGTGTCGGCATGAGCCTCGGGCGCGACACCCAGGAAGGCATAGTAATCGGTGATGTGCAAGGTGGAACGCGTGCCGGCTGGGCTTTCAAGCTCCTCTCGCACTTCAGCATTCACCGCGCGGGCGAAGAAGGGCAGGAGCCGGTGCAGGGCGGCATGGCCGGGCGCGCTCCTCTCTATCAGGAGCACCAGGCCCAGCATGCCGGGCATGTAGACCGCGACGAGCAGCACGGCGGTCCAATTCAACGCCCAGGTTGGGTAGGCGAGCATGGCCGCGAGCATCGCGCCCATAGAGCCGCCCATCGCCCCGCCCATGCCGCCGTCCATCACGCCCATGAGGCCCCCGGCCCGGCCATACCACACGCCCAGGAGCAGCCCCAGCGGCAAGCCTATCAGGTTGCCCCAAAACATGCTCGATGTGAAGGCAGCGGCCGCGTAGCCGACCAGGAAGCCGTTGAGCATGCCCATCGTCATGCCCACCATCATGCCCGTCATTTCGGTGTAAGCTTCCCGGAAGCGTCCCAGGTAGCGCCCCACGACGAGAGCCACCCCCAGCACAACGATTGCGTAGATTATCCAGATAGTGTTGTTCATGTAGGCATCCAGACCATAGGAAAATGGGTTGCTAGCACGGGGTCTCCACTAATTATACTACGTACCGGGCATGTCGCAGGTATCTATTTGGTGAAAAGAGGTGAAAGTGCGGCCCACTTGCCTGCATCACACCACGATATTAGCACCATACTCCCCCTGTCATCCTGAGCGCAGCGAAGGATCTCAAGAAGGTGAGTAAGGATGCTGTTGGAGTGAGAAGCTATAACTCAGACCCGGCCTCGGATAAGAGCACATCCGCCCCACCATGTCATTTCGAACGCAGTGAGAAATCTCGTCCTACACCAGGATGTTTCTTCTTTCTTACGGTACCATGTGGCGATAGAAAAGGTGGTATTTGGGTGCTGAGGGACGCGATTCTTCGCTACGCTCAGAATGACAAAGAGGGGCTTTGGGTGCTGTGGTAGCAACTATCAAGAAGGGGTGGCTGATTCTTCGCTACGCTCAGAATGACAAGGGCCGGCTCTGCTGCCCGTATTTAGCCATGCCCTTGATGAGGTAGTCTGTAGGCATGGGGGTTATGGTACCGGAAGTTCGGCATGATGGCAAGAGCAGCATTTGAGATCCTTCACTGCGTTCAGGATGACAGGGTGGGGTTATTGGCCGCAGCACATGGCGCATGGCCCACACTGAAGACCGTAAGGGATGCGTAGGGATTAACAGGCTGCTCCAATTGCAAAGGGACCAGGGCACGGTATTAAGTGCCCTGGTCCCTTTCGTACCATCTGAACCCTTATATCTTAGCGTTACGTTTGCTCTCTTTGCGCCTTTGCGGTTTCGTCTCTTTAGCGGCTTCCCTAAAGGGCGAGTCGCTCCAGGCGGTCCACGAAGCCTTCCAGGATGTCGAAGGCGCGCTCGACGGGTTCGGGGGTGGACATGTCAACGCCCGCCATCTTGAGGGCGTCCAGTGGGTAGGTGGAGCTACCGGCTTTGAGGAACCGCTTGTAGTCCTCGGCGGCGCTTTGCCCCTTCTCCAGCACGTTGGCGGCCAGCGCGTTGGCGGCTGAGATGCCGGTGGCGTACTGGTAGACGTAGAAGTTGAGGTACATGTGGATCGGGAACTGCGCCCAGGTGATGCCCACACGCCGGCGGTCCACTTCCACCTCCGGCCCGTAACCCTCGGTGAACATGTCGGCCATAAGCTCGATGAGGCTGTCGGCGGTGAGGGCCTGCCCGTTCTCGACGCGGGTGTGGATCTCAAGCTCGAACCGCGCCAGTATCGGCATGATGAAGAAGTAGCGGTGGAAGTTGTACATCGCCTCTTCGATCACCGCGATCTGGAACTGCGGGTCGTCGTTCTTCTTGAGCAGGTGCGCTCGCACCAGCGCCTGGTTGAAGTTGGATGCGGTCTCGGCCACGAACATGCCATAGCGAGCGTAGACCATCGGCTGGTTGGCCCGCGTCAGGTACGAGTGCATGGAATGCCCAAGCTCGTGGGCTAGCGTGCTCATCGACTCCAGGTCGTTGGTGTAGCTCATCAGGATGAACGGGTTGGTGCCGAACGAGCCGCCCGAGTATGCCCCGCTGCGCTTGCCCACGTTGGGGTAAACGTCCACCCAACGCTGCTCCAGCAGGCCCTTGCGCATTGGGTCGCAGTAATCGTCACCCAGCGGGCCCATTCCCTCACAGATCATCTCAATGGCATCTTCAAAAGCTAAGGCAGGCTGCTCTTTCGCTAGGGGAGCAAAAACGTCGTAGGGGTGCAGCATGTCGAGGCCCAAAATGCGGCGGCGCACCGACCAGTAGCGGTGCCACACGGGCAGCTTGCGCCGGGCCGTGTTGAGCATGTTGTCGTACACTTCGCGCGGGATGAAGTTCTGCGACAGGGCCGCCTCGACCGCCGTGTTGTAGTTGTGGGCGCGGGCCAGGAATACGTCCTTCTTCACGCCGCCCGAAAGCAGACTCGCGAAAGTGTTCTTCACGCTGAGGAAGCCGTCGGCGTACTGCTCCCAGGCCGTGCGGCGCACCTCTATGTTGGGGTTGCGTAGGAGCGACTGGATCGTGCCGCCCGACAACTGAAGCGAGCCTTGTCCCGTGTCCACGCTGCCATAGTCGAGGTCCGAGTCGGCCAGGGTGCCGTGGGCGGTGCGGGGCGTGTCGAGCAAGTCGGAGGCCATCGCCAGCACCTGCTCCACTTCGGGCGAGCGGACGTGGTCGGCCTTGCGGCGCAGCATGTCGAAGTAGTGCCCGTAGACCTGGAGTTCAGGCTCCTCCTGCATGTACCGCTCGATTGTTTCATGAGGGATGGTGAGCAATTCCGGCTCGGCAAATGAGAGCGCGGCTGCCACCGAGGCGAACATGCCACGCGCCTGGTCGCGCAGGGCGGCGGTCTCCTGGTTGGTGGTGTCGCTGTCGTGCATGTGGTTGGCGTACACGAACAACTGCATCATCGGCACGTTGATGCGCTCGGCCAGCTTGAAGTAGCCCAGCAATCGTTCGGCGGATTCGCCAAGGTGTCCCTTGTACTCGTCAAGCCCCGGCAGCATGGCGCGGACCTCCTCCGCCTTTGCCTGCCACTGCTCGTTACCGGGGAAGATGCTCCCCAGGTCCCACGTATATTTCGCGTCAAGCTCGCTACGCTTGGGTAAAGCTACTGCCATATTCGTGTCGCTCCTCTCATTAGATAGTAAAGATAAATATCTACAATACCGGGCGGCATGTCAAGCGAATTGCGAATTTGGAAGAACTCTAACAAATTCGCAACTCGAAATTCCAAATTCGCAATACAAAAAGGGCCAGCATGCTGGCCCTTTTCACTCTCTCAGGTTGCGGCGGAACTTTAGCGGCTCATGGTCTTTGCGCGGCGAGCCACGAGACCGGCACCCATCAAGCCGAGGGCTGCCAGCACCAGCGTGACGAGCATAGAGCCGTCAGATTGGCCGGTGGTGGGCATGCCGGGCAGGTCTCCCGCGCCAGCCCCCGCGCCTGTGTCAACTGTTGGCACGGGCATTACCTCGGTGGGGATGGCCGCTGTGGTGGGGCTTTCCATCGGCATTGTTGTGCCGGTGGGCATCACCGGGGCCGTGGTGGCCGTGGCAGCGGCTCCGGCGTCCGTCGCTACTGCTGTGGGGCTGACTGCCGCAGTGGTAGGGCTGACAGCCGCATCAGCGGTCGGGCTGACGGCTGCCGCAGTGGTCGGGCTAACGGCTGCCGCAGTGGTCGGGCTGGCCGCCGGGGCGGTGGTAGCTACCGTGGTAGCGGTTGCGGGCACCGAAGTGGCAGTGGCCGGGGCGGCAGTGGGCTGGGCCGGCTGGGCCACAGCGGTCGCCTGCTGCGGTGTAAGTACGCAGAAGTAGATCACCGCGGTATTGTTGCTGGAGGCACCCTGGAAGGTGATAGCCCAGCGGCCCGGGAACGTGTCAACGTCCCGCTGCTCAATCTCAAAGTCTAGCGGGCCAATTGAACCATCGGGGTTTACCCCGCCCCCCACAGGCGCAGCAGTGCCGGCCACACGTCCATTGGGAAGAGTAAACCAAAAGGAAACGTCTTCCCCTGGCCTGAAGCCGGTCGCCCGTAGCATAATAACCGTGCCGGTGGTGCCGTAGGCAGGCGTCGCGCTGCCGTTGCGGGTGCCTGTAGTGTCGCAGCCCTGCGACTGCGCGCTCACATGGCCCGCTGAGCCTACCGAAAAGACCAGTGCCAGCATAACAACTGCAAGCATGGTAAATATCCGCGCGTGTCTAAACATAGCCCTCACTTCCTCCTTGATTGTTATGTGAATTGTAAAGGGAGTCGCCTCCGCAGCAACCTGCTTGATAAAACTTGCAATAATGGTGCCACCATTTATAGCCGCCCTTACGATTCCTGGGCGGACCGTGTATACACTGTGCATCGGCCTCGCATACACGATATATAGATATTACGCATGGGCTATATATTCTAGCCCACGTCGCGCCTGCGCCGTCTAGTTCCAGAGGGCTCGCATAATGCAATCCTCATTGATATCAGATATGAGCATGGTGCCGTCATACCCTACCGTGTCCTCGTCTATTGTCAGGCACCCACGCGTCTGAAAGTAGAAAAGGACGGAGACCATTGTTCTCAAGTCAATTTCCCCGTAAAACCCCGAGTAAGTCTTCAGTTCCTCAAGAACCTGCTTTCCATCCATAGTAATAGGTTTGATGCCTGCTTGCCTTTGATTAGCTACGACTGCAAATATTGCGTTTGCCACTGAGATGTCCGTTTGATCAGGGGCCATATCAATCTCCTCCTGTCACCACTATCGAACCGGCAGTTGATAAGACTACAGTTTATGGACAACAAAGAGGGCTGTCAAGGTCTGCCCCAGCAGCCCTCTTTGTTGTATTCAGTTCCTTGCCGCGCCTTGCCTGTCAGTCCCAAATGTGGAAAACTATGATACAATTGGATGTATATATGTACATACACACACTGAGCGTCCGCTATACTGTAGCCTAGCCAGGAATTGAGGTCCATACTTCATGGCAGAAAGAAGTGTCCCCAGTGAGTACCAAGCACCGTTAATCACTCTTGCGAACATGCAGGAAGACGCCGTCCAGGAAATCAAGGACGCCCTTACAACTGAGCATGCCGCCTTCCTTGACACCGATCTAATTGACTTTCTAGCAGACACCGTCAAAGGTACCCCGCGTAGTGACCTAGAAGGACTTGTGAACATGGGGATGTGGGTGTTTGCAGGGCTATCGGTACTGTCAGTCCCCCTAACCGAACTTGCACACGATCTCAGTCAATCTAAGGACCTTATGCTGTCCGAAGCCGAAAGGTCCGTACTCGAATCGCGACTAGTTAGCATTCTCCAATCGGGAGCCATGACCGCTACTTGGAAAGCACTGGACCTCCTTTATGAGCATGACAAGACATTCTACGATGCTCGCATAATCACCGATGTACGGCCCCTCTTTCCTGACGATGTTACACAGCCTCCTATTGCGGCTGTAATGACACACACTCTCAGGATTCACTATCATCATAGCAGAAGACATGATGAGCTTTTTATCGCCCTTGATGATGACGACTTGGATCAATTGCAGGCCGCTATTGACCGCGCTAGGAAAAAGGCCAAGAGCCTGGAAGCACTGCTGAATGCTTCCGGCGTTACTTTCCTCTCTCCTAGAAGGAGCAACTAATGGTAGCACGTCATGAGGCAGAGCGGCGTAAGGATGTTAAGTACTCTTGGCACATCACTGATCGCCTGCATGAACACGACATTCCGGAAACCCAGCGCCGTCCTACTAAGGGCCAACTAGTTGAACATTGGAAGCGTAGCGAAGCTGCAAAACCCAAGGTCATAGTGCGTGTGATACCGGAATCTAATACTCTCACTAAGAGTAATTTGGCCCGCGTCCAAGCTGACTTACTTGATCTCAAAAAGGAAGAGAACCCTGAGATCCGACCGACGCCGTTTGCATTCGCCCAAGCTTGGGTACTTATTGCACTTTCGGGTCGTGCCATGCAGGATGCTTTCCCGTTTGGTTACGTCATGGATGACGGGGATAATGGTGTTCGCTTCGAGTGGGAGCACAACTCGAAGCACGTTCGCCTCATTATCCCGGCACAACCCAGGCTACGGCACTACATCTACTATCAGGAAGGGGAAATGCGGGGAACGGATAACGTCACGTTAGATAAGCTTATTGGATGGCTGTATTGGCTCAATGAGGAATAATGGACGAGCCGAGGCGTCCATGGGGCGGTGCAACGCGCCTAGACCCTGATGTACTTGTCTACCGTGCCCTGTGGGATGCGCGTCACCTGAAGGGGCATTTGCGGTACAGGGCCTTCATTAGAAAAGAGAAGGACAAGGATGGCCTCTCCATAGCGAACGCCAGCGTTTGTAGCCCGGAAGAATTTTGTGCAACCTTCATCCGCTGCTTCGGTACCTTTACACTCTCAGTTGGGGGAGTCCGAAGCGTGGGCCTTGATGTAATACCTGATACTGAGCCAGACGCGGAACACCCGTGCGATCACGGCGCGATAACGGGATTGCCCTTCCAGGAGATAAATCCCGAAGATGCCGAGTACCTGGCAACCGAACTTAAGAATCAGGTCCTTGATGTCTGGGACAGCAAAGCCACCTAGTTACCATCCTGAACATGGGCCTCGGCATCGCGGTGGGCCTGGGGCACGGTCCTATCGAGGTGCCTAGTGTAGAGGGACTAGCATTAACAGAACTGCCGTGCTAAAATAGAGTAGAACCGAATAATGAACGGTGGATAAAGCCGCCACGGTAGGGGAACCCCCGCCTAGTGGCTTTGCTGTCCAAATCAAATAGCAGCTTTTTCCGCCCCCTGAGCGGACCCTAGCGGTCCTAGCCAGGGGTCTTTTTGTTTGCCGCAACCATAGGAGCGAGCGCGCATTGGCAACTCAAGAGCACAAAGTTTGGCTTATCGCCCCGGATGATACCGTGCTGGACATCTCGGACGGCCTGAACTTCCTGAGCGAGACACAGGGCCGCCACGATCTGCCCCAGCGGGAGATGCTCACCTCTCCTGGATACCAGGCGGGTAGCTACTTCTTCGGCTCGCGCGCGCTCCCTCGGACAATCAGCCTTACAGTGCATATAGAGGCAGGTTCCGAAGAGTGGCCCATAAGGAACGCCGCCCACAACGCCGCTCGTGATGCCCTCATCCGCTTCCTGCCGGAGGGCGAACTTATCCGGGTGCGCACGCAGTACCTGGGCACGTCCGGCTACTGGGACATTGAAGCCTTCGTGCAGCAGCTCGTGTGGACGCCCGGCACCCCCGAGTACGTAGCCACGCTGATAGCGCCCGACCCTCGCCTCAAGAGCACCATCCTCAAGCAGACCGCGCCCTTTCCGTTGACTTTCCCGAACGGTGGCTCTCCCTCGCGGACCTTCAACGTGGACGTGGGTGGGAACGTGCCAACAGCGCCTCTCCTACTTATCACACCTACCGCCCCCAAGACCTCGGTTGCCGGTGCCTGGCTATAAGGTAAAATGGGCACGGAGGGGCAACGGAGCCTGCAACGCAACCCACCCCGTGCTACACGGCTTTAGCGGTAATAATCCCTATGTTCGCGGAATCACCTAACCGGCACACAATACAAGCGCCGTCGCGGCCCTGCCCGGTGTGCGGCAGCCTCCAGGCAGCCTCGTCCAGCCACAGGTACGACCCCAGGCGTGGGGTGGTAATCAACCCCAACACCCGGTCTGCCACGGTCCTGGGGCTGCTCACCTGGGTGGTGGGCACCTTTGTGCTGAACGGCGTGGTGCCCTATTTCTTCGGCAGCCAGTCGAGCATAGCAGCCGCGATACCGTTCTGGGTGCCCGCGGCCCTGGCGGCATGCGTGCTGCTGGCCGCCAATGTGGTGCAGGAGTGGCGGCAGACCAACGCCGTGCGCATCGATAGCTACACCTGCGGGCACTGCGGCCATGAATGGAGCCTGCGGGATGGCAGGCCGGTGCCCGGCAAGAGAGCGTGACCTCCGTTCCATGCTTTGCAGGCTTCATGCGCCCGTGCTATAATGCGAGGCTTGTCTGTTTTAGGAGCGCCTACTAACGAATGGTTAGCACACAGCAATCAACAGAGGCCGGTAGCCCCTTGTCCGACGCCAATGGTAGCCCCGGCGGCGCGTATACGACCACCATCGGCCTGGAAGTGCACGCGCAACTGCTCACCGAGAGCAAGATGTACTGCGGGTGCAGCGCCGATATAGCCTACGCCCCGCCCAACTCGCACGTGTGCCCCGTCTGCATGGGCATGCCCGGCACCCTCCCGGTCATCAACAGGCAGGCGGTGCGCAAGACGGTGCTCACCGGGCTGGCCCTCAACTGCGACATACCGCACTTCTCCAAGTTCGACCGCAAGAACTACCCCTACCCCGACCTGATGAAGGGCTACCAGATCTCCCAGTACGACCTACCCCTGTGCGTGGACGGCCACCTGGAGGTTGACGTGCCCGACGACCGGGGCAACGTAAAGGACACCTTCCGAGTTGGCATCCGCCGCGTGCACCTGGAGGAGGATACCGCCCGCCTGCTGCACCGCACCGGGCCGGACGGCGCTTACACCCTCATGGACGTGAACCGCGCGGGCCTGCCTCTCATGGAGATCGTGTCGGAGCCTGACATCACCTCCCCCGAACAGGCGCAACTCTTCGCCATGAAGCTGCGCCATCTCCTGCGGTGGCTGGGCGTGTCCACCGGCAACATGGAGGAGGGGGCACTACGGGTGGACGCCAACGTGTCGGTGCGGCCCGTCGGGCAGGCCGAGTTCGGCACCAAGGTCGAAGTGAAGAACATGAACTCGTTCAAGGCGTTGCGGGCGGCGCTGGAATACGAGGTAGAGCGGCAGACCGGCGTGCTACAGGGTGGCGGGCGTATCGTGCAGGAGACGCGCGGCTGGGTCGAGGGCCGCAACGTCACGGTGTCGCAGCGGTCGAAGGAAGAGGCGCACGACTACCGCTACTTCCCCGAACCCGACCTGCCGCCCCTCACTTTCACCGACGCCGACCTGGAGGAGTACCGCCGCCAGTTACCGGAGCTACCCGACGCCCGCCGCGAGCGCCTGGTGCGGGAGTACGGCCTCTCGTCCTATGATGCCGCGCAACTCACCGCATCGCCCGCGACCGCCGATTACTACGAGCAGGCAGCCAGCGGGTTGAGTGCTGAAGGTGCCAGGGCGGCCGCCGGGTTCGTGGTGAACGACCTTGCCAGGCTCGCCTCGGAGGCGGGTATTAGCATCGAGCAGAGCAAGCTCACCCCCGCCCACTTGCGCGAGCTTGTGGAGCTGCTCGCCGGAGGCACCATCAACCGCAATCTCGCCAGGGACCTGCTGCCGGAGCTATTCAACGGCGGCGCATCCCCCGCCCGCTTGGTGAGCGAGCGCGGCCTCGGCGTTATGCGCGACGACTCGGCCCTCGAGCAGGCGGTAGATGAGGCAATCGCCGCCAACCCGAAGCCGGTGGCCGACTACCTCGGAGGCAAGGAGAGCGCGATTGGCGCATTCCTCGGCCCCATAATGAAAGCAACCAGGGGACAGGCCGATGCCAACGCGGTCCGAGAGTTGCTGAAAAGGAAGCTGGAAGCAATGCGTAACTCGTAACACGTAACGCGTAACGTCAGGATAGAGTGATTACGTTTTACGTGTTACGAGTTACATAAGCTATCAATGTTGATAATCCATCTAGACTCAATGAGGAGGCTAACTAATGGCGGAAACGGCCAACAAACCCAACCCGTACCAGATAGCGGTCGAGCAGTTTATGCAGGCTGCCGATAAGCTGCACCTGGACGAGGGCATGAAGCAAATCCTTGCCCACCCCAAGCGCGAATTGACTGTGCACTTCCCGGTGCGCATGGACGACGGCAGCTACAGGGTCTTTACGGGGTTTCGCGTGCAGCACTCCCTCACCCGCGGCCCTGCGAAGGGCGGCATCCGCTACCACCAGGACGTGACGCTCGATGAGGTCAAGGCTCTGGCGATGTGGATGACCTGGAAGTGCGCGACTGTGGGTATCCCCTACGGCGGCGGCAAGGGCGGGGTGATAATCGACCCCAAGCAGCACAGCATCGCCGAGCTTGAGCGCCTCACTCGCCGCTTCGCCGCCGAGATCGCCCCCATCATCGGCCCCGAAATCGACATCCCAGCCCCCGACGTGAACACCAACGCCCAGACGATGGCCTGGATCATGGACACCGTGTCGATGTTGCGCGGCTACCCGATGCCCGGCCTCATCACCGGCAAGCCCATCGCGGTCGAGGGGTCGCTGGGCCGCAACGAGGCGACGGCTCGTGGCCTGCAATACGTGGTGCGCGAGGCGGTGAAGACGCGGGGCATGAGCCTCGAAGGGGCGCGCGTGGTGGTGCAGGGCTACGGCAACGCCGGGGCCATCGCCGCCCGCCTCCTCAGCGAGGACGGTGCCAGGGTGATCGCGGTGTCCGACAGCCGGGGCGGCATCCTCAATACGAGTGGCATAGACCCCCTCGGTGCCCTGCGGCACAAGCAGGAGCATGGTTCGCTCAGCGGCTTCGCGGGCAGCGACGACGTGACCAACGAAGAACTGCTCGAAGTGGAGTGCGACATCCTGGTGCCCGCCGCGCTTGAGAGTGTCATCACCGTTCAGAACGCCGACCGCATCAAGACCAAGATGATCGCCGAGGCCGCCAATGGCCCCACCACACCTGAGGCCGACCGCCTACTGTTCGAGAAGGGCGTCATGGTGCTGCCCGACATCCTGGCGAACGCCGGTGGCGTCACCGTGTCCTACTTCGAGTGGGCGCAGAACATCCAGGGCTACTACTGGGCCGAGGACGAGGTGAACCAGAAGCTGGAGCGGGTTATGAAGCGTGCCTTCCGGGACGTATTCGAGACCTCCGACAACAACTCGGTCGATATGCGCACCGGGGCCTACATGCTTGCCATCAGCCGCGTGGCCGAAGTCACCCGCCTGCGGGGTATCTTCCCATAAGCTAGATATGGTATGCTAAGCTCAACAGGGAGGGGTAAGTACGAACTGCCCCTCCCTGTTGCTTTCCACCTACGCCTCGATGGTAGGGTTGCTACTTTCTACAGGGGCTTGTGTTGCCTCGCATCAATGCAACCATTATGCTAGTAGTTGTTCAGGAGTAACTTGGTAATAGTAACAATGTAACAGACATCACATAGCCACCCTGCTGTACTCTGGAGACTATATGCTTGCGGGGCTTATGTTACAGGCGGTTCCCTACACAGCTTGCTGCGCAAATTCGTAGGTTGTTGCCCTTAAGACAGGAGATTTTATATGCCTAAGCGCAGACGCTTTCCAGCCGTGCTTTCCAGGAGTATGGTAGCCGCATTCCTTATCATCATAGCCCTGGCTGGCATCGCCTATGCTGCCGATGGTGATCTCGATCCTTCTTTCGGCAACGGAGGTATAGCAAGCGCGGACTTCCCATACCCAATGGAGGGCATAGGCTACTCGACCGCCGTTCAGGCCGACAGCAAGATTGTTGTTGTGGGACAGGTGCGCGACGGCGGGGGATTCGCCGTGTCGCGTCTCAACCCCGATGGGAGTGCTGACAATTCCTTCGGCTACATGGGTAGCGTGCGCACCACTTTCTTCGGCGGGGCCGCTGCCGGCTCGATGGTAATCCAGCCGGACGGCAAGATAGTGGCCGCAGGCTATTACGACCCGGACGTCTTGCAGTACGCCCTGGCCCGTTACAACCCCGATGGCAGTCTCGACACCTCCTTTGGCATCAGCGGCACGGTGAAGGGTAACGTCACAGATGGCTCGCTCATCAACTCTATGCGGCTTCTTCCCGGCGGCAAGATACTGGTGGCGGGTACGACCGACACTTCCGGCAACAGGATGTGGATCGCCCGCCTCAACTCCAACGGCAGCCCGGATACCACGTTTAGCCAGGACGGCATGAACTCTGTATTCTGCAACCAGCTAGTGGACAACAATAGCACGTGCGAAGGATTCGCTCTAACCGTGCAGCCGGACGGTAAAGCTCTCGTGGGTGGCACCCTTAGACGTTACGAGCAGAACGGCTATAGCTTTTACTTTGCGATAGCCCGCTTCACTAGCAGTGGCGACCTGGACACATCATTCGATTCCGATGGGCTAGTTACGACGGAGTTTCTCGGCAACGACCGCGTATTCTCCCTGGCTGTCACTGCCGACAACAAGATACTGGCCGTCGGCAATGCCTGTTGTGACGGTGGCGGCCTCGCAATGGCGCGTTATCACAACAACGGTACCCCCGATCTGGATTTTGGTACGGCAGGTAAACGCATTCACAGTAATATGTCAGCGGGCTATGACCTGCTGCCGCAACCAGGTGGCAAGCTAGTGGTGCCCGGACTCGTATACAACCCCGCTAGCGCCCCTGACTTCGACGCCCCTGTCGCAGGTTTCTCTTTTGATACCCACGAGAAGGAGAAGGAGCAGGCGAAGGGACCGGACTCCCCTTCTGCTACTCGCAATTTCGCACTGTTCCGCTTCGATTCTGCGGGTAACTTAGACCCCGCGTTCGGCACAAACGGCACGGCGAGCCTCGACTTCGGAGGAGATAGAAGTTACGCCTATGGAGTAGCTGCCACTCCGGACGGTAAACTGGTGGGAGCCGGGACCCTGTTCGGCACTATAAGCGGTCCGAAGCCGAGGTACAGGTTCGCGGTGGCCCGGTACAGCTCCAACGGCCAACCCGACAGTAGCTTCGACGGCGACGGGAAGCGGACGCTTTCTCCGCTCGCGAACCGCTCCAGCGTTAGCAGCCTGGCGGTGCAAAGCGATGATAAGGTAGTGGCGCTTGCCGAGTTGGGCACCTCCTATCAGGAGTCAGGCCAGTTGTTCGAGACTACTTACGGCGTGCTGCGGTACAACGTGAATGGTACTCGCGACAGCACCTTCGGGGTTAGCGGAGCCGCAACTTATAGCTCCACAGGGAACTTCGACCACGTGGCCCTGCAAAGCACCGGAAAGATTATCCTGGGTGGCACCATGAACGGGCGACCGGCGGCGGTACGCTTCAACTCGAATGGTACCTTCGATAGCAATTTTGGCGATGGGGGCCTGGCAACAATCAGCCCGGTGATACAATGGCATAGCGTCACGGACATGGCTGTGCAACCGGATGACAAGCTAATCGTGCTTAGTTATTTCGGAGTGGGCAGTTACGGGCAGCACGATATAGCACTTACGCGGTTCAACGCGAACGGCACGCTTGACACGAGTTTCGACGGCGACGGAGTAGTAACCGGCGACTTCGGCAATATCGACAAGGCCAATGCCCTGGTTCTTCAAGGTGACGGCAAAATCGTGGTAGCGGGAGAAATATATAAGGAAAGTACCACCGCAGATAGGGAGGTCCTGTCCGTCATAAGGTACAACGCCGATGGGAGCGTCGACACAACGTTCGGGGACTCGGGTGTCGTGCGATTGACCCAGATCGAGGGCAAATCCGGGACCGACTCCGTCGCCCTGACGCCAGACGGACATATCGTGGTATCGGGTTCCTACTTCGTGAGTAACTACTCCGAAGGGCTGCTGGTCGAGCTAAATGCCAACGGCACCCTCGAACCATCCTTCGGTACCGAAGGAATAGCCTACATAGACACGGCCTGGTACAATCTGGTCGTACAGCACGACGGAAAGCTGGTTGTGTCATCCGCCCCTTACGTCGGTACACCGGCTATGGTTACCCGGTACCTTCCAGACGGGAGCCTTGACTCCTCGTTTGGTAGTGGTGGAACGGCCTCAGTAGCACAGTTTACTATAGCTGACCTGAAGTTGCAGCGCGACGGCAAGATCCTAGCTGGAGGCACTTATACCGCGTCTCCGAACCGAATCACCGGAGTAGCGCGTTTGATGGGCGGTCCGCCTGCGGTGACGCCAGACGAAGTAAGGTTCCAGGACGTGCCGCCGGAGAGTCCCTTCTACACGTACATCTCCTGCATGGCCGGTCGCAACATCATCTCAGGCTACCCGTGCGGCGGCCTGGGGGAGCCATGCGGCACCGGCAACGATCCCTACTTCCGGCCCAACAACTCGATGACGCGCGGACAGGTCTCTAAGATCGTAGCCAACGCGGCAGGGTACAACGACACGCCTACGGGCCAGACATTCCAGGACGTGCCGCCCGACAGCCCGTTCTACGCGTTCATAGAGCGCATGTCGAGCCGCAGCATCATCTCCGGCTACGCGTGTGGTGGGCCAGGTGAGGAATGTGTAGCGCCTGACAACCGCCCTTACTTCCGCCCCGCTAAGAATGTATCGCGTGGACAACTCACCAAGATCGTGTCCAACGCCAGGGGTTACTCCGATACACCGGCAGCGCAAACCTTTGAGGACGTTACCCCAAGCAACGCCTTCTACCTGTTTGTGGAGAGACTGGTTTCCAGGGGTGTGATGAGCGGCTATGCATGTGGTGGTCCGGGAGAGCCTTGCCAGGCCGGTAACCGGGCGTACTTCAGGCCGGGCATGGATGTAACGAGGGGTCAGGCATCGAAGATAGTCGGCAACTCTTTCTTCCCCAACTGCCAGTCTGCCGCCTCAGCACGGTAGTCCAACTGCGTCACACTTTCATGTAAGAATCAATTGTGGATTGCACAAGAGAGCAAGGATAGAAATCTATCCTTGCTCTCTTGTGCTGATTGCTCTAGCCACGTACCCGGTTCATTGCTCGTTAGCCACCAAGCCAGTAAAATGAAGTCGTACCGGTATGCTCCGGCACTTTATTGGAGGCTGGTATGGATAACCGCAGCATTAGTGACATATTCACAGACCTCTCGACGCCTCTTATCGCGGACGCCTGCATGCGCCTGGGCCTGCCCATCCGCCTTGCCCCGCCGGGCCTCAAGCCGATCATGCCGGGGAGCCGCATGTCGGGGCGGGTGCTGCCCGCGCGGCACTATGGCAGTGTTGATATCTTCCTGGAGGCTATGAGGGCCGCACAGGACGGCGACATCCTCACGATTGACAACGAGGGGCGCACGGACCAGGGTTGCATTGGCGACCTTACCGCGTTAGAAGCCTGGGCCTTTGGTATCGCGGGCATCTCGGTGTGGGGTTTCCACCGGGATACGCCGGAGCTTCTGCAAATCGGCATGCCTATCTTCAGTTACGGCACGTGCCCGGCAGGCCCGCAGCGGCTCGAGGCCCGCGACCCCCTGGCGCTCGCCACCGCCCGCTTCGGCCCTCACGAAGTCGGCACCGAAGATGTGCTGTTTGCCGACGATGACGGCCTCCTTTTCGTGCCAACGTCGAGCGTAGAGGCGGTGCTGGAAACTGCTCGCACGATCCAGCGCACGGAGAGGCAACAGGCCCAGGCCATACGCAGCGGCACTAAGCTCTCGGAGCAACTCAGGTTCGAGGAGTACATTACGCGGCGCGAAACCGACCCCGCTTACACCTTCCGCGCTCACTTGCGCAGTATAGGTGGGGCGATAGAGGAATAACATAAGACATGAAGGTCGTAGGGGCAGGCCCCCGTGCCTGCCCTCGTGCAGGCGTACAATGTTGCTAATCTC
>JALZHI010000119.1 GCA_030913985.1 Chloroflexota bacterium | reverse complement strand
TTGCAGCCGTCCTCTATCTTGACCATAGCGCGGGTGCGCGCCTGGAACTCCGGGTCGAGATCGCCTTCTTCGCCGCCCGCCCACGACGGGGTGCGCTCCGGCTCTTGTTCGAGGCTTACGGCAGCGGGCGGCACGTAGCCGGGCATGCGCTCGAGCACCAGGCCCAGCAAGTCGTCCTTTTGCTTGTAGCCCAGCACCAGGCCGACCTCGTTCATCTCCTCCAGCGTCTCGCGGCCCGATTCGGCGTAGCAACCGGTAGCCACGACGAGCGCGTCAGGGTTGGCGCGGGCGGAACGTCGCAGCCACTGGCGGCTCTTGCGGTCGGCCACGTGCGTCACCGAGCAGGTGTTCACGACGTACACCTCGGCGGGCGCGGAGGGCGGCACGATGCGGAACCCCGCCGCCCGGAAGTCGGCAATGGCCTTCTGGGTGTCGCTCTGGTTCACCTTACAGCCCAGGGTGACGAAGGCCACGCGAGGAGAGGCGCTGGTCTGCGGCTCCGTGCGAGTGCGGGTCTTGGTATCGAGGAAGATGAGGTTCGACATTACTTTCTTGTATACAGGGGGTGTTAGGCCAGGGTACCCTGCCCCGTGTGCTTGAGTCACATAATTATACTAGAGCCGGATTGCGGGATACAAACCCCATCAAACAAGAAAGAGGCACCCCACAGTTCCAGGGTGCCTCTTTCTTGTGCCAAAGGGCTAGGCCGCTAGCTCTGCGAAGCCTCTACCTTCTCCTCGTAGTATTCCTCGATGCTCTCGTAGATATCATCGGGGAAGCGCAGGTCGCGGTAGACGTTGCAAGCGTCGGGGTCGTCCGGGTTGGGGCAGATGGGGAACTCCTGCTCCTGCTGCCACTGGAGGATGCGGTCGCGCTTGGGCGGGTTGTAGTCCTTAGCCTGCACCTGCAAGAGCAGACGCCGGGCCTCATCCTCGCCACCCTCCTGGTTGCCGAGCAGCCGCAGCATCTCGTCCTCTTCGAGGAAGTGGCGGGCCACCATAGCGAAGGTGAGCCTGCCGTAGTGCCCGATGTCGGTGCCCTCTTCGAGCGCGTCCATCAGGTGCGCCATCATCTCGGAGTCGCGCAGGTTGCCGCTCCGGGACGGGCCACTGTTGCCGTTGGTGCCGTTGGTGTCGTTTGCCTTGTTAGTGTTCTGCTTCGTATCGGTTGCCATCTCACAATCTCCTTCTATCTACACATGGTCGATAATAGAACACCTGTTCAACTATTCTAATGCAAAATGCGTGCCAACTACACCTGATTACGGGGCACTGAATAAACGGAACCGCATCACGCCAAGTACGCCAAGGACCACGCCAAGAGAAGGATTGATTATTCACCGCAGAGACGCAGAGAGCGCAGAGGGTGCGCAGAGGGTGCGCAGAGATAGTGAAGGTTCTTGGAAGAAACGTTGGCTGGCACCCATGCATGTTACTGAAGACCAACCCCCGACCTTGTCATCCTGAGCGCAGCGAAGGATCAGGTGGGCAGGCGAGAGTCCTCAACGTGCAGGATAACGGTGGCAATAGGAACCGTGTGCCTCAATAGGAAGAGTCAAACACGGGGCACTGATCCTTCGCTACGCTCAGGATGACAAGGGGGAGCATGATACTAACCTTCCTCCTGGAGACGCTAACCCCAACTTTCCTCCGCGTAGTCTCCGCGTCCTCTGCGTCTTTGCGGTGAATTCTTTAGTCCTCTTGGCGCTATTCTTGGCGTCCTTGGCGTCCTTGGCGGTTCCGTAGCTAAACAACTGGCTTCTTGCGACCCCGGAACTCTATGCGGCGGACGGCTACGCTCAGGAGCAGGGTTATCAGGGCGGCGGCCAGGGGGTAGAACCAGAGGGGGTCGTACTCCACCACCGCGCCTGTGAGGCCGGAGCCGTCGAGGGCCAGCGCGGGGTCGGTCAGGTAGTCCTTGCCGCCGTTGAGGCGCTTGAGCAGGCGGTCGTTGGTGCCGACGTGCGCCCACTCCTCGCCCACCGGCACGTTGAAGCCCGCCGTCTCCGTCTGGGTCGTGTCGCCCTCGCCGGGGCGGGTCAGGCGCACCTCGTAAGCCCCAAGCTCGCTCACCGGCACCTGGGCTTCGTAGCGACCCGGTCCGGTCTGGTTCAGCAGCGTGGTGGTCACCACACCCGAGGGTGAGCGCAGGCCCGCCGTGATGTCGGTCAGGTCGGAGAAGCCGAGGTCCCCGTTGAGGCTCTCCACCGAGATGTGCGCCATCGGCTGCCCGGCCTCGTCGGCGGTCACAGTGACAGTGGGTTGTAGCTGGCGATTGAGCGGGCTTTGCATAGTCCAGCGCACGGCGGCGTTCCAGAAGCGGTCGAAGTCGCGCCACTCCAGCCAGTTCCGGCCCCACGCCTGGTCCACACTCGACGTAAAGGCGAGCACGCGTCCCAGGCCGTAGTTCCAGTGCGCGAGCAGCGGCTGGCCCAGGTCGGCTGTGAGTGCGGTCACGCTGGCATCCTTGGGCGTGGTGATATCGTAGCCGCCAAGCTGAGGGAGAGAGCCGGGCGCGATACCCCGCATGACGGGGCTGGTCTCCAGCACGTGCGGCTGCACCGCGCCCTCGATAACCGCCTCTTTGAGCGCCAGGTCAAGCTCGCGGAAGACGATCTTGGGGATGTTGTCTATCCGCTCGGTGAAGTAGTGCCGCCCCTCGCCACGCCGCGCCAGGTCTATCAGCAAGTCCCGGTCGGAGTCAGCCCCAACCGCGATGGTGGACAGGCTTACGTCCGAGGCGCGCAGCTTGTTGAGGATGTCGTCGTAACCCCCCGACTGGTAGTCCTTGCCGTCGGTCATTAGCACCAGGTGCCGCGACTGGGCCTGGAGGGTAAGTATCCTGTTGCCCGCTTCCTCTACGGCCGGGTGGATGCTGGTGCCGCCCCCCAGTTCGATGTCAGTAATCTTGTCCTTCAGCGCCTGCTTATCGGTGTTGGCGTGGATCGTCATCGGCTCGATCGTCCACAGGTTCTCGGTGTCGAAGCTGAGCACGCCGAATATGTCACCGGTTCGCAGAGCGTCAACCGAGAGGCGGGCCGCTTCCTTCGCCATGGTGAACTTGGTGGCCTCGTTGCTCAGGCCCATCCACTCGTCCATCGAGGAGGAGCGGTCGAACACCAGGATGAGAGCGGTCTCGCCCTTCTCCGGGCGGGGGCCGGGGTCGGAGGATACCGGCATCACCTCTTCAAGCACGCTGTCCTGGTAGCCGCCCTTGGCGAAGCTGGTCTGCCCGCCTATGGCGACGAGGCCCTTGCCGCTACGCCGCACGTACTCCTGCAAAGTGCGCTGCTGGTCGAGCGTCATGCTGGTGGCGGCGACGTTGTACAGCACGATGCTATCGTACTGGTCGAGGTCGGGCAAGCGGGCCGGGATGAAAGCGGGAGTGCGCACCTCGACCGTCATCTCACTGTTGCGTAGACTGTCCACCAGAGCGTCTGACTCGCCGGGGCGGTCTTGGAGCACCAGTACGTTCGGCTGCGCCTTGACCACTATCGTGGCGGCGGCGCTGTTGTTCTCCACCGCCGTGTCCTTCTCGCTGGTTATGGTCGCATCGAGCCGGTGGAAGCCGGAGGTGAGGGCGCGGTGGTCAAGGGGCAGGGTGTTCTCACCTGCCTTGAGGGTGACGGTCTGCGTGAGGAGCGCCTGGCCGTCCACGCTCAGGCTGAGCACGGCGGGGCCTGCATCGCTGCTGTAGACGTTCAACCCGGTGCGCACAGGGTCGCCCACGCGGGCGTAGGGGTCCACGTCCAGCGAGCGCACGATCACTTCCGGCTCGCCCAGCGCGGAGAGCGGCATCACCTGCACGTCAATGCCCCGACCTTGCAGGCGCAGAGCCTCGTCGGCGGCCCGGCCCAGCGTCTCCCACCCGTCGCTGACCACGACCACGCGGCGGCGGCCCTCGTCTTTCAGGAGGCTACCGGCGAGCCGCAGGCCCGAAGAGAGGTCGGTGGCCCGCAGGTTGGGGTCGTCCACGAGCGAGTTGGTGCCGCTGATAACCGACCACTCACCGTTGAGCACTTCTTCGTTGGTAAGCTGGGTGGCGCGCTGCCCTACCGATACAAATTGCAGGGTCACGTCCTCCCCGGCGGTGTCGAGCACATCGCGGGCAAACGAGCTAGCTTGCTCGCGGCCTTCGGGGCTGACGCTGGCGGAGGAGTCGAGCACCACCACCAGGCTCATGTCGCCCTGGGGTCGCGCGAAGGCAGGCTGGGCGAGAGAGGCCACCAGCAGCAACACGGTGAGCGTCTGGAAGAAGGCCGCCGTCCTACGCCGCCACGGAGCCAGGCCGCGCACCAGCCGGATGGATAGCAGCAGCAACAAGACCAGGGCGGGTGCCAGCCACAGTGTTTGGGGTTGTAGGAAGAGAAAGTCGTTCACATGCGGCCTCGTTTCAGGCAGTAGAGCAGCCACTCGCCGCCCGCCAGGACCAGCGCCAGCGCCGCCAGTGGCGACCAGTAGTCCTGCGTGGCAACCCGCTCGGAGACTTCGACGGCTGCCCGCTCAAGCTCCGGGTGGTCTCTGGGAGTGACGTTGGATTCATTGATGTCGGCCATGTTGACGGCGAACGACGAGGCCGCATCCTGCGGATTCGCCTGCCCGTTCGCGGCGGACACGGTATAGATGCCCACCTCGTGCGTATCCACGAACACGCCCGCCTCGGTCGCCTGTACCGCCCTACCGCTGGGGGTGGTGACGGTTGCGCCGGGAGGCACTATCGCCACTTCGCCGGGACGCAGCGCGCCCACGCCCGATTGCGGGTAGAGCCAGTCGGCCAGGTTTGCCATGAGCAGCGGGAAGGCCGCCAGCTTGGGCAGGTTCGACTCACGGGGGTCGAAGGCCAGCACCGCTATCCGGCGTCCATCCTGCTCGCCCGCCAGCAACAAGGGGCCATCGGCGCTCTGCACGATTGGCTCAAGCCAGGCCGGAGCTTCGTACTTGCGGGCGCGCTCGACGAATAGGGCGCGCAAGTCAATGTCGCGCAGCAATGGGTGGCCCGCCACAACGTCCAGCGAGCCGAGGTTCTCCATGTCGCCCGTTGAGTTGAGCAAGCTGCCGGAAGGGTTCACCAGGAACAGGCCACCGGCGGGCAGGGCGGAAGGCAACTCCCCCTCCCAGACGGTGAAGGCGGTCTCGGCGCTGCTCTTCACGGTGTCGGTGATCGGTTGCAGGCCGTGGTAGCCCGCCACCGCCCGCATATACATGGCAGGGTCGTCCGACTTGACGATCACCTGGTTCTGCGAGTTGGTGGGCAGGAAGAGCACCGCCTGGTTGTCGGCGGCCAGCGCGTCCTGGGTGTCCACGCCCACCGTGAGCTTGAGCGCACCGGCGGGCACGTCCCAGGTCACATCGGCGTGCCCACCGGCGGGGATGCTCAGGCTGCGGGGCGGGAGAGGCACCGTGTCGGCCACCGCCGACACCTGCACGTTGGCCTGGGAGGTTGAAACGTTCTCGATGCGGGCGTAAGCCGAGTAGCCGGGCGAGTTGTTGGGGGGCCTGCGGGCGCTCAACACGCTCACGGCCAAATTCGTGACGTTGTCGCCCACCTGCACAAAATGCATGTCGGAAGGCAGTCCAGCGTCCGGCAAATCAGCAAAGGCCCCGTCTGAGATCACGTAGGTAGTAGTGGCGTTGGCTTCCGCCTGCCCCGCAAGCCCCGAGGCTATCGACAGTGCGGCAGGCCAGTTGGCGCGCCCGGCGCTGGGCGTCAATTCCCCTAGGGCGCGCTCGAAGTCGTTGCGGATGCAGTTGGAGCAGGCCGTGAGCACGGTGGGACCGACGCCCAGCAGGGTAATGCGGTCCGTGTCTCGCAGCTTGCCCGCCACGTTGCGCGCCTCGGTCCGCGCCTGCTCGAAGCGGGTGGAGGCACCTTCCACGGTCTGCATGCTGCCCGACATATCGAGCAGCACCACCGTGTGCCGGGCGGCGGGAGTCCAGAGGGCTGGCTGCATCAGGGCGAAAGCCCCGGCGGCCAGCAAGAGGGCCTGCAATAGTAACAGCCAGGAGAGCGGCGGGCGGCGCAGGCGCGGGGTCGGACGCTCCACCTGGGGCAATTCGCGCCACAGGCGGAGACTGGGCACCGGCTTGCGGCGCGAGCGAGGCCGCAGCATGTACAGCGCGATGAGCGCGGGCACGAGGAGGAGCCACCACGCGGCGGCCGGGTTCAGCAGGTTCAAGCCGTCACTCCCCTCTTGCGCAGGAGGTCGAGCAGGGTGCGCTCGATGTCCCAGTCGCTTTGCAGGCGCACGTAGCGGGCGGCGTTGGCGTCACACCAGGTTTCGGTCTCAGCCAGCCAGGCGGCTATGCGGCGGTCGTATTCCTGCAAGCTGGCGGCACCCAGGTGCACGTCCAGGCGCTCGCCCGTTTCGCTGTCCTCAAGCTGGAAATCGCCGTCTTCCGAGGGCGCCAACTCTTCGGGGCTGAGCACGTGGAGCACGGTGACGTTGAAGCCGTTCATAACGAGGTTGCGCACCCCGTCGCGCCAACCGTCGAGCAGCAGGTCGGAGATGATCACCGCGAGGCGGCCCACCGCCCCGCCACCCATGCGCTCGGCGCTCCACCCTCGCATGATGCCGTCGAAGTCCGTAGCCTGCCCTGCGTTGAGGTCTTGCAGGGTGCGGAACAGGCCGGGCGATTGGCCCCTGCCCCGGAACGGGTCGGCAGAGAGCCTGTTGTCAGCCCCCGGCGCTGCCAGCACCACGCTATCGAGGTGCGACAGGGCTATATAGCCCAACCCGGCGGCCAACCGGCGGGCCGAGAGGAACTTGGTGGGGGTGCCGAAGTCCATAGAGGGGCTGGCGTCCACCAGCAGGAATAGCACCGTGTCGTGCTCGGCCTGGGCCTGGCGAACGTGCAGGGTGCCCAGGCGGGCGTAGGCGTTCCAGTCCACCCGGCGCAGGTCGTCGCCCGCGCTGTACTGGCGGTAGTCGGCGAATTCGATGCCGGAAGTGCGCCGGGTAGAAAGGTGCTCGCCCATCAGCCCGTTTATGAGGTCGCGCCCCAGCGTGAGCGAAAGCCGGTCCAGCTTGCGCAGGAAGTCGCCGTCCACCACGTTATTGTCCGTGACGGGCGCGAATATGGGTGCGCGCCGGGCGAAGCGGCGGCCCAGGTTGCCTATGCTCGCCCGTATGCCGCCCGCCGGTCTCAAGGCTGTACCTCTTCCAGCACGCGGGTGATGATCGCGTCGGCGTTGATGCTCTGTAGCTGAGCCTCCACGTTGAGCACCACGCGATGCCGTAGGGAAGGCAGGGCCACGCGCTTCAGGTCGTCATACGAGACGTTATAGCGGCCCGACAGGATGGCGTTGACTTTACCCGCGAGCACCAGCGACTGAATAGCGCGCGGGCTGGCCCCGAACCGCACGAACTGGCGGGCCGAAGGGCTGGCGGTGGCAGTCTCCGGGTGGGTAGCCATGACGAGGTTAGCCGCGTAATCGAGCACCTCATCGGCCACCGGGATGTCGCGCACAATTTGCTGCAAGCGCACCAATGTGGCCCCGTCCATCACCTTACGGGCGTTCGCAGAGCGGTTGCCGGTGGTGCGGCGGGCGATCTCCTTCAACTCGTCGCCCTGCGGGTACTCCACTATCAGCTTGAAGAAGAAGCGGTCTAGCTGGGCCTCCGGCAAGGGGTATGTGCCCTGCAAGTCTATCGGGTTCTGGGTAGCCATCACGAAAAACGGCTCCGGCAGTGGATGGCTCGTGCGGCCCACCGTCACGACGTGCTCCTGCATCGCTTCGAGCATGGCCGACTGCGTGCGGGGCGTGGCGCGGTTGATTTCGTCAGCGAGCACCAGGTGGGCGAATATCGGTCCCGGCTGGAACGCGAAGGCCCGCATGCCGTCGTTCTCGTTGATGATGTCTGTGCCCACGATGTCGGCGGGCATCAAGTCGGGGGTGAACTGGATGCGGCTGTAGGTGAGGTCCAGGCACTCGGCCAGCGTGCGCACCAGCAGCGTCTTGCCCAAGCCGGGCACGCCTTCAAGCAGCACGTGGCCCCCAGCCAGCAGGGCGGTGAGCACCCCGCGCACCACCTGCCGCTGCCCGACGATCACGCTGCCCAACTCGCTCTCCAGCGCGCCAACAATCTGCTGCACGCGCTCCCCTATTCCCGCTGCCTGCTCAGGCGTCCAGGCTTGCATAGTATCGCTCAATCTAGTCCCACCTTCTTGATAATTTGGGAATTGGGATTTCGGATTGCGGATTTGTTCGGACATCTACTAAATCCGAATTCCGAAATCCCAATTCCCAAATTCCGTCTCAGTCCCACCAGAAATACCATACGCTTGCATCGAGCAAGGTTGCTGCCAGGTCCAGGAGGCCGCCCTCGCCTTGGTCTACGATGTCGGCGCAGTAGCCGTATTGTTCCCTGGCTAGGTTGAACGCGCTCAGCTTGCTGTTCGGCGGGCGGGTCACACCTACTTCGAGCACGTCATGTGTGAGGCCCACCACCTGCGCGCCATACTGCGTGTTCCAGTGTTTCAGCACGGCTACATGTTCCTCGGGCGACGGGCAGTCGTTCCAGGTGCCGAACTTCAAGTAAGCGGGCACTTCCCAGCTTGAGGTTGTGGGCACCAGGGCCAGGCGCACGCTGCGTAGCGGCTTGAGCCTGGTGTAGTCGCCCGTCCACTCGTACGGGATGGAAAAGTAGTTGTGCGGTTCCGCAGCATGCGGCCACTCACCGGCCCTTTCTCGGAGCAACTGCTCCAACACCGCTTTGCGCCTGCCCGGCACTTTATCAATGTGCGCGGCCCACTCAGACACCACGTCGATGTAGCTGTCCTCGCCCAGTTCATCCGCCTTGCGCGTGAGCATCTCTGAGAAAGCTTCCCACTCATCACCTTCAAGCTCCGCGAGACTGAGCAAGCGGTTCTCCAGCAGCCTGTCAACGTCTATCGCCTCGGCTTTCCCAAGAATCTCCCGTACCGACACGCGGGCGAAAGGCTCTTCAATCGACTGACGGTGGAACCTTAGCTCTTCCTCAGCGCCCAGGATGACGGGCCAGTGTCCGGTCTGCCCCGATAGGTCGCGCAACCGGCCCCAGGTGGTAAGTGCGCGCTCGCCGGGCAGAGTGAGGCCGTAGACCTCGTGTCCGTCGGGGGAGAATAGGAGATCGAGGCTGGAGGTGTCGATGCCCTGCGAACCCAACACCCCCGCTAGTTCCTCTTTAGACACTTTCCATCCTTTGGGAGCGAGACCAAGTGCGGCCCCGCCGTTACCTGCCGTTGAAGTACCTCTGCACCACATCCCAACGCTCCACCGGCACGCGGCTGTTCTCGCCCGGCACGTTGCTGGCGGTGCCCTGGTCCGCGGGGGCCGCCGTATCAGACTGCCGCCCGTCGCCTTCCACCGAGAGGGCGGGCTGGTTGCCGTCGCTGGGGTTGCCGCCTTGCGGATTCTGGTTGCCTTCAAGCTCGAACGGGTTAGCCACGCCGCCGTTCACGCCGCCCGGCCCGGTAGGTCCACTCTCGCGGTGGCCGTCACCCGCGCCTGGGCTGCCCTGCCCCTGCTGCTGGTTCTGAGTCTGGCCCCCACCCTGCTGGCCGCTGCCGGGCTGTCCTTCGCTGCCTTGCTGGCCTTCGCCCGCGCCTGCCTGGCCTGCACCTTCCTGGTCGCCCGGTTGGCCCTGGCCCTGCTGGTTGCCCGATTGCTCGCCTTGCTGGGCCTCACCCTGCTGGCCTTCGCCCTCCTGACCTTCCTGTCCACCCTCGCCCTGCTCGCCCGACTCAGCGCCTTCTTGACCTTCCTGGCCTTCCTGCCCCTCTTGGCCTTGCTGGCCTGACTGCTCGCCGCTCTGCTGGCCGTTCTGGCCCTCAGAGGGAGAGCCGGGCGGCACTTGCTGGCTGCCAGCGGCAGCGGCCGTGGGTGAAGGGAAGGCCCGCGCCATCTCCTCCTGGGTCATCACCTTACCGGCGGTGTCCTGCACGCCCCGGCCCAGGTCGGCCAACGCATCCTCTATGTCCTCGTAATTGCCGTTACGTAGCGCGTCGGCTGCCTGGCGTTCCTTCCAGCGCAGGTCGTCGGTCGTGTTGGGGTCGTCGGAAGCGTTGTCTAGCGCCTGCGCGAGGTTGCGCTTGGCCTCCTCGGAAAGCTGGTCGTTCTGGCGGCCCAACTCCTCAAGCTGCTTAGCTGCCTCGTCGTAGTTGCCGTTGCGCAGGCTATCCGCGATGCTCTGGGTCGCCCCCTGCCCGTCGAGGGACTCACCCAGCGTGTCGAGGCTCGACTTAGCCTCCTGCGATTCGGCGGCTTCCTCCTGGGCCTGGGTCTGTCCGTTCGTGGCGGGGGTAGGGTTGGTAGAATTGGCTTGCTGCGTCGCCTGCCGCTCGGCTTCCGGCAGCCCGGTCACGGCTGTGGGGGTGGCAAGCTGCGCAAGCTCCTCTGGGGTCTGGGGGAGCAGGCCTGCCTGGTACGGCACGTATTGCCCGCCCGTGCCCTTCAGCACGAACACGGCAAGCGACAGGCAGAGCAGCCCGGCTGTCAGAGCCAGCGAGGGCCGCATGCTCCTGATGGGGGTGACAACCTTGGGGTCCACACGCGACAAGAACCGCGCGGAGGTGGTCACTTGGGTGGCGTCCAGCAGGCCCAACTCCGGCTTGCCCGCAAGCTCAAGCGCCGTCACCAGGCGCTGGCGGTCGTCCAGGCGCGAGTCGAGGATGCGGGCGGTGGAGCGCAACGAAGGGCGGGTGATAATCTCCACCAGCAGCGCCAGGAAAGGCAGGGTCAGGGTCAACCCTACAGCCAGCGCGAGCAGCACGGGAGCGGCCATATCCGCCGCGTACAGCAGCGACATGACTATCCACATCACGCCGATGCCGACGCCCGAGGCACCCACAAAGGCCCTGCGCCTGTCGCGGCCCAGCCGGTTGCGGTAAGCCCGTAAGGTAGAAGCCAGCATGTGCGCCTCGCCCGACGTGTCATTGGCCGACGGGGTGTCGTATGCCCGGCCTCCCATTTCGTGCGCTATAGCCAAGATCGATTCTCCTCTACATAAGGACGCTGTCGCGTGAGGTTACTACGTTTTTGAGCGCGGACCACCGCCATGACGCCCACTGCCAGGGCCAGCACGCCCAGGCCGAGCGCCCCGAAGCCCGCCAGCCTGCGGTACTGCCAGGTGCTCGAAAGTATGCCGTTCACCTCGGCCACGCGCTGGTCGTCACCGAGGCCCACGAAAGCGTCCGCCGCGCTCCGGGCCGACAGCTCCGCCGCGGGCAGGTTCCAACCCGACAGGTGCTTCTTTGCCTGGTCGAGTTGGGCGAGAGCATCCACGCCCCGCTGCGCTAATAGGGCGGTCTCGGCTGCCCTGGTCTCCTTGCCGTCCAGGTCCAGGTTGTCGTAGGTGCTACGGGCTTGCGTGGCGTAGTTGAACGCCTGCGCGTAGTCGTGCGCCCTCAGAGACTCGGTGGCCTGCCCTATGAGGTCGTTAGCCGCATACGCCTGCCGCGAGTTCTCTCGCATGATTGCTATTTCGTTGGCCTTCTCCACCTTACCCAGGTCGCGGTACAACTTCTCGGAGAGGGCAAACTGCTCCTCGGCCTCCTGGAAGCGGCCCGCCTCGTACAGGGCCTCGGCGGGGGCGAGGTCGTAAGCCATGAAGAGGTTGGTGCGCCAGCCCGTGTCGAGGAAGCCGGGCAACCACTCGAGCCACTCCTGCTCCAACTGCTGGCCGGTCTTGGAGTAGGCCCAGGCTATAGAGTCATCCAGGTCAGCCCCGTCGCGCAGGTTGTCCATCATGCGGGCGAAGGTAGACATGCCGTACGTCTCGGCAAGGAAGTGCATCACGCTATAGCTCTGGGGGTAGCCAACCTGCACCACCCTGCGGAAGGTCTCGCCGTCGTTCAACTCGGCCCAACTGAGCAGGGGGTCGCCCTTGGCCTTCATCTGGCGCATCATGTTGGCGACTTCCTGCCCCCTGGTGGTGGATAGCTCGTTGTACTGGGCCAGCCCTTCCTGGAAGCCGACCGGCAGGCTGTGATTGGTGAGATGGCCCGCGATAATGTGGGTCACCTCGTGCCGGAAGCTCTCGCGGGCTATCTCAGGGGGTACCTGGCGCAACCGCTCCACCGCCACGCCTATCTCGCGCTGCTCCGGGATAGCGTGGGCCATGATGCCGGGGTGCAACTCGGCCATAGGGTTGGCCTGGCCGTACTCCGACTCGGTGTCGAAGATGAGCAGTTTCATGCCCTGCACCGGCTCGCTACCGAGCAGGTCGGCCACGGCTTCGTTCACCTCGTCAGCGAAACCGCCGTACCAGGCAGCGGACTTCTCCTCGGCGGGCGGGTAGTAGATGGTGAAATACTTGGTGCTGAGGACCTTGACATCATTACGCTGCGCCAGGGCACGCGCAGGCGAAAGCACAAAGAGCAGAAGAAAGAGTGCGGAAAAAATGGCTCGTACATTCGAGCCGTGGAGCAAACCGGGTCTCATCATAGCACGCCGTCGCTAACTAGCCGGGAAGGGAACCGGGAGCCTGAATAGTGAGGGAGCCGCTGGTCGAACTCAACGGGAAGGTGGGCTTCATTAGTATACACATTCCATATAACTATATGCAAAGTTCGCGCCAAGGGTTCACCCGCCGCCCTCCCCCACTACTCCGATACGCTGCCGGTAACACTCGTGGGGAGTAGAGAGACGAAAACGCAAAGGCGCAAAGGACGCGCAAAGAGGATGATGGGTTTGGTGTGTATCGTACCAGTCACACCCCTGTCCAACATCGTCCCCGGTAACAGCGACCAAAGCCTCCTTTGTCATTCTGAGCGAAGCGAAGAATCAGGTGGGTAGGGATGAGGATGAATTCGAGTACTTAGGCGGGCTTGACTACCAGGGCACCTTGTTGCGACAGAATACGACTGCCACCTGATTCTTCGCTGCGCTCAGAATGACAAAAAGGGGCTTGGTTCTTTCAGTTCAACAGCATTCCTACCCACCTGATTCCTCACGACGTTCAGAATGACAAGGGGAGAGTTGGTCCCTCTGTTGTTCACGCACTTGCAAGATGCACCACCCTGGATGACAGAGGCGGGGCTTTGGTCGCTGCTATTCTGTGTGGGGCTGATTCCGGCTGTATTTGGCAGAGTACGTAGTCGCAGTGTAAAGTAAAGCCATGCCAGCAGCACGCTCCAACAACCTAAGCAAAAGCGCACGCGGCATAATACTCACTTGCATGGTGTTGCTATCTATGCCAACGAACCCACACTCGCCGCGCGCGCAAGCACAGCCACAGCCGCAGGGCTTCCTCACCCCGCACCAGGCCCTCGTGCAGCCAATAGCCCCCGGCACCACCATAAAGCCGCTACTGAGCACGGGCGACGTGCTGCCCAACGGCTACCAGATGGCGGGCCGCCCCGACGGCCTGGGTGCCTACGACAACGGCGACGGCACTTTCACCCTCTACATGAACCACGAGCTAGCCCGCCCAGACAACCTCTCTGACGCCCGCGTGTCGAAGCTGAGGCTGGACAAGCGTACCGCCGCCGTGGTCGATGGGAAGTACATCGTGGACGGCAGCGAGGGCTATAAGCACTTCTGCTCCGGCACCATGCTAGGTCCTCGGGAGGGCTTCGACCGCCCCTACTTCCTCACCGGGGAAGAAAATACCACCGGCAAGTATGGCGGGGTGGCGGCGGTTATAGACAGCCGCAACGAACGTGTCACGTCCCTGGTGTACGCGGGCAGGCTGAAGTGGGAGAACCTGATCGCGGTGCCCGGCTGGCCCGGCAAGTCGGTCTTCCTCGGCTTCGATGACATAGTGCCGGGAGGCATCTACATGTACGTCGGCAGCACGCCCGAGGACATGTGGACGGGCCGCGCCGATATGTACGTATTCGCGGCCGACGGTGGGGCGCGCAACGAAAACGCCGTCAGCAAGGGCAGGCCCATATCGGGGCGCTTCGTGAAGATAGACAAACAGAAAGCCTCCACGAGCCGTGATGGCACGATAGCGGAGTCGGAGAAGGCGGGCTACTTCTGGTTCAGCCGCCCCGAAGACGGCACCTACGACCTGAACGACCCCACCGCCTTCTACTTCAACGTCACCGGCTGGCCGGAGTACATCGACAACGGCTCGGGCAAACCGTACAACGCGAAAGGCCGCCTCTACCGGGTGCAGCTTGACGTTGCCGACCCCACCAGGGTGACCGAGCTAAGGGTGCTGCTCGATGGTGACGCGGGCGACGACATCCTCAGCCCCGACAACATAGCCGCCAGCCCCACCCACCTGATGCTCCAGGAAGACATTATCGAGCACTACGAAGGCTTGAGACCGGCCAGGGTAGTAGCTTACGAGATCGCCACGGGCAAGACCACACCGGTAGCAGAGGTAACCCACCGAGACTTCGCGGGCCGCGCCATAGACGACGACAAGCTGGGCCTGTGGGAGAGCAGCGGCATCATCAACGCCTCGGACGTGCTGGGCGAGGATATGTGGCTGCTGGACGTCCAGCCCCACGGCTACAACGTGCCCCAGTTCGGCGGCAGCGACACGGCGGGCCAGCTACTCGCCATGAAAGCACCCGGCACCGCTCCCGTGCAGGTTGCCACCTCCGGCACACCCACGACGAATCCAGCACCGGGGCACAGACGACGGTCTCGTCGAAACGCCAAGACGCCAAGACGCCAAGACGCCAAGGACGCGCAGAGATTAAGGATTGTGGCTCAAGAAAGAGGACCAGTGTACGACATTACGTACACTGGTCCTCTTTGGTACTCCACAAACCTTATTCTACTTGGCGTGGTCCTTGGCGTCTCCGCGTCTTGGCGTTTAGCTCCTATTCCTTTCACCGCGCCGCGCCTATTTGCTCCGGCTCTTCGTCCGGTGGGCGGATGAGTTCGGCCAGGTGCTTGTCGGGCGGCCTCAGGAGGGAGGCGACTACGGAAATTGTCAGCACGGAGGCGACCACCACCAGCGACACCCAGGTCTCTATGTGGATGAACGCTTCGAGCAGCATCTTGGCACCCACGAAGCCTAACACTACCGAGAGACCCAGCTTGAGGTAGTGGAACCTGTCCATGACGCCCGCCAGCGCGAAGTAGAGCGCCCGCAGGCCCAGGATAGCGAAGACGTTGGAGGTGTAGACGATGAACGGGTCGGTGGTAATCGCGAAGATGGCGGGGATCGAGTCGAGGGCGAACACCAGATCGGTAGTCTCCACCACCAGCAGCACGATGAACAGGGGCGTGGCGAGCCGCCTGGCACCCTGCCGCACGAAGAACGCGCCGCCGTGGTACGACTCGGTCACCGGGAAGAAGCGTCGGAACAGCCTCACCACGGGGTTGCGGTCCGGCTGCACCGCGTCGTCGTCCTTTTGCAGCGCCATCCTGATGGCCGAGAGGATGAGGATAGCGCCGAACACGTAGAGTATCCAGTGGAACGCCTCGATGAGCGCGGTGCCCACCAGGATGAGCGCGCCCCGCATGAGGAGCGCACCCAGTATGCCCCAGAACAGCACCTTGTACTGAAACTGCGAGGGCACGCCGAAATAGCTGAACATCAATATGAAAACGAAGATGTTGTCTATGCTGAGCGAGCGTTCTATGACGTAGCCGGTGAAGAACTCCAGCCCCTTCTCAGCGCCGCTAAAGTAGAAGACACCGGCGTTGAAGGCTATCGCCACCAGCACCCAGATAGCGCTCCAAATGAGCGATTCCTTTACGCTGATGGAGTGGTTGCCCCTGTGGAACACCCCCAGGTCAAGCGCCAGCAGCACCAGCACGAAAATGTTGAACACTATCCAAATCGTGAGCGTATCCACGAACTAACTACCTCCTGACAACAAAGCGAGACCACCACGACACAAAATCGTGATGGTCTCGCCAACAATGCATCGCTGCAAAGGGAGCCGACCGAGAGCTTGCGCTCTGTACTGACGACCGGCTCACCCGAACTTTCGGGTGGCTACTCCCCAACCGCTATATTGTATTGGAAAACAGAAATTGTGACAAGGAAGGGAAGCAACTTTTATGCCCAAATTGCGGAACTTGCCTTTGCATCTGCGTGCCTAGATAGGAACGGCAGATGGGCAGCATGGTACGGCCACTCTACTTGTGATTGGCCGTACCAGTTCAATATTGTGCAACCACCCACCATGCTGTAGCGTCCATATAACTGACAAGGTAAAATGTGAGAAGGCCATCATTCGACGTTCTAAGCGGTGTCTCCAGATCTACATGGCACGCGACCTTTTACAACTGCTCTTCTTGCACGCTTGTGTGGGGTAACCTGGATGAACAGTTTACGGCTCCTCATCTTGGCAGTCATAGTGTCTGTAAACCTGGCAGGCTGCCAATCCCAACCCGCCCGGCAACCTGGGCCTGTGAGTACGGCTGTGGGTACGCCGGTGGGTAAGAGCGTAGCGGCAACACCGCCCCCGCCACTCCCGACCCAGCCTGCGGAGTCCTTCTCTACCAGGGCCGGAGAGAAGCCTCCCGAACCAACTTACGCGGTTCCCCTTACACCTGTCCCTATACGTGACGTTCAGTGGCTGGTCGATGTGCTCAGATCTTCGCAGGTAATCACAATCACGACCGGCGGCAGGTACGTGCGAGATATGCGGGTTGTAGTAGACCGGGCGGGCAAGGAACGCATCATTGCTGCCGTGGAAGGGCACACCGAAACCGATTACACTCGTACCGAGCGCATGGGACCCTGGCCTCCATATCATCCCTATCCTAATTACTATGTCGAAGTGGCTACTTCCGATGGTCAGGCTACCATCTACTGGTCGGAAACGCCATATTTCACTATCTCGTACCCCAACGTAACTAACGATCGGGATCGCTGGATGTGGGTAGAATATCGCCAACCCGATAGCGCCCTGTGGAAAGTCCTGGAGGAACTAGCACCCCCGCCACGGTTTACGCCCGACAACATCCTCTACCTGTCCCATGCTACCGAACTGGTAGCGCACTGGGACGGCAAAGAGAAGCAGACCACCGACCGCGCCGTAATCCTTCCGCTGGCTGCGGGTCTAAGCTCAGGCACCCCAAACGAGGCGGCAGCGCCAACCGGTGAGCCAAAGATCGTCCTTACTTTCGTGGTAGATGGTAAGCCATACGAGGTGAAAGTTTGGGAACACACGTTCAGCTACAACGATACCCTCTACCGGTCCGAAATGTCTTACGAACCGATGATCAAGATAGTTGAGCGGAATGGCGTCGAGTGAGGCTTATGATGAGGGGCAAGTAAGTCCCCAGGAAGTAACAAGGCACAGCGCATGTGTTTAGTGTGAAGGCGGCACACGCGCTGTGCCTCTGGCTATATCATGACTCCGAACGCGCAGCAGTACATCACTTATTTCAATTAACTTTGCGCTCAACCAACATGATGATGCGTGCATGCCGCGCCGTCGTGTGACTTAGACCTACGGGTGCATGCCGGTGCCGGGGAAGTAGTCGATCTTCATAGCTCGGCGCACCATCGAGACGGTTTCGTCGGCTACAACTCGCGTCCTGCGAGTGCCGTCGAGGAGCACGTCGCGCACGTAGTCGGGGCGGGCCTCAAGCTCGGCGCGGCGCTCGCGTATGGGGTCCAGGAAGTCGTTGAGGGCCTTCACCAGCGACCGCTTGACCGCCACGTCACCTATGCCCCCGATGCGGTAGAGA
>JALZHI010000011.1 GCA_030913985.1 Chloroflexota bacterium | reverse complement strand
GGCTTGTGCGCTCGCTTGTACTCTAAGCTTACTGCTCATACTCTGTGCCTGTTCATCAACCGTGCTTTAGGTAAGCCTCACTTCCTTCGTATCAAGCAACTTGCTTTTCCTATCTAGCATAACTCCCTAGATGTAAGCTAGAGCTATAGAAGATGAGCACCCAAGGATAGCCTTGTCATTCTGAACGCAGTGAAGAATCTCGTCCTACACCACCCAAGTATCTCCCTTCTTTCAGCCACCACATACCGTAAGAACAAGGAAACATCCCGGTAGAGGACGAGATTCTTCGCTACGCTCAGAATGACAAAAAGGGGCGTGGTCGCTGTAGTTCAACGGCATCCCTACCCACCTGATTCTTCGCTACGCTCAGAATGACAACGGGCGACTCTGCTGCCCGTATTCGGCTCTGGTGCTTGTGAAGTGGCTTCTTTGGACCTAAAGAGGACTGAAGAGGAGGGTTACCGGCTAATAAGGAGAGCACTGTGAGGCAGGTTCTACAACGTGCTGTAAATAAGCGATAATGAGAAACGAGGGCACTCACCCGGTAAGGTGGTGCGAAGTTCGTAGCGGTAACGTAAAGGGGGAAGGAGAGTCATGGTCTATCCACGAATGGCCGTTGGGTTGCAGGTCGGCTCCGGTCCTCCGCTTGGACTGAGCCGCGCCATGCTCCTGCTTGCCCGGTTGAGCCGCCTCGACTCCGCCTTTGTCGTGGACCACTTCCAGGGCTTTGTGCCCACAACCCTGTGGGACCGCGAGCTTTCCTGGGCCGCTGCACAGTTCGCCAGCCCGCACGAGGTCTTCGACTACCAGGTGCTGCTGGGCTACCTAGCCCGTAGCGCTGGCAGGCTGCAAATGGGGGTTGGGGTGACCGAGCCGGTGCGCCGCCACCCGGTGCTTATCGCGCAGGCCATGATGACGCTCGCTCACATGGCAAAGCGGCCTCCTATTCTTGGCATCGGCGCGGGGGAGCGTGAGAACATCGAGCCGTACGGACTGGACTTCTCCCAGCCGGTGGGTAGGTTGGAGGAAGCCCTCCAGGTCATCCGGCTCTGCTTTAGGTCGCGGGGTACGTTCGATTTCGCGGGGAAACACTATCGCCTTGAGCGGGCCGTTATGGACTTGCAGCCACCGAAAGGCCGGACGCCGGAGATATGGATCGCAGGCCACGGCCCGCGTATGCTCCGGCTGACCGGGCAATACGCGGACGGCTGGTACCCCACGATGGTAGCTTCCCCACAGGAGTACAAGGCCAAGCTGGAGACCATACGAGCCGCCGCGTGTGAAGCCGGAAGGGACCCGGCAGCTATCACCCCGGCCCTCCTCCAGTTTGTCGCGGTTGCCCCCACAAAGCGGGAGGCGCGGGCGATGCTACATACCAAGGTGGCTCGTTTCGCGACCCTGATAGGCGCGCCCGCCGGTGAATGGCGAAAGCTGGGCTTGGAGCACCCCTTCGGCGACCAGTACCGGGGCTACGTCGACTTCCTGCCGGAGCAGTATGATCGCTTGACGCTGGACCAAGCGATAGCTGCAGTGCCGCCCCAGTTGGTCGGGCATGGCTTCATCATAGGCACGCTGGATGAGGTCACGGCCCGGCTCAGGGAGTTCGGTGAGGCGGGAGTCCGGCACGTGGTCATCAGTCTATCGTCGGCGGTCTTCTCGCGGCGCGCGGCTATCTACGGCCAGTTGGCGATACCCAGGCTTGCCCGGTCGCTGAGGAATGGTAGTGACCGCAAGTAAGCGGTAACTGCTGTACCCCCATTCTCTACCTATCTATGTCTTACTAGAAGCTATCTCATAAACCCTGAGTCTGAGAAGAGCACATCAGCCCCACCTTGTCATTTCGAACGTAGTGAGAAATCTCGTCCTTTACCCTCATGTTACTGCTTTCTTGTGGTACAGAGTGACCAATAGAAAGGTGGTATTTGCGTGCTGAGGGACGAGATTTCTCACTACGTTCGAAATGACAAGTTGGGGCTTTGCTGCTTGTATTCGGCTCCGGTATTTATCGGATGGCTTCTAGATAACCCCCGGCACGTCCTCGATGTTGTAGAAGACCTGCTTCCCGTGCGACAAGGCGATCTCCACCATCTCGTCCGAGCCTTTTGATGCGCCGCCGATGCGCAGCACCGCGTCACATTTCATTACCAGCAGGCGGCCAACGGGGTGCATTATCTCGTCAAAGACCGCATCGCCTACCTGCCTGGACCCTGCCAATTCCAGCAGGGGCATCGCGACAGCCTCCCCGGTTACTCCAAGGTGTCCGGCTCGGAAGAGGCGCAAGGCTGCCTCGTTCATGGCGCGCATGTTGGCAGCAATCAGCGCCGGGTCATCGCCTGTGCCCGTGCGGTACGGACCGGCCACCAGGATCATCAACGCACCCTCCGCACCGCTCTCGCTATTGGTCATGTGTTCGTCCTCCCGGAGCTTGCCCGGACTATACTTTCATTCCGCTATCGAACAGAGTGGAGTCTGAGTTGAAGATACTCTGCTGGTGGGCTTTTGTAATCCGCTGTTGGCAGCGGCTGCGCTAATACTTTGGGTGTACTGTGCTAAGTGCCATTGCTACCCGGCACCTGCACCGCCATGCCCGCGCATAGCAAAATACATACTGCCTCTTGTAGTTCCCATGCTGGTTTGGTAAACTTTTTACGTACCGGTCCAGGCGCTCCCTGATGTACCGTTCGAGCGTTTGCGATTCGACCGGTCGGCCTGAAACTCATTACCCGGACCTATGTACCGGATTGAAGCGACGTATCTGAAAGTAGCTCGCTTCTACGTTACGGCCTTCACACATCCCTTCCCATAGACAGGCACATGATGGACACACCTACGCCCTTAGCGAGTCGCATACCCCACGAATCGGAGCAACTCCTCCTGCGATTATTCCAGCAGGTCGGGGATAATCTCAGCCCCGCCGAGTTGCCCGACGTGCCTATCGAGCTTTTCCCGGAAGGCTCTCAGGCCAGGCATTTGCTCGAGGGCTTCTCGGGCATGCTGGCGCGCCTCAAGGAGAAGGAAGACGCGTTGCGGCGTTCCCAGCGTAGCTACGAGCAACTGGTAAACTCGCTCGACGGTATCGTTTGGGAAGCAGACGCGAGCACGGTCGAGTTCCTGTTCGTTAGCCAGCAGGCCGAGCGATTGCTTGGCTACCCCACGGAAAGATGGACCACCGAGCCAACTTTCTGGCAGGACCACATGCACCCCGACGACCGGGGTTGGGCGCCGCTGTTTTGCTCCCGCGCCACGGCCCAGAGGCGGGACCACGAGTTTGAATACAGGATGATAGCCGCCGACGGGCGAATCGTCTGGCTGCGGGACATAGTCACAGTCGTTGTGGAGAACGACCGGCCCGTGAGGCTGCGCGGCGTGATGGTGGACATCACGGAGCAGAAGAAGGCCGCCGAGGGCCTTAGGGAAAAGGAAGAGCAGTACCGCGCCATCTTTGAAGCCACGACCGAGGGCCTGGTTATCAACGACCAGGACGGCAACGTGGTAGAGGCAAACCCCGCGTTCTGCGAAATGCACGGGTACACTCGCGAGGAGCTTATCGGGCGTAACCTCGCTAGCCTCCATCCCCCTGACGACCAGCCTACCTACAACGACTACCTGGAGGCCGTGAGCAACAATCGCAGCTTCCAGACCCATGAGATGCACTCGCATTTGCGCAAGGACGGCACCACGTTCCAGGTCGAGGTGCGCGGGACCACCTTCATGTACAGGGGCGAGCCTCACATCCTAGGGGTGACTCGCGACGTGACCGAAAGGGTGCACGCGTACGAGCTACTCGAACAACGGGTGCAGGAGCGCACTCGCGAGTTGTCAACCCTGCTGGAAGTCTCCCACAACGTAACCTCCACTCTCGACCTGAACCGCCTGGTGAGCAGCGTGCTCGAACAGTTGAAAGTAGTGGCCGACTATTCCGGCTCTGCCATCTTGCTGGTTGACGGCAATGAATTGAAGCTGTTGGATATACGGGGGGCCAATCCCAACGGCAAGGCATTGCTGGGTCGCAAGGTGCCGTTGGAGCGACTCGGGGCTATGTGGCCCGTTTTGCGTTCCGGCGAGCCGGTTATTGTTGACGATGTGAGGGGCGACGACCTCACGTCCCAAACCTACCGCGAAGTAGTAGCCGAACTGCTGGGCAGTACGAGCCAGGTCGTGGCTGAGTTGCTCGATGGCCCCTTTGCCTACGACCGCTCCTTCCTGGCCGTGCCCATTATTGTCAAAGAACAGCTTGTCGGCCTGTTCACCCTGACGCATGGCGAGCCTGGCTTCTACACGCCCCGCCACGCCGGGCTGGCGATGGCCGTAGCCAACCAGGCGGCGCTCGCTATCGAAAACGCCCGGCTGTACGAGCACGCCCAGCAGGCGTCCCGCAGCACGGCGGCCCTCGCTCAGATAGCCTCCAGGGTAGCCTATGGTGGCTCTCTGCAAAAGACGCTGGACGACATCTGCCAGCATGTAGTCGTCGCCACGGGGGCGGCGGCCGCCGGGGTCGTGCTCTACGACACGGAGTCGGGGCAGCGGAGCATGGTGGGCGCATACGGGCTGCCGGAGGGGTACAAGGAGGCCGTGAACGCCGTACTCGGTTCGGGCACGGTGCTCTTTGCGCAGGCGGCCTTTGACGGGCAGCAACCCGTGGTCACACGCGACACCCGCCGGAAGGTGCTCGAGTCGGAAGTGTCGGCCCCGCTTCACCCCTACATGCCCACCGCGCCCTGGGATACGGTTGTGGCCGTGCCGATGGTCTACCAGGGCAAGCAGCTAGGGGTGCTCGCCAGCTACCTGCCCACGATTGACGTTGAGGAGAGCGAGATAGCCTTCCACGCCGCGATTGCCGACCAGACCGCCGTGGCCGTCGAGAACGCCCGCTTGATAGCCGAGGTGCACGACAAGGCCACCCTCGAACAGCGCCAGCGCCTGGCCCGCGAGCTGCACGACTCGGTCTCGCAGGCCCTCTTCAGCATCAATCTCACGGCCCGAGCCGTAGAGTCGCTCCTGAAACGCGAGACCCCGCAGACCGACACCGCCGTTGCGAGATTGGCCGACCTGCGGCAACTTACGCAGGGCGCGCTCGCGGAGATGCGGGCGCTGATATTCGAGCTACGCCCCCGCGCCCTGGAGGAAGAGGGTCTGTTGCAAGCCCTCCGCAAGCATGGCTCTGCCGTGGCCGGGCGGGAGATGCTGCAAGTGGAGGTGGTCTGCCCGCCCGAAGAGCGGCTGCCCCGGCTCAAGCCCGCCGCTGAAGAAGCTCTCTACCGCATAGCTCAAGAGGCCCTGCACAACGTGGTGAAGCACGCCCGCGCTACGAGAGTGGAGATACACCTGGACCACGACCCCGATGAGCAGGTTGTCAGCCTGTGCATAGCGGACAACGGTAGGGGCTTCGATAAGAGCCAGGTACCGGCGGGCCACATGGGCCTCGGCACGATGGGCCAGCGCGCCACCGCCCTAGGGGGTGAATACACCATCGAGAGCAAGCCCGGCGAGGGCACCAGGGTGACGGTGCGCGTGCCTCTGCGGGAATGGCGGCTCGACGCGCAGAAAGCCACGAAGTAGCTAGAAGCTATCTCAAGAACAACACTGTCGAACATCCCCACCAAGCTCCGGCCTTGTCATTTCGAACGCAGTGAGAAATCTCGTCCTTCACCGCTATGTTGCCTTTTTCTTGCGGTACCCTGTGGCTGAAGGAAAGGTGCCATTGAGGTGGTGAGGGACGAGATTTCTCACTTCGTTCGAAATGACAAGGGCGGGGCCATGTGCGCATATTCCATTCTGTCGTTTTACTGTCATTCTTGAGATGAGTTCTAATTACTCTCCCGGACAGGTGAATCTACGCGCCACTAATACGAAGTCCCATAGGGGACTTCTCTTCATTTTCGGCAGGGGCTATGCCAGCTTTGCAACCGTCCTAAGACTTTCGGCGGAACCGGCAATTAGCTAAAGGTCGTGGCGTGCTTACTCCATCTGCTCGCTGTAGCTGCTCGAATATAGTGCTACACTCTTGAGCATAACAGACCTGTTCGACTACACAACACACAGCATTACGCACCTGCCGAGTGGTTGACATCTGACAATACAAAAAACCATACAAGATCATGGAGGCAAATAAAGTGAAGAAATTAACTGTTATCGTAACCGCACTGGCATTAGCGTGGCTCGGACTCGGCGCGTCAGGTGCTCGTGCGCAAGCCACGGGGCCGGACTCGATAGACCCGATCTACGCTCTTACCCTGACGGAGGCCATCAACAACAAGGACGCCGCTGCCGTGCTCGACCACTTTGTGAAGGGTGGCAGCGTCATTTTCGATATCTCGGTCTTCGATACCGCCAACCGGACTCTGACCGCCGCCGAATACGCGGACAGGCAGCGCCCCGACCAGCCGGACGTGCCGACCGACATCCACCTGGAGATAGTCGATAGGTCGCTACAGATAGGCGCGACTACCGCTACCTGGACCTGGAGGGAGACCGCAGGCTTCCTGAAGGACGTGAACGTGGACTACCGCGAGTTCAGCGTCTCAGCGACCACCGAGAACCACAGGTTCAAGTCGATCACCATCGCCCCGACTATGCAGAGCCTCGCCAAGCTAATCAGCCTCGCGCCAAGCGCGGAGAGCCTCGCCCGGCTGCCCTACAGCCCGGCTGTGCCAACCCTGCCCTTCGCTCCAGATGACAGCGATGCGGGTCTGGGCCAGTCGGTGGCTGTCGTGCGGTTCGAGCCTGCGAACGGCTCCAAGGTGAAGGGCGCGGCCATCCTGAGTGGCACGGGCGTGGAGGGTGGCACCACTATCTCGCTCCACGTGACGGGGCTGACTCCGGGCACACCCGCCCAAGCGACCTTGAACGCGGGTACCCGCACGGCACCTGGCGCTAGCGCCGCCGCGCTGCCCGAGCTGACGGTAGATGCTTCAGGCACCGGGACGGCAACCGGCAAGGTGCTCTTCAGAGGGACCGAGATCATACCTCTAGCAGGCTTGGCTGACGGCGAGCACATCATAACCATCAGCCAGTCCGGGAACGTAGTGGCCTATGGCGACATTCCTATCCTGGAGGGCCTGGCGCTTGCTCCGGTCGGGATGCCCCGCACGGGTGCCGCTGCGAGTGACGCAATACTCCTGGGCCTGGTGCTGGCAGCCGTTTACATGGTACTCCTGGGAGTACGCCTGACACAGACACGCGCCCAGTCCTGAGCTTCGCCAACCTACCAACTTAGCATCTAATACAAGACATCTCTCCATACCACTTATGGAGAGATGTCTTGTATTAGATGTTTAGATTATGCCTGAGGGCGGGCCGGACTCGGACCGACTAAGCTTTCCAAGGCCCTCATATACGCTTAGAACGGTGCGGGCTGCCGCTTCCCAGGTGAACCGCGCTACCTGTCTCGGGCCTGCCTGGGCCAGTTCTTCGCGCAGGGCCTCATCAGTCAGCAGGCGCTGCAGATTGGAGGCTATCTCCTCGATGGACCTGGGGTCGGCGGCCAACGCAGCTTCGTCCGTCACTTCCTTGAGCGCGCCGTCCGTGGATACCAGCGTCGGCACACCACACGCCAGCGCCTCCGCGGCGGGCAGGCCGAAGCCCTCGTAGAGGCTGGGGTAGGCGAAGACCTCCGCCATGTTGTATAGCAGCGGTAGGTGGTCGTCCCGGACGAAGTCGAGAAAGACCACGTTGCCACCCTCGTTGTTGACCCGCTCCGCCGCTTTGTAAATCGGTTCGTAGAGCCAGCCCCGGCGGCCCGCCAGCACGAGCGCCACGTCTCGAAGTGGGGTGCGGCGTGGATTGGGCGCAGCCGATGGACCTACCCCCACCAGCAAACCGTATGCATCTATCAGCCTCGCCAGGTTCTTGCGCGGTTCCAGCGTGCCTACGTGCAAGATGAAGCGTTCGGGAAGCCCCAGCTTCTGGCGAAGGATGTCTACCGCTGGGTCGCCACGCATCGGGCGGAACCTGGCGTCCACACCATTGTAAGCCACAGTCACTCGCTCGGGCGGCACCGAGAGGAGTTGCGTCAGGTCGCGTTTGGTCTGCTTGGAAACCGCTATGATATGGTCGGCGCGGCGCGCAGCCTCAGGCACTGCTTTGCCCAGGAAGGAAGCCAGCGTCGGCTCGGCGCATTCAGGGGTAACTAGGAAGGAAAGGTCGTGCACCGTGATAACGTCGGCCCCGTAGCGGTGGGGAGGCGATATGAAGTCGGGGGAATGCACCACGTCGCAGCGACCCGTGAAAAGCTCCAACGGCAGGGGCACCTGCCACCGCTGCCACAGACGCGACATAACGCGGACCGACATCGGCACCGGCACCGCTCTGAAGTTTGGGCGCTCGCCAAACAGCATGGCGGCCTGCGCCCTCTCCGCCGTCGAGCCGGGTAGCCCAATGGCGGCGTAGAACAGCTTATAGTTGTTGCGCGAGTCGATGCCCGCAAGTGACGCCATCAACTGGCGCGTATAGCGCGCTACTCCCGCGCCGGGGTATATACCGGTTGTGTAGTCTATGGCTATCCGCATAATGGTGCGCGCTCAGTCCAGCGTCACTTCTGGCAGCGCGTCGGCATATGGTCCTTCAGCAAGCTCGCGCAAGGGCGCGAACCTGAACTCCCGCAACATCCGGGCGTAGCGCGCCCACCCGTTCTTGAGGTTGGCGTAGTGCGACCAGGCTACGTGTCGTTGTACGGCGGCGCGAGGCTGCGCTGGGTCAAGCTCCCACGGGTGCATGTACAGCACAAACCGCTGGCCGCCCCGGTTGATCCGCCGCAATGCCGCGTAAATATAGAACTCCGGGAATATCCGCTGGTAAGCTCCCCCGCCAACGGGCAGCCGTAACTTGCCAAATCGCCAGGTAGGCAGCGGCAGCTCCACTATCGAGCCACTCTCTCTCTTGATCCGGCAGAAACCTTCCGGGGCACCCGGCCAACCGTATCTGTAATGGCGCACCGGGAAGATGCTGCTGTCGTAGCGTATGCCAAGCTCAAGCAGCACGTCAAGGGCCCATATCGAGCGTGGCGTGATGGAGAATGCCGCCGCCCTGTGTCCTATCACTCGCTCCCCGCTTATCTCCTCTACTACCCCGATGGCCCGCTTCATCTCCTCCCGGAACTCACCAGGGGTCTGAGTATAGATTAGCCTGTGGGAATACCCGTGCGTGCCCAGTTCGTGGCCGCTCCCCCGTATCATGCTCACCAGGTGGGGGTAACGCTCGGCGTTATATCCGAGCACGAAGAAGGTGGCCTTAACCCCCTGCTCCTCGAACAATTGCAGGGTGCGCTCCAGGCTGCGCGTCAGCCGGTGCTCATGCCGCTCCCAGGTTGGCAAGGGGCACTCGTCGAAGGCCTGAAACCAGTCCTCAACGTCTACTGAGATGCCATTCACCGGCAAGCTCGTGTCCGCCATCCCAATCTCCCACCAGGCAGCGCAACGTCCTGAACAATATCACCAAGTCACCCCAGAAGCTCTGCTCTCGCGCGTACCGCACCCGTAGCGCGTTTTTCACGGGGCGTATTTGCTCCTCGTACGCTCGGTCGGGGTCTCCGTTGCCAAGGAACTCCTCCATACGCATGAACGCGACCGATGCGTAGTCGGTAATACCTACCGGCACGGCCAGAATCAACAACTCTTCGCCCTCGTATTGCTGCGTGTACTGGAGGAACTCCGGCCTCGGCCCAACCAGGCTCATCTCCCCTTTCAGTACGTTGAGCAATTGCGGAAGCTCGTCTAGCTTGTACTTGCGCAAGAACCTACCTACCCTGGTCACGCGCGGGTCATTCCGTCCGACCGATAGCCCGCCCATAGTGTCCGCGCCCACAACCATGCTGCGAAACTTCAGCATGTGAAAAGGCACGTTGTACCGCCCGGCTCGTAACGCTCGATAGAGCACCGGCCCCGGCGAGTCGAGCTTTACGAGTATGGCGATAGCTAACAGCAAAGGTGAGAGTACTAGCAGCGCGATAGAAGCGCAAAACAGGTCGAACAGGCGCTTGCAGATTTCGTAACCACGCTTTCCGTCCATGCTCAATCTCCACCAGTCCATAAGAGAACTGACCTTTGCGTCTACCCGCGACAGGACTTACAAATCGACTGTAGTTTAGCACAAGCAACGAGGCTCCACAAGTACCGCCATACTCTACTTATAGTGGTCCATGCTATCAGCAAAATACTCTGCCCTCTACACATCCCTCACCCGTGCGCACAGCGGACATTTATCCGGTGGCACAGCCTGACGATGCTGCTTGTATCCAGCGGTCTTCTTTGATACACAAGAGGCTGAGCCTTTAGAATTCTGGATAATTCCTATTCCCTCATGCACGTAACCATGATATTCTGGTTGAGTCTAACTTTCTAACGCTCGAACGGGTCGTAGGTTCTGGCTCTTCACCCTTAAGCAACTATGAATGTTGAATGTCTAGAATTTATCTCGAAAATGACAGAATGGAATATGAGCACATAGCACCACCTTGTCATTTCGAACGCGGTGAGAAATCTCGTCCGCTATGCAGGTGTGGCTCTTTACTTAGGAGACTCTATGCTATAGAAAGGGGTTATTTGGGTGGTGTGGGACGAGATTTCTCATTGCGTTCGAAATGACAAAGAAGAGACTTTGGTGCCGATGTTCGACAATGTTGTTTTTGAGATAGATTCGAGCCTTGAATCATGCGGGGCATACACTTGCACCTGATAACCGACAACCCAAGATTCAGAACTGCCTCGGTTGGGTTGTTTGCCCTGGTTGTGGCCCTGGCGGTCAATCTGCTGCCGCCTTTGGTTGTGCTTGGTGTTGTGGCGGGTGTCGTGGGCCTTGTGCTGTTCTTGCGGCGGCCGGTGTGGGCTGTATACGCGCTCGTCCTCAGCGTCCCGGCGCAGGATGTCGTTACCGTGGGCAGTATTACGGCCACCAGGGTGGTGTTCGTGGTGACGCTGGGTATATGGTGGATGTGGCTGGCGTTGCGTGACGACCGGCGGTTCCAACTCACACCTATTGGTGTGGCCGTTATCTTCTATTTGATAGCCACCCTGCCTAGCCTGGGAGCCGCGTCCTCTATTTCGGAGAGCCTCACCGAACTAGGCCGGTGGGGGGTGACCCTTGTGGCCTTTATCCTTATCGTCAACTCGGTGCAGACGCGCAAGGAGATGAACGGGCTGATAGTGGTCATGCTGGTAGCGGGTGTGTTCGAGGCGGCGCTTGGGTTAGTACAGGCCTACGGTGGTATCGGCCCTGTGAGTTTCAACGTGGCGGGCGGCCTCACCCGCGCCTACGGCACTATAGGCATGCCTAACTCCTTCGCGGGCTACCTCAACATGAGCTTGCCCCTCGCGCTGGCCCTGGTCGTGTACCAGTGGGGCAAGTGGGCTTCGGCTCGCAAAGTAGCGCCGTACCAGGACAGGCTTTCGTTTGTGTCTGTTGACAGGTTAAAAGCACCCATAGGCATGACGCTGGTAACGGCCACTCTGTTCTGGACGTTGCTTACTACGCTATCGAGAGGGGCCTGGGTCGGGTTGACCTTCGGCCTGCTGGCTATGGGCCTGGCGCTCGGCAGGCGCGCATCTGCCGCCCTGGGCGTGCTCTTGGCTGTGAGTGTTGCCCTGCTGGTGCTGGGGGTGGCGGGCGCGCTGCCCACGCCCGTGACGGACCGCTTCGGGCAGTTGGTCGGCCAGCTAACTATCTTCGATCCAAGAGGGGTTGTGCCCACACCGGACAACTACAACGTCGTATCGCGGATGGTCCACTGGCAAACCGCGGGTAATATGTTCTTGGAGAGTCCCTGGGTCGGCGTAGGCATAGGCAATTACAACGTCCTCTTTGTGAGGTTTGGGGTGCAGGGCTGGCCCTATTCGTCGGGTCACGCCCACAACTATTACCTCCATACGCTCGCTGAAACGGGGCTTGTGGGCACCACGTTCTACGTAGCGATGCTGATTACCGCCCTGGTAGTTGGAGTGCGTGCGCTACTCAGCGCACGCGCGGCGGGAGACACTTACGGTGAAGCGGTGGTCATAGGGGCCTTGGGCATTCTGGTAACGTTCATGTTCCACAACTTCTTCGAGAACCTGCACGTCTTAAACATGGGGATACACTGGGGCGCGGCCTTAGCTTTATTTACCCTCAGCAAGAAGCTCTAACTTCCGGTTTTTGACTGGGGAGAGTTGTGCCTGACCCAACAGAGGCCCAGTAATTGTTCATGGTAGGTCCATAGGGGCCTGTTGCCCTGTCCTGTAAGCCACTCACGAAGAGTGTGCGGGAACTAGGACCCTCTCTCCCCGAGATTATATTATGGCATAAAAAGTGCTTGGCACCCTCTCCATCAAGCAGAAAACTGCTCGTGGGCGCGCAAACGTACTAACTTATTTTCCCTCAACTAACGTGAGGCGTATGTCATGTTCCCAGAACGTGGTGTCCGCGTTTGACTGCAGCGCCCATGACCCGTATTACTGAGCCTCTACCAGTCCTGCCGCCGGCGGGAATCGCACCCATACAACCCCCTCCCAGACCCCGTGTAGAAGGCAAGTTCTTCTACGCAGGCCAGCAGAAGCTTTACCTGCGCGGCGTCACCTACGGCACGTTCCGGCCCGGCGCTGATGGCAGCGAATATGGCCCGCTGGACCGCGTGGATATGGACTTCGCCGCGATGTCGAGCAACGGCATCAATGCCGTGCGCCTCTACACCGTGCCTCCCCCCTGGCTCCTGGACCACGCCTCCCAACATGGCCTCTACGTCATGATCGGACTGCCCTGGGAGCAGCATATCGCGTTCCTGGACAGCAGGAAGGGCAGGGCAGATATAGAGAGGCGAGTCGTGGAAGGGGTCCGCGCCTGCGCGGGTCACCCGGCCGTACTCTGCTATGCAATAGGTAACGAGATCCCAGCCTCCATCGTCCGCTGGTACGGCAGGACGCGCGTGGAGGCGTTTCTCAAGAGGCTCTACCGGGCAGCCAAAGCGGCAGACCCGGAGGCTCTCGTCACCTACGTGAACTTTCCCACCACCGAGTACCTCGACCTCTCCTTCCTGGACTTCGTAGCCTTCAACGTCTACCTGGAAACGCCCGACCGGCTGCAAGCTTACCTTGCGCGCCTCCAGAACCTGGCAGGCGACAGGCCCCTGGTCATGGCCGAGATAGGACTGGACAGCAGGCGTAACGGCCTGGCGCAACAGGCTGCTGTCCTTAGCTGGCAGGTCGCCACGGTATTCGCGGAGGGTTGTGCGGGGGGATTTGTATTCTCCTGGACGGACGAGTGGTACCGGGGCGGCAACGAAGTTGAAGACTGGGACTTCGGGTTGGTGGACCGGGAAAGGCGTCCGAAACCCGCGCTGACCGCGGTACGAGAAGCGTTCGGGCAGGTGCCATTTCCTTGCGATGGCAGGATAGAGTGGCCGCGCATCTCGGTGGTGGTGTGCAGCTACAACGGCGCGCGTACCCTGCGCGACTGTTGCGAGGGCCTGTTGCAGCTTGAGTACCCCAACTTTGAGGTTATCGTGGTGGACGACGGCTCGACCGACGGTACGCCGCACATAGCTCGCGAGTACGGTTTTCGGGTCATCAGCACGCCCAGCCAGGGGTTGAGTAGCGCGCGCAACACCGGCCTGGCCGCCGCCACGGGCGAGATAGTGGCTTACACAGACGACGATGCCCGGCCCGACCCCCACTGGCTACAGTACCTGGCATACACCTTCCTGTCTGGCGAGTATGCCGCCGTGGGCGGGCCTAACCTCCTACCTCTCCGCAGTGGCATCGTGTCGTGCGCGGTAGAGAATTCGCCCGGCGGGCCGGTGCACGTGCTGCTGAACGACCGCGAGGCAGAGCATATACCCGGCTGCAATATGGCAATTCGCAAGGCTGCGCTGGAGGCCATAGGCGGGTTCGACCCCACGTATCGCGCCGCCGGCGATGACGTGGATGTCTGCTGGCGGCTGCAAGCGTGCGGGTGGAAGATCGGCTTCAATCCGGCGGCCGTGGTGTGGCACCACCGGCGTAGCACAGTGAAGGGTTACTGGCGGCAGCAGGTAGGCTACGGCCGTGCGGAAGCGCTCCTGGAGAGGAAGTGGCCGGAGAAATACAACGCTGCGGGACACGTGACCTGGGCGGGCCGGTTATACGGGGGCCTGGCACCGCTGCTGGGGTGGCAGCATTCGAGGGTCTACCAGGGAGTATGGGGCAGCGCCCCCTTCCAGCGTCTGTACGATCGAGGCGCAAATAGCCTGCTTGCGCTGCCCTCGATGCCCGAGTGGTACCCTGTGATTGGACTACTTGCCATCCTTGTGGTGCTGAGCATGTTCTGGTCGCCACTCGTGCTGGCCGTCCCGCTCTTCCTTGCTGCCGTGGCAGCGCCCCTGGCTCTGGCCGGCCTGGCAGGCATGAGGGCTAGCGTTCCTCGCGATGCGCATGGCAGGCAGCCGGTGGGGCGTTACTCCTCTATGCGTGCCGTGACCTTCATGCTCCACCTGCTTCAGCCGCTGGCTCGCCTGGTTGGACGTGTGGGCTATGGCCTCACCCCCTGGCGCAACCCTGGGGCCGTGAAGGTAGGTCTATCAATCCCCAGGGTGCGCCGCCTGTCTATATGGCGCGAGACCTGGCAGCCGCCCGAAGCGTGGCTGGAATGGATCGAAGCTGATATCAAGGAGCGCGGTGGCACCGTGCAGCGAGGCGGCGACTACGACAACTGGGACCTGAAAGCCCAGGGAGGTCTCACCGGCTCGGCCCGCCTGCTCATGGCTATAGAGGAGCATGGCAGCGGCCAACAACTGGCAAGGTTCCGCATCTGGCCCCGAATTGGACGCCTTGGCTTATGGCCGTTGTTGCTTTTATCTCTCCTGTGCGCCGGCTCGGCCCTAAGCGGTGCGTGGATTGCCTTCGCCGGACTGACCACCATGCTTGTGCTTCTCGGGGCGCGCGTCCTGTACGACTGCGCCTCGGGAGTGGAGACTCTTCGTACGGCGGTGAGATCATCACCGGGCACCCACCTGGACCGGGCCGGGAGGGCGCGGCGGCCCCGCCCCTACCGTATGCTGCTGAGCTACGCCCGCCCTTATTGGAGAGCCTGGCTGTTCATCGTAGTATTGACTACATTGAGCACCGCATTCACGCTGCTGGAACCCTGGCCCATGAAGGTGCTGGTAGATAACGTGCTCGGCGGCCAGGCCTTGCAGGGACCCGTGGGTGACCTGGCGGCCCAACTGCCGGGGGCTACTGACAGGGAGGGATTACTATGGTGGGTGGTGGCGGCCGGAATACTGGTGTTCCTGGCGTCCAGCGCGCTCGATGCTCTGCTTACGCTCAAGTGGGTGCGCGCCGGGCAAGGTATGGTATACACGCTGGCCCGCACCCTGTTTGCGCGCATCCAGCGGCGTTCGCTGGTGTTCCACAGCCGCGTGCCGGTGGGCGATTCCCTGAGCCGCGTCACCAGCGATGCCTGGGTGGTGAATACGGCTGCCGATAGGTTGCTGCTCGCGCCCGCCCAGGCCACCATCACAACCGTAGTCGTCATAGCCATAATGCTGCCGATGAATCTGACCCTGACCGTGCTGGCGGTGGCGGTGACCCCTTTCATGGCCGTATCATCCCTGCTGCTTTCGGGTCGCATCAAGGCCCTGAGCAGGGCGCGGCGACAGACCGAAAGCCGTATGCAGGCCCACGTGCAGCGCATCCTGGGCAGCATCTCGGTGGTGCAGGCCTTCACGCGGGAGGACCAAGAGCAAAGACGCTTCAAGGAGTACGCCCGCAAGACCATCCACGTCCAACAGCAAAGCGCCCTCATGTCGAGCCTGTACAACCTGGGGTCCGGCCTCCCCGCGGCAATCGGGGTGGCGCTCGTGCTGTGGGTGGGCGCCGGGCAGGTGCTGGGCGGCAGACTTACCGTGGGCGAGCTACTCGTGTTCGTTGCCTACCTGGGCGTGCTGCAAGCCCAACTCAAGACGTTCGCTGGGATCAACAGGACCATGCAGGAAGCCACGGGCAGCGCCGAACGCGTCTCGGAAGTGCTAGCCACGAATTACGAGGTGCGAGACAAACCGGGCGCTCCAGAGATTGCCAACGTACGGGGGCATATACGGTTGGTCAACGTCAGCTTTGGGTACGACCCAAAGCGGCCTGTGCTCCGAGACTTGTCTCTGGAGATCGAGCCTGGTCAGATGGTAGCCGTGGTGGGGCAGTCCGGGGCGGGGAAGAGCACCCTGGCGGGGCTTATCTCGCGCCTGTACGACCCGCAGCAGGGACGTGTGGAGGTGGACGGCCAGGACGTGCGCGAGGTCAACCTGCGGAGCCTTCGGGACGCCGTAGCTATCATATTGCAGGAGCCTTTCCTCCTGTCGGGCACCATCGCTGAGAACATAGCCTACAGCCGTCCGTCGGCTGACCCGTCCGAAGTCAAAGCCGCAGCCGAGGAGGCGAACGCCGATAGCTTCATCGAGAGGCTGCCGGAGGGTTACGACACCCAAATAGGGGAGCGTGGGGCAACCCTCTCGGGGGGCGAGCGCCAGCGCATCTCTATAGCCAGGGCGCTGCTCAAGGACGCGCCCATACTGATCCTCGACGAGCCGACCAGCGCCCTCGACGCCCGCACAGAGCAGCGTATGCTGGAGCATTTGCGGGAGCTGCGGGAGGGCAAGACAACCCTTATCATCACGCACCGTCTGTCCGCGGCCCGTGCGGCGGACAGGACTATAGTGCTACACAAAGGTAGGCTGGTGGAAGAGGGCACTCATGACGAGTTGATGGCCCGGAAGGGCCTGTACAGCAGGATGTACAACCTGCAGTCGGGGTCCAGGCCCGCAGTGGAGGCGTTGCGCTTTGGAAGCAGTAAGAGTGCAGCCGGCTAGCCACTCCGCGGGCACCCTGAGGGTGTGCCTGTGGATGCTCAGGTACGCCTCCCGGCGCTGGCAGGGTATGCTGGCTATGCTCGCCACCGTGCTGCTGGGGGTCGGCATCAGCGTCGTCAAGCCCTGGCCGATGAAGGTGCTGGTGGACAACGTGCTACAGGGCAGGCCGCTCGATCCCGCCGTCCGCGCCGTCACCGGAGTGCTGCCAGGGGCCTCCGACCCCGGAGGGCTGTTGACCTGGACGGTTGGTGCCACCCTGGTAATCTTCTTCGCGGGCTGGCTCTTGAACCTGGCGCGTGCCTACATCAACATTGGTTTCGGGCAGCGCCTCAAGTACGATTTGGCCGCCGACCTGTTCCGCCACCTTCAGCGATTGTCGCTGCGCTTCCATAGCCGCAAGCCCCTGGGCGACTCGATACACCGGGTCACCTCCGACAGCGATAGTATAGCCATCATCGTCAAGGACGCACTCATACCGACCCTGTCGGCGGTGTTCAGCCTGTGCGCGGTGTTCGGCATCATGTGGAGCCTGGACCCCCTGCTAACCATGCTGGCCCTCCTGGTGGTACCTGCGCTCGCGCTGGTGTTGAAGTTGTACGCCGAACCGATGATGCGGCATAGCTACGCACAGCAGGAGACCGAGGGCCGCATGTACACCGACGTGGAGGAGACCCTGGGTGCCTTGCCGGTGGTGCAGGCATACGCGGCGGAGGACCGGGCTGACCTGCGCCTGCGGGCTACCACCGACCAGGTGCTGGATACCACTCTGCGCACAACTCGCGTGCAGTTGCAGTTCAAGGTGCTGTCGGGGCTGGTGACCGCCCTCGGCACCGCCCTCCTGATTTACGTAGGCGCTCAGCACGCCCTCGACGGCAGTCTTACGGTGGGCAGCATCATAGTCTTCCTGTCTTACCTGGCTTCGCTCTACGCACCTATCTCCTCGCTCATGTATACCTCTTCGACCGTGCAGAGCGCCATGGGCAGCGCCCGCCGGGTGATCGAAATCCTCAGCACCGAGCAGGAGGTGAAGGACAGGCCCGGTGCCCGTCCCTTGCCACGGGTGCGGGGCCACGTGGCGCTCGACAACGTCACTTACGGCTACGTCAAAGGCAGTCCCGTCCTGAAAGGTGTGTCGCTGGACGTGCAGCCGGGAGAGACGGTGGCCCTCGTGGGCACGACGGGTGCGGGCAAGAGCACGCTGGCGGGCATGGTGGCCCGTTTCGCGGACCCGTGGACGGGCAGCGTCCGCATAGACGGCCACGACATACGCCGAGTGACCCTGCGCAGCCTGCGCGAGCAGGTGGCCCTGGTGGGCCAGGAACCCGTGCTGCTGCCCATTACGGTGGCCGAGAACATCGCTTACGGCCGCCCCGAGGCTTCCCTGGAGGAGATAAGGGCGGCGGCCATGTCCGCGAATGCCGATAGCTTCATCGAGCGCCTGCCGGAGGGATACGACACCGTGGTCGGAGAGCGAGGGGCGACTCTCTCGGGAGGCGAGCGCCAGCGCATCTCCATAGCCAGGGCCTTGCTCAAAGACGCCCCTATCCTTATCCTCGATGAGCCGACCAGCGCCATAGATGCCCAGACCGAGCACGAGATCCTCAGCGCCCTGCGCAGCCTGGTGCACGGAAGGACTACCCTCATGATCACGCATAGGCTCTCTACCGCAGCCCTCGCTGGCCGCATCGCCGTTATGCAGGGCGGCCTGATAGTGGAGCAAGGTACCCACCAGGAGCTTATCGCTAGAGGCGGAGCGTATGCCAGGCTGTACGCCGCGCAACATGGCGACGACGGAGTTGGGGCTATGCCGGAGGCGGGATGAACATCATCGTGGCGGGGGTCATGGGGCGCTACCCTTACGGGGGCGTGGTCTGGTGCTCGCTCATGTATCTGCTGGGGTTGATGCGCCTGGAGCACAAGGTGTGGTACCTGGAGGACATGGGCGAGTGCAACTTCGACCCGGTGGAGAACACCCTGTCGAAAGACCCCCGCTACGCGGTCAACTTCATCCGCGATTGCCTGCAACCTTACGGCCTGGAAGATCGCTGGTGCTATGTGGATTGGCGGCAGCGCTACCACGGCCACACGAGGGAACAGTGGCTGGACGTATGCGCAGGCGCGGACCTCTTCATCAATCTTTCGGGCGGCTGCGCCTTCTGGCGCGATGAGTACGCCTCGATCCCGCACTCGGCGTACATAGACACCGACCCCGGCTTCACCCAGCTAGACGCCGCGCGGCGACCAGAGCGGCTGGACTTCCTTTCGCGCTACGGCTCGCTGTTTACGTTTGGCCGCAACATCGGCACGCCTGCCTCCCTCGTGCCTGCGCTCGGCCTCGACTGGGAGCATACCTGGCAGCCCGTGTTGGTTGACTGGTGGCGGCCCACGAACGAAACGCCGCGTGATGCTTTCACCACGGTGATGACCTGGAGGATAGCCAGCTTCAAGGAGATCGGCGGCAACAAGGACCAGGAGCTGCTGCGATTCCTCGATCTACCCCGACACGTGAGCACGCCCCTGGAGCTTGCGGTGAACGGCCCACGCTCCTTCCTGGAGGCGCACGGCTGGGTGTGCCGTGCCGCTTTCGAGGTGTCGCACAACCCCAGCGCCTACCGCGACTATATCGCCTCCTCTCTAGGGGAGTTTAGCGTAGCCAAGCACACGTACGTTGCAACCAATAGCGGGTGGTTCAGCGACCGCACGGCCTGCTACCTGGCGTCGGGACGCCCCGCTGTGGTGCAGGACACCGGCTTCAGCGTATACTTGCCGTCAGGTAGCGGCCTGGTCGCGTTCAGGACGTTCCAGGAGGCCCAGGACGGCCTGGAGAACGTGACCGCTCACTATCCCCACCACGCAAATGCCGCGCGCGAACTCGCTGTCGCCTATTTCGCACCGGAAGTGGTGCTGCCTCCGCTGCTTGAGCGCGCCACACAGAACAAGAGACATGCGCGGAAGGTGCAGGCTGTATGAGAGTGCTCATGCTGGCCCCGCTATGGTACCCGGTCTCCAGAGATGCGCAGGGAGGCATCGAGACTTTCCTGTACTCTCTCATAGAGGCCCTGGAGAGGGAAGGTTGCTCGGTGACCCTGCTCGCCAGCGGCGACTCCCGTGTGGCTGGAGACGTGGTGCCCGTTGTGGGGCGCAACCTGTATAGCCTGATGCTCGAAGGTCGCGCGGGCGAATACGTCTACTATGAGCAACACCAGTTGCGCCTGGCATACGGCATGGCTAGCGGTTTCGACGTGGTGCACTCCCACGTTGGCCCCGGCGGCTACGTGCTCTCCGCGCATGCTGAGGGGGGTCGGCGCGTGCTGCATACAGTCCATAGCCCTGTGTACGCAGACCTGCGTTGGTTCGTGGGGCAGCACCCGGACATACAATTGGCCGCAGTGAGCGAGTTCCAGGCGCAACGGCTTCGGGAGGCAGGTGCCAGGTGTTGCCGCGTCATGCACAATGGCATCGACACCTCGGGCTTTCCCTTTAACAGCCGTCCGGGCGACGGCTTACTCTTCGTTGGGCGCATTGAGGAGGCGAAAGGTCCCGACATCGCGATTGACGTTGCCCGTGCCCTCGGGCGTCAACTCACGCTGGCCGGGCCTGTGATCGATAGGGACTTCTTCAAGCGCAGTATCGAGCCGCGCCTGGATGGGCAGATACGGTACGTGGGGGTGGTCAATCACGAGGCCAAGTGCCTGTTGATGGGCGAGGCCGCGTGCATGCTCTTGCCCTTCCGCCAGGCCGAGCCTTTCGGTATGGTGAGCATCGAAGCGATGGCCTGTGGTACGCCCGTGGTGGCCCTGCCCAACGGCGCACTGCCTGAGATTGTGGAGCCTGGGGTCACCGGCTACCTCGCAGACGATGAGGGGGCCTTGCCCGGCTGCGTAGTGCAGGCCATGTCGCTGGACCGGGTCAGGGTCCGGGAGCGCGCAACCGCCAGGTTCGGCATACAGCACGTCGCGAGTAAGTACCTTGACCTGTACCGAGCGATGGCCGCAGGCGCGTTGGAAGGGGAGCGGCAGCCATGCGCATAATCGTGTCCGGCGCGATAGGGCGCTCCTACGTGGGCGGGCAAGCCTGGGTGTACATGCAGTACCTGGCCGGGTTGCGTGACCTCGGCCACGAGGTTTACTACCTGGAGGACTGCGGGGAAGAATCGTGGGTCTACCACTGGGAGGAGCAGCAGCTCACCACCGACCTCGACTACCCGGCCGCCTACGTAAATAGCTGCCTGTCACTGATCGGCTTCAACGACAGGTGGATATACCGCGCCGGGAGCGAGGCGCGCGGCATGGCCGTGGAGCAGTTCGAGCAGCTATGCAGCGGGGCCGATCTCCTGCTGGTGAGGGCCGTGCCGCTGACTGTCTGGCGAAAGGAATACGACCTGCCACGCCGCCGGGCGTTTATAGACGTGGACCCTGGCTTCACGCAAGTCAGCCTGCTGAACGGCGACCTCGCTCTCACCTCGACCGTAGACCGGTGCGAGCGACTCTTCACCTACGGGCAGGGCATCGGCAGACCCGACTGCCTTATGCCTACTGCGGGCAGAGACTGGATAAAGACGGTGCCGCCCCTGGCCCTGGCCTATTGGCCCGTGGCTGAAGGAGCAGACGCTACTCACTTTACCACCGTCATCCGGTGGCGTGGCTTCAGGGATGCCGAGTACAACGGAGTGAAGTACGGCCAGCGCGACCGCGAGTTCCCCCACTACATAGACCTACCGAGCCTCACCAGGCAGCCATTTCGCGTGGCAGCCCTCGGAGCCGACCTGGAGAGCCTGGCCGAGCATGGCTGGGACGCGGTGTCGGGCGAGGTCGAGTCCCTGACGCCCCAGCGGTACCAGCGATTCATCCAAAGCTCGCGAGCGGAGTTCGGGGTAGCAAAGCACCTGTACGTGGAGATGCGCACACGCTGGTTCAGCGACCGCAGCGTATGTTACCTGGCGTCCGGCAGGCCGGTGCTGGTGCAGAGCACGGGCATCGAGGACCTGCTGCCCACAGGCGAAGGTATAGTCACCTTCCGCTCGCTCGAAGAGGCCGCGGCGGGGGTGGACCGTATCAACTCCGATTACGAGCGACACAGGCGCGCGGCCAGGCAGATAGCCGAAACCTGCTTCGCCGCTGAGCACGTGCTGTCCGACCTGCTGTCAGGTGCGATAAACTGAGGCAGGACCATCGAAAACCGCAACGAATTGCAGATTGGGGAGCAACTGCTTTGAATGTTCTCCTGGTCGCGCCTCACCTCTCGCAATATCCCGAAAGCTGAGCCTCATTATGCGCGTCGCGGTCTTTACAGATGTCTTCCCCGCCCTGTCGGAGACGTTCATCACCAGGCAGATAGTCGGCTTGATGGAACTGGGGCACAAGGTGCACATCTACGCTCAGGGGCGACCTGAATCGGGCGTGCCCTTGCAGCCGGAGGTCGCCGCGCACAACCTGCTGGGGCACACCACATACATGTCCATTCCCCGTGCGTCCGGTTACTGGGAAATGCCTGTTCTTCCTCCCTCGGGCCAGACCTGGCTGCCGGGGGCTTCGCAGCCCATACCCAACTTGAGGCGACTCCTGCACGCACTACCCCGTCTCGCACGGACCTTCGCAGCCGCGCCCAGGGTCACGCTGAGCACACTCAATCCGCGGGAGTACGGCTACGCTGCCAGGAGCCTGTCGGCCATGTACCGCGTCTCGGAGCTTCTCGGGGGCCGCGGCGAGTACGACGTGGCGCAGGCTCATTTCGGCCCCGTAGCCGATAAAGTGCGCTTCGTCCCACGCCTCTGGCAGGTGCCGCTAATCGCCAGCTTCCACGGTTATGACGTGTCGGCCTGGCCCAGGGAGAAAGGGGCCGGTGTGTACGAGCGGCTGTTCCATGCGGCCACTCTCGTGACGGCCAACAGCCACTATACGAAGCAGCGTCTGGAGGCGCTTGGATGTCCCCCGCACAAGATTCGCGTGCTCAGGATGGGCCTGGACCTGGGTAAGTTTACTTTTAGGGAGCGTTCCGCGCCGGACGATGGTTGCGTGCGCATCTTGAGCGTAGGCAGGCTGGTGGAGAAGAAAGGTTTCGAGTATAGCATCAGGGCTATGACGCAGGTACGCGCCAGGCACCCGCAGGTGCAGTACGGCATAGTGGGCGATGGGCCGCTTCGTTCGCGCCTGGACGCGCTGGTAACCTCGCTCGGGTTGGAGGGAACCGTGAGGTTCTACGGCGCAGCAGGGCGTGAGTTTGTGCGGCGCAGGCTCGATGAGGCACACATCTTCGTCGCCCCGAGCGTTACCTCAGCAAACGGCGACGTTGAGGGGCAGGGCCTGGTGTTGCAGGAGGCCCAGGCCTGCGGCATACCCGTGCTAGCCACCGATCATAACGGCTTCCCAGAGGGCATGCTGCCGGGCCAATCGGGATTCCTGGTGCCCGAGCGCAGCGCCCCGGACATAGCCGAGCGGCTGGAGTATATGATCGAGCACCCCCACCGTTGGGCCGAGTGGGGCCGCGCGGGGCGGAGGCACGTGGAGGAGCACTTCGATATCGCTTTGCTGAGCCGCCAGCTTGAGGGGCTGTACAAGGAAGCCAGGCACATCTACATGACCGGAAAGGGCCGCAAGTGAGGCTCTTCTACTACCAGGACCCGGACGGCAACTTCGGGGATGACCTCAACGCCTGGCTGTGGCCGCGCCTCATCCCTGAGTTGCTGGATGACGACGGCAGCACCCTGTTCGTCGGCATAGGCAGCATCCTGGACCGGCGCATACCGCAAGGTCCCCGCAAGATCGTTTTCGGTACGGGCGTGGGGTACGGGCTTCTGCCTGTGCTGAACGAGGAATGGCAGGTGTGCTGCGTACGCGGCCCACTCTCGGCCAGGGCTTTGGGCCTGCCGCCCGAACTGGCCGTCACCGACTCGGCCGCCCTGGTGCGCACGCTGAGAAGAGCGCCCGTAGAGAGGGGGCACAAAGTCTCCTTCATCCCTCACTTCCGCACTCCCGCACGCGCCCTGGAGGTAGGTGTTGACCTTGAAGTGGTCTGCACTAGCGCAGGCATAAACTACATCGACCCCTCTGGCCCTGTAGAGGATGTGCTCAACGCCATCGAAAGCTCCGGCAAGATTATCGCTGAGGCAATGCACGGGGCCATCGTGGCCGATGCCCTGGGGGTACCGTGGCTGCCGGTGCGGCTGTCGGACCGGATACGGCGTATCAAGTGGCGGGACTGGTGCGGTTCGCTGGGCATGGAATACAGCCCTCTCCAGTTTTCGCCACCGTCAGGGGCAGCACCCGGTGAAGCCCTCGCCCGGTCCCTCTACGAAGCGAGTACCCGCCACGACCCGGTACTCAGCTCTACCCGCGTGCTGGATGAGGCCGTTGAGCGACTCGTCGCCAGGCTTGAGCTACTGAAACAGGGGCGGGTAGATGAGTGCGGCGTGCAGGGCAGCGCCAGGTTCGCGCCCGACCCCGAGGTGCTGAGGGAGGTACCCTGGCTTTATGAAATGCAGGCTGCACTCAAGGAAGTGGAGGGGCTGGTCCCCCTTGGTGCAACCTTCATCCTGGTGGACGAAGAGCGCTGGGGCGGCGGGCAGGCGCTGGCGGGCAGGCGCACCCTGCCGTTCCTGGAGCGAGACGGCCGCTACTGGGGTCTGCCTGCCGATAGTGGCACTGCCATCGCTGAACTGGAACGGCTACGCAACGAAGGCGCGCAGTATATCGTCTTCATGTGGCCCTCGTTCTGGTGGCTCAGCTACTATCATGAGTTCCACAGCTATTTGAGGCAGAACTACAGCACTTTGTCCGATAACGAGCGCATCCTGGTGTTCTCCCTGTAGAAGCGCCCGCACGCGCATGGCGCAACTGGTACCTGCTTCGCGCTCATGCGCATGCTCTCTGTGAGAGCACTGGCCCACGTCCTGCACATCAAAGCAGTCGCTAAAGCCAGCAGCACAATCCCGCACCGTTGCAGTTGCTGCACAAAGAGATCGCATGAGTCTAGATTAGCTCTCCTCGAGTGCGTACCGCAGTGCCTCTTCCATATTCATGGCTCGTCCCTCCTGCCATGCCTTCTCCCATGCTGCTACCTTCGCGGGCTCAGGCTCCATCTGGGCCCGCGCACCGGCAAGATTGCGCTCGTAGTCGACTCGTTCCGCCGGCCATACATGAGCATTGAGCGCCTCGCGAAGAATTTCTGCCGCTCCGAAAAGCCTGGCGGCACGCTCTGGTCGCCCTTCTGCTCCCGCTAGTCCAGCCAACCCCGCCAGGCATTCTGCAATACCAACCTTGTTCCTCTGAGTAATTTGAAGCTGGAGAGCCTCGATGAACAGGCCTCTAGCCCCACCAGTATCGCCTTGTGCCAGGGATACATGCCCTAAATTATGTAGCGAGGCAGGAATATCGCTTCTGATTCGCAGACGCCGGTACAAGCGCAGGCTCTCCGTGTACAGTTCCTTGGCTCGTGCGTAGTCGCCTTCGATGCGCGCTATATCTCCCAGGCTGTTGAACACCTGCGACAAGCCCCACTTGTTTCCCACCGCCTTCGCAAGCACGACGTTTTCCTCAAACGCTGCTTGCGCAGCCGTGCGGTCGCCGGCGGCGTTAGCCACAATGCCTCTGATAAGAAGGGCGTGGGAAAGACCCCACTTATAGCCTGCTTGCCGGAGGAGCGAGACCCCCTCCTCTACTGCTTTTCGTGCGGCCTCACGCTCACCGACAAAGGCACGTGTCGCACCATAGACAACCGAGGCAAGGCCCAGCTCGCGCTGCTCCTGGGGTGCGAGCTCTCGGAAGATTGCCACGCTTTCGTCGCTGTAAGCAAGCGCAGCATTCCAGTCCTGTTGGAAGCGGCTGAGCGCCGCCCCACCAATCAGTGCTCTCGCCCTCGCCTGGTTGCGCACTCCGGCTTCTGGAAGGTCCAACGCCGTTACCGTCCACTTGTGACCTTCGTTGTAATAGCCTCGCATCTGCCAGAATATCCACAGGGCTCCGCAGAAGCGCAGTGCCACTTCGGCATCGTTATCCTCGATAGACCGCTTGACTGCAGCTTGGATATTGTCATGCTCCAGGTCGAGACGGTCCAGCCATAGTTCCTGTTGTTGCCCTTCAATGCCCGTCCGGCCATGCTCCGCTAACGACAGGAAGTATTGCACGTGCCACTGGCGTAGTTCCTCCTCCGCAGCGTCGGTGTCCTGCAGGAGTTCCATCGCATACTCCCGTATCGTCGCCATCATGTCAAAGCGCGGCTCGTCTTCAGTTTCAGACCTCCTGCCTGCTCCGGGTCCTGTATCTCCGGTTGCTGATATTCCAGGTGGGGCTGTGCCTGTATCCTGTCTCACCAGGCTCTTGTCCACCAGTGAGGTTACACCGTCGAGCACATCTAGCTCAAGTGTGCCATCGACATTGCAGACGGCCTCTATCGCTTCCAACGTGCACCCGCCCACGAACACCGACATTCGGCGAAAGAGCCTCTGCTCGCCCGGCTGCAGCAGATCATAGCTCCACTGTATCGTGCTCCGCAGCGTCTGGTGCCTCTCTGGAAGGTCCCGCGCCCCGGAGGTGAGTAGGCGCAGCCTGCTACCCAGCCGTGAGAGCATTGCTTGAGGAGGAAGTAGCCGGATGCGCGCCGCAGCCAGCTCGATAGCCAGGGGCAGCCCGTCCAGGCGGTAGCATATCTCGGCGACTGCTGGAGCATTATCGCTGGTGACTTCAAAGGCGGGGGTGACAAGCCGTGCCCGCTGGGTGAAGAGGGCAACTGCTTCGTACTGTGATAGTGCCTGGGCAGTTGGTAAGTCTTTCAGGTCAGGCACACCTAGCGGAGGAAGGACGAACTCCTGCTCGTCACGTAGATGTAGGGCTTCACGGCTGGTGATGAGCACTTTCAGACGAGGGGCTTTTGCCAGTAGCCTGGTAACCACGGGTGCTGCTGAGACTATTTGCTCGAAGTTATCCAGCAGCAGTAGGAGTTGCTTGTTGCTCAGGTAGTCTGCTAACGTGTCCACCATCTCGCGGCTCGCCACCTGCTTTGCCCCCAGCGTCTGCGCAATGGCCGGCGCGACCAGAACGGGGTCGGTGATATGAGCAAGCGGGACGAAGAAGACTCCGTCCTGAAACTGGTCTATCAGTTCTGCTGCTATCTGCAACGCCAGTCGGGTCTTACCCATCCCGCCCGGCCCCGTCAGCGTGAGCAAGCCAACACCATCGCTAAGCAACAGGCGTTGTACAGTCGCAAGTATGGCTTCGCGCCCAACCAGCGGGCTTCGCTGGGTAGGTAAGTTGTTCGGTCGGGTATCAAGTGTCTTGAGTGGTGGGAAATCAGAGGGTAAACCAGGAACGACGAGTTCGAAAATGTGCTCAGGCTGTTGCAGGTCTTTGAGTTGGTGTTCGCCGAGGTCGCGCAATTCTACACCGCCCGGTAAAACCTCATTCACCAGGTCGTACGTAGTCCGGGATAGGAGGGTCTGCCCACCGTGAGCCACAGAACGCAGGCGAGCACAGCGGTTGACCGCACTGCCGTAGTAGTCACCATCCCGCAGGTCGGCCTCTCCCGTGTGCAGGGCCAGCCTCACTCGCAATGGCGTGGGCATTAGCGCCGGCCATGGCTCAGCATAGAGCGCCTGCTGAATTGAGACTGCTGCTGCCAGGGCAGCAGTAGCCCTGGAGAAGACGGCGAAGCGGCTGTCACCTTCACCACGTGGCCGCACCAGACTACCCTCGTGCCGGTCCACTATCTCTTCGATAATCTGGTCGTGGCGGGCGAGGGCTACGCGTGCCTCATTGGGGTAACGCTCCCAGAGTTGCGTGCTGCCCTCTATATCAGTGAAGAGGAAGGTCACCGTGCCGGTAGGAAGATCATTAGGTATATGCATGGTAGCTTCCTGATATAGAACTGAGACCTGAAGCAAACGGAGACCTGGGGCCTAATGGGCCGGAGCATCGTCATTATAGCAGTAGCTGCAAGCAAGAAGTTCGCAGGCGCTGCCGTGCTCTTGTTGGCTCCGGGCTACATGAGCTTCACTTTCGGTGTGGGAGGTAAGCTGTTCAAAGCTCACAGACATAATAGGAGCTATATAGCTCCTATTCTTCGTTGGGTCCACGTCCGTTGGTGTCAGGCTTGGGCTTCGCTCGCCGGTTGCGGAGGCAGTTGCACCGGCAGGGTAACCTGAAAGCAGGTGTAGCCTGGCCGGGAGCTTACATTCACCTGGCCCCGGTGTTTGTCTACCACAATGTTGTAAACGATATGCAGCCCCAGCCCTGAACCGACTCCCGGCCCCTTAGTGGTGAAGAATGGCTCGTACATGCGCTTTTGCACGTCGGTGGGTATGCCCGGCCCGTCGTCCACTATCTCCACCACTACACTGGGTACCTGCGTGTAGGTCTTGATTGAGAGTGTTCCTTGACCGCCCATCGCGGATACGGCATTGTCAATGAGGTTGGTCCACACCTGGTTCAATTCGCTTCCGTACGCTTCTATCAAAGGCAGGTTGGGGTCGTACTCGCGATGCACGGTCACGCCCTGCTTTAGTTTGTGGCGCAGCATAGTAAGGGTGCTCTCCAACCCCTCATGGATGTCTACCTGCTGAACCGGGGCCTGGTCAAGATAGGAATAGGTCTTTACGGCCTTGACGATCTCTGAGATACGCTCGGCGCTATTGCGGACCTCCCCGAGCAGTCCATAGGCCGAGGATACGGAAGCGAGCCACGGTACCACCACGCTGAACTGCTCCTCTGAAAAGGGGGATAGGACATCGCCCAGTTCCCCTGTGCTCCAGCCGAACGACACCAGCACAGGGGCGACCTCCCAGGCATCTTCCACCCCACGCTCCTCCAGCCAGTTCTGTACCTCCTCTTCCAGGTCGCTGCGGGCGAGGGGATCGAGCACGGTGGTATGCGTTGCTCGGGTATCAATTTCCTCTCGCAACGCGGCCAGAGCCTGCGCCTGCGCGTCTTCCAGCTTCAGCAGGCTGAGGGCTACCGAGGTCTCCTGCCAGCGGCTCAGCACTTCGCGAAGCTGGTCTGCGCTGCGGCGGACGGCGGCAGCGGGGTTATTGAGCTCGTGAGCCAGCCCTGCGGCGAGGGTGCCTAGGGACGCCAGCTTCTCGTGCTGCACCAATAGCTGCTCGGTGCTGCGCAGCCGCCCTATGAAGGTGCGCAATATGCCCAGCACCGCCTCGGGATTGCCTGTCAGCAGATCCAGGAAGGATTCCCGGCTGATTACAATTACTTTGCTATCCTGCAGCGCCCGCAGGGAAGCCATCCGCGGGACCCCCTCCAGCAGCGACATCTCACCCAGCAACTCCCCGGAGCCGCGCGTCGCCATCACCACCTCTTCCTTGCCGGCGCGCTTGGTTACCGCAAACTCGCCTTCCAGGATTACGTAAAGGGCGTCACCGGGGCTGCCTTCCTCCATCAGCAACTGACCCGCTTTGACGGTGTGCATCTCGGCAAGATTACACAGCTTGCTCAGATGTTCGTCTGCTAGCTGGCTGAAGATAGGCAGTCGGCGCAGAAACTCCTTGGTTGTTGTCATCTGGATTGCCTGGACCCCCTGGGCGGGTCGACAGGCATTTCGTCCGCATAGCACCACATCCAGCTCTCGCCCGGCTCGAACGAGCGGATGATTGGGTGGCCGGTGGTGTGGAAGTGGCCGGTGGCGTGGCGGTTGCGTGAGTCGTCACAACACCCGACGTGGCCGCACACCATGCACAGGCGCAGGTGCACCCAGGTGTCGCCTGAGACCTCACATTCGGCGCATCCCTGAGTACCCGGTGTGACTTGCTCTATCTGGTCAAGATGGCTACACTCTTTTGTCATAAGCTCTCCGGGTCTCAATATGGCGGAACGAGGGGACGAGGCGGGGGCTGCCGCTAACGCGCCGTCAGTAAACTACAGCGACGAAAGATACTGGTGGATGAATTGCACGGCCATCGAGCCTTCGCCTACGGCTGTCGCCATGCGTTTCACCGACCTGTGACGCACGTCGCCCGCCACGAACACGCCCGGCACACTCGCTTCCAGCCAGTATGGCTGCCGGCGTAGCGGCCATCCCTTCGGGCCATGGCCGTCTCTGACAAGGTCAGGGCCTGTGAGGATGAAACCCATTTCGTCGCGCTCCAGCACCCCCGCCACCCAGTCCGTACGTGGCATGGCACCAATGAAGATGAACAGGGCGCTGGTGGGCACCGTCACCCTCTCGCCCGTGTCTGCGTTAGCTATAGTGATCTTCTCCAGCCGCCCATTGCCGAGCACCTCGACCACGCTTGACTTGAGCAGCACCTGGATGTTGGGTGTCTGCTCTATCTGGTCAACCAGGTACTGGGACATACCCTTGGACAGCGAATCGCCTCGCACCAGCATGGTGACATTGCGGGCGTACTTGGCGAAATACATCGCCGCCTGGCCCGCCGAGTTGGCGCCTCCCACAATGTACACGTCCTCGCCCTTGTAGGAAATTGCTTCCGACTGGGCAGCGCCGTAGTAGAGGCCCGCGCCGGTGAAAGCGTCGACTCCTGGGATATCTAACTTGCGGTAGCTGACCCCGGTGGCAATCATCAAAGCGTGGCAGCTTATCTCGGCACCGTCGCCCAGGCTGACGATCCGGTAGGGGTCCTCCACCCTCAGCGCGCAAGCCTCTTGCGGAGTTAATATCTCGACTCCAAAGCGACTAGCCTGTGTTACCGCGCGCCTGGCGAGGTCCCAGCCGCTCAATCCCGAAGGAAAGCCGAGGTAGTTTTCGATGCGCGAGCTGGTGCCTGCCTGCCCGCCCGGCGCCTCGCGCTCGATCATCAGCGTGCGTAAGCCCTCGGACGAAGCGTACACGGCCGCTCCCAGCCCCGCAGGCCCGCCGCCCACGATTATCAGGTCGTAGAACGGCATGGTGGCCTTGAGCTTGCGCCCGGCTTTCTCCGCGACTTGCGCGTTGGTCGGGCGCGCCAGGTGAGTACCATCGGGGAACAACACGACGGGCAGCCCGGCAGCATCGACTCCTAGCGACTCGATGAGCGCCGGGGCTTCCGGGTCGTTTTCCACGTCCAGCCAACGGTAGGGTACCTGGTTGCGGGCCAGGTAGTCTTTTATCTGGTGGGTGAGGGGCGACCAGCGATGGCCGAGCACACGGATGCCCTCGAAAGGCGGCTGGAACCCCGCGTGCCAGTCCTCCAGCAGGTCGTCCAGCACCGGATAGAGGTTCTGGTCCGGGGGGTCCCAGGGCTTCATCAGGTAATAGTCGAGGCGCACCTCGTTGATCGCTTTGATGGCGGCCTCTGTGTCGGCGTAGGCTGTGAGTAGCGCGCGCTTCGCCTCCGGAAAGATCTGTATGGCCTGCTCCAGCGTCTGCACTCCCGATAACTCCGGCATCCGCTGGTCGACCAGGAACAGGGCCACGGGCTGGCCGCGCAGCCTGATCTGCTGAAGGGCTTGCAGCGCCGCGGCACCCGATTCAGCCCTCATAATCTGGTAGTCTTTGCCGTACCTGCGCCGTAGGTCGCGTTCGATAGCGCCCAACACCGCAGGCTCGTCGTCCACGGTCATTATCACCGGCTTTGCCATCCGCGTGTGCCTCCTGGAACGTAACTTTCAATGAACACTCAGCACACATGCCCCTGGTGCTTGTCCTGCACCGGGGCTGGAATCCGTGCCTCCGCGCCGCTACTGTTCTAGAGCCTGGTCGTTGTTACACGGTGCCTGGTTCAGCCCGGCGTAGCCACGAGCTACCAGATGGTGAAACGACAAAGACGCAGGCACATTGAGCGCGCCCAGGGCGGTATGGTCGGTCGCCCCGCGCCGGGGCAGAAAAGCCACATAGCCGCCTTCAAAGGACGAATAGGCAGGGGATTTTGCAAGTATATCACTCGAATAGAGGTCAGTCAATAGAGTCTCCCAAGATAGCATCGAGCCTCGAACCTGCCATTATTTGCCGTGGGCATCTTCCTCCGGGCGCTGCTCCTTTCCATCTATGCAGCCGATTATGCTTTCACGTGGGTACCACTTTCCAGGCCGTAAAGTGCTCACTTGGTGCTCACTTTGCTCATGCGTTAACGTGCTCGTTTGCCCCCGGAACACTGTAGGCTTAGATATCCTGGAAGGCTCCAACGCCGGTTGTAGGAGGAGAAATAGCTGTAGAGCACGGCTTGACCGCTAGCGAACAAGGCATCTATAATCGGAATGCGAGCCCGGCTCGCTACATAGTTCAACTCTTCTACCAACCGCCAGTACGGGCACCCCGTGCGCTACACTCTGTATGCCGGTGCTAAAGGTTTGGCCTCGTTCAGCATATCCCCTGTGTATTACCACAGGTATACCGACATACATACCCGATCTGATCCAGCAGAGCGTCCAAAGGAGAAAAAGATGACCGGGAGCAGGCTCATGACCGCTAGCTTGTTGCTCTTGCTCGTGGGAGCGCTGGCGGCCTGCGGCGAGCAGCAGGGAGATAAACGTAAGATCGTGGTCGGCTCGAAGGACTTTACGGAAGCCTACCTGATCGGCGAGATGTACGCCCTGGTACTTGAGGCTGCGGGCGTGCCCGTTGAGCGCAAGTTGAACCTGGGCAGCACAGCCATAGCGCACGAAGCACTCCTCAAGGGCGGCGCGCAGGAGGGGATAGACCTCTACCCGGAGTACACCGGCACCGGTCTGCAAGCGGTCCTCGAGCAGCCTCCGAACTCCGATCCGCAGCAGACCTATAAGCTAACCAGGGACGGCTACATGGAAAAGTGGGGGCTGGTCTGGTTGGACATGGCCCCCATGAACGACACGCAGGCCGTCGTGACCACACAGGAGGTTGCCCAGTCCAGGGGGCTTCAGAGCCTGGACGACATGTGCGAAAAGGCCGCTGATCTGACAATCGTCGCCAGGCCGGAGTTCAGCAGCCGCACCGACGCTCTACCGGCCCTCCAGAAGATCTACGGAGGGTGCGACTTCAAGGAAATCAAAGCCGTACAGTCCGGCGACCTGCTGTACAGGGCGCTCCTCGACGGGCAGGCCGATGTAGCCCAGGCCGACAGCACCGCCGGTGAGATCAAAGGCCACAACCTGGTGCTGCTGGAGGACCCCAGGGGCTACGGCGGCCCGTACAACATAGCTCCTGTGGTACGCCAGGACGCTCTCGACCTGTACCCTCAGCTCGCCGGGGCGCTGAACAACCTGGCCCCCAGGATCACCACCGAAGAGATCAGCGCCCTCAACTGGGAGGTGTCGGGAAAGCAGCGCGAGTACGAGGACGTAGCCCGCGAGTGGCTCCAGAAGCAAGGGCTGTTGAAGTAGCCGCGGGTGTGCTGATGACAGGGGCCATCACCTTTGAACATGTCACAAAGCGGTACCCTGCGGCCACCCAGCCAGCCGTGGACGACGTGAGCCTGGAGGTGCCGCATGGGAGCCTGGTGGTGCTGCTCGGACCTTCGGGTTGCGGCAAGACGACCCTCCTAAAGATGGTCAACCGATTGCAGGAGCACGACCTGGGGCGGGTGCTGGTTGACGGTAAGGACGTGCGCAGCTTCCAGGTGAACGACCTGCGGCGGGGCATCGGCTATACCATCCAGAGCGTCGGCCTCTTCCCGCATATGACCGTGGCTCGCAACATTGCCACCGTACCGGAGATGCTGCGCTGGGACAAACCGCGTATAGAGGAGCGTATCGACTCGCTCCTGGAACTGGTGGGCCTCGACCCCGGGGAGTACCGGCATCGCTACCCGGAGCAGTTGTCGGGCGGGCAGCAGCAGCGAGTGGGACTGGCGCGCGCCCTCGCCGCAGACCCCGCCATCCTGCTCATGGACGAACCTTTCGCGGCTATCGACAGCATCACGCGCCGCCGCCTACAGGACGAACTGCTGGACATCCAGGCGCGCCTCCGCAAGACCGTCCTCTTTGTTACGCATGACGTGGAGGAGGCAATTCGCCTGGGAGACAGGATTGCCGTCATGCGCCTTGGCAGGGTGGTCCAGTACGACACGCCGCTCAACATCCTCTCCAAACCGGCTGACGAGTTCGTGGCCTCACTGGTCGGTGCGGGCGATGTGCTGAGGCGGCTGTCCCTGCTGAGCGTGCGGTCGGCCATGTGCCCTCCGGCGGGCAGATCACCTGCGGATAGAGGTGCAGTGCTGGATGCGAACTCCACGCTTCGCGAGGCGCTGGGCCTGCTGCTCAGCACAGGCGCTGAGTGGTTGAGCGTGCGCGGGCCTTCAGGCGAGGAAGAAGGCATCATAGACCTGAGCTCTATCAAGAGCGCGGTGTTCACGGACTGATGGACGAGTTGAGTTACCTGTTGGAAAGCTTCGACCGGGTGTGGCCCCGCCTTGTGGAGCATCTGAACATAGTGAGCATCTCCATGCTGGTCGCCGCCGCGATTTCTCTGCCGCTGGGTATAGCATTGAGCCGCGTGCGCGCGCTGGCTACGCCGGTGCTGGTGGTGCTGGGGATCGTATATACGATCCCCAGTTTTGCCTTCCTGGCTTTGCTGGTGCCGATCACCGGCTTGGGCCAGCGCTCCGCCATAGTGGCACTGTCGGCCTATGCCCTGGTGGTAATCACCCGCAACACCATAGTGGCGTTCGAGGGCGTGGACCCTTCCGTGAAAGAGGCCGCGCTTGGCATGGGCATGAGCTCCGGGCAACTTCTCAGGCGTATAGAGGTCCCACTGGCAATGCCGGTAGTGCTGGCGGGGCTGCGCCTTGCTACCCTCTCCACCATCGCGCTGGCGACCATCGCCGCCTGGACCGGCGCGGGAGGGCTGGGGCTTCTCCTGAAGGACGGCATCAACAACCCGCCCAAGCTTTACGCTGGGGTAATATGCGTGGCAGGCATGGCCGTCGCCGCGGATTTGCTTTACCGCCTGGTCGAGCGGAGGTACAGAGGCCAGGGTCGCTCGACAGCGACCGGCAAGTAAAGAAGAGAGAAGGTCGGCCCTTAGCCATCTGATGGACACTTTACTCCAGGCACTTGAATATGCCCTCGACCCGCACAACAACTTCGTGGGCAAGCTTGTCACGCACCTGGAGTTGAGTGGTCTATCGCTCCTGGCTGCGTGCGCCCTCGGCATTCCGCTAGGGATATGGACCAGCAAGCACAAACGCCTGGCACAACTCGTCATGAACCTCGCGGGCGTGTTGCGCGTGGTGCCTCCCATTGCTGTGCTGTTTCTGCTGCTGCCGGTGTTCAAGATTGGCTTCTGGGCCCCCGTGGTCGCCCTCACTCTGCTGGCATTGCCGCCGCTGCTGATCAATACCGATGCTGGTATGCGCGGCGTAGACCCTGGTGCGGTGGAGGCCGGGCGGGGCATGGGTATGTCGAGTTGGCGGCTGCTAGCCAGGGTGCAGCTTCCATTGTCTCTACCGGTCATTCTTGCAGGGCTGCAGATCGCGGGCATTGAAGTAGTTGCGAGCGCCACGCTGGCGGTGCTGATCGGTGGAGGCGGTCTGGGGGAGTACATAGCCACCGGCCTGGCCCTCAATCGTAGTTATATCTTGCTGGTGGGCGCGGTGCCGGTGGCCGCTATCGCGCTGTCGATTGAGCTGGGCCTGGCTTACTTGCGGAGGGTTGTACTCAGAAGGGAGCACATAGAGGCACAGGTGGTCAGCAGGGTTTAGGGCTGGCATCCACCCGGTTGACAAGTTGTCGCAATGGATGTAACATTTCTCCTAATCAAATTAGCAGTACGCCTTGTTCCCGGACGAGGAATGCTGCCGGGTGGCACAGCATCTAAGCTGTGTCGCTAAACTGGTTTGCTTTGTTGCGCGCATGCCTGTTCAGTCTGCTGGAAATCACCGTCCGCTTGGAAAGGTCCATTTCGGATGCCGGAGCAGGAAAACCAACTAGCAGAATATGAAGTCAGTCGCGTTCCGGCGGCGCACTACGCCTTGCTGTCCGACGTGTCACTCCTTGCCGCCGAGGCAGCCGGCCTGCCATTGTTCCTGCAACAATTCACCTCAAGGATCCACGGTGTGCTTGGCTTCGTACGCTGCACCCTGGCGCTCCTGAACGCTGATGCCGCTACGTACCGCTTGCAGACGCTCTTTGACGCTCGCCGCGAACCCGCCCCACTGCAAGAGCCGCTGTACGTAATGGATGGCAGCATCGTGGGTACAGTTACGTCCCGGCGACGGGCGCTGACTTTCACCCGCACGGCTGATGGGCAGCACGAAGCTTACTTCCAGGATGACCCGGCCACCGGCGGGGAAACCCTGGCCCGGGTGCTATCGGTGCCCCTTACTATCTACGGCAAAGTGATAGGCGCGCTTACTATCGGTGATGACCAGGGTGAGACCTACAGCGCCGAGGAAATCCGGCTAGTGACCGCCCTCGCGGCCCATGTGGCCCTTATCGTAGATCGGAACGCTCAGAGCGAGCAATTTGAACAGACCAGCAAAGAACTGGCTCGTCTGGCTACCTTCCCCGAGCTGAACCCGGCGGCGATCGTAGAACTCGACATGAGCGGGCGGGTCTATTACATGAACCCCGCCGCCGAGCGCCAGTTCCCCGAGTGCCGAGAGCTTGGCTTCCGCCTTCCGATCCTGGCCGATCTCCCCACCATCGTACCGCGTATGCGCGAGGAGGGGATACGCTCTCAAGTGAGAGAGTTGAAGATTGGCGACGCCTGGTACCAGCAAGTGGTCCACCTGGTGCCCAACAGCGAGCGATTTCGCAGTTTCGTCATAGATATCACCGACCGGAAGCGGGTCGAGGAAGCCCTGCAACAGCAGAACCAATATCTCGCCGCTCTGCACGCAACGACGCTCGGCCTGATCGGTCGCCTCGACCTGGGCGACTTGCTCCAGGACATAATCGCCAGGGCCGCGCAACTCCTGGGTACGCCGCACGGCTTCCTCTTTCTGCGCGAACCAGGGGAAGAGGAAATCGAGCAAAAGGTAGGGATCGGACTGTTCGCCGATAGGATCGGCAGGCGCTTGAGACGGGGCGAGGGCGCATCCGGACAGGTCTGGTCGAGTGGTAAGCCTCTCGTGGTGGCCGACTACGACGCCTGGCCTGACCGAGCGCCCGACATTCCAGAAGGCATGATCGCTAGCGTGGCCGCCGTGCCTCTCATGTCGGGCGACGAAATGGTGGGCACACTTGGCATGGCGTACGGCACCGATTCTGAGCGCAGGTTTGGGGACGCGGAGGTGGAATTCCTCAGCCGTTTCGCGGCGCTCGCCTCGCTGGCCCTCGACAACGCCCGCCTCTTTACGGAAGCACAAGACCAGGCACGCCGGCTGGCATTGCTCAACGAAATGGGCCGGCAGATGAGCCTCGCCGCCAGCAAAGAGGCTATCTTACGCGTAGTCACCGAGTACGTTCCCCGGATGGTGCCTGCCGACCGCGTGAGCGTGGCGCTACGCAGAGAGGACGACGACACGCTGGAGGTGCTTGCGCTCCATGGGGTTGCTGCCAGTCTGCCTGTTGGCGAGCGGATACCCCTGGAAAGCACGTTGGCCGGCGTCGCCGTGCACGAGAGACGCCTCGTATATTCCGCTGACATCTCCGAGAGTGATGCTTTCGATGCCACCCACCTGGCAACTGATGGACTGCGGGCCACCTTGACCGCGCCCATGACCATAGGCGAGCGCGTGATCGGCATACTCAGGATCGCCAGCGAGAGGGCCGGTATTTACACAGCCCGCGACGAAGGTCTGGTGATGCAGATCGCCTCCTTCCTGGCGACGACCATGGAGAACGCCCGGCTCTTTGAGGAAGCCCAGGCAGCTAGGGCCGCAGCCGTGGCCGCCAACGAAGCCAAGAGTGCCTTCCTCGCCACAATGAGCCACGAAATCCGCACCCCAATGAACGCTATTATCGGTATGACGGGCCTGTTGCTGGATACCGAGCTCGATTCGGAGCAACGCGATTACGCCGAAACGGTGCGAAACAGCGGCGAATCTCTCCTGACGATCATCAACGACATACTCGATTTCTCCAAGATCGAAGCCGACAAGCTGGACCTGGAGCAGCAGCCCTTCTTATTGAGGGAATGCATCGAAAGCGCTCTTGACCTGGTGTCCACCAGGGCGGCGGAGAAGGGCCTCGACCTGGCTTACTTGATCGACCGAGACACACCGGAGGCCATTCTAGGGGATGCGACTCGCCTGCGGCAGATCCTCGTCAACCTGCTCGGTAATGGTGTGAAATTCACCGAGCGTGGCGAGGTTGTGCTGTCGCTTGGCGTGATGGAGGCCCCACCGGCAGAAGCTGCGCAAGACCGGACCGCAAACCCACTTACGCTGCACTTCACGGTCAGAGATACAGGCATAGGCATCCCGCCCGACCGGCTAGACCGTCTTTTCCAGTCCTTCAGCCAGGTCGATGCCTCCACGACGCGCCGCTATGGCGGCACCGGGCTGGGCCTGGTCATCAGTAAGCGGCTCAGCCAGCTGATGGGCGGCACCATGTGGGTGGAGAGTGAGCCGGGCGTTGGTACGACTTTCCACTTCACGATACAAGCAGTCGCTGTACCGGCCCCGGCGCGTCCTTACCTGGACGAAGTGCAGCCCCTCTTGCAGGGCAGGCGCCTGTTGGTGGTGGACGACAATGCTACCAACCGCCTCATCCTCTGCCGCCAGGCGGAATCGTGGCATATGCAGCCGCAAGCCACAGGCTCGCCACACGAGGCGCTCGACTGGGTGCGGCAGGGCCAGGCTTTCGACCTGGCTATCCTCGATATGCAGATGCCGGAGATGGATGGGCTTAGTCTCGCCAGGGAGATAAGGGGGCTTGGTACTGCCGGCTCCGGCTTCCCCATAGTTATGCTGACCTCCCTTGGAAGGCGCGAGGTCAAAGAAGGCATGTCCGAGTTCGCGGCCTTCCTTTCCAAGCCCGTGAAACCCTCTTCCCTGTTCGACACCCTGGTCAGCATCTTCAGCGGGCAAGAGCTACGTGTAAGGCCGCGCCAGGCGACCGAGGAGTCGCTGTTTGACTCCAACCTTGGGCAGGCGCGGCCACTTCGCATACTACTGGCCGAGGATAACGCGACAAACCAGAAGCTGGCACTGCGCATCCTGGAGCGGATAGGCTACCGGGCAGACGTAGTAGGCAACGGTCTGGAGGCGGTGGAAGCGCTCAACCGCCAGCCCTACGACGTGGTGCTTATGGACGTGCAGATGCCCGAAATGGACGGCTTGGCAGCGACTCGACACATTCGCAGTGAGTTGCCGGTGCATCGGCAGCCTCACATTATCGCCATGACGGCAAACGCGATGCAGGGCGACCGAGAAATGTGCCTGGCGGCGGGCATGGACGACTACGTCAGCAAACCCATACGTGTCGAGGTGCTAGTCGGGGCCTTGAGCAAGAGCGTGCCACTCTCGGCCAGGGGAGAAGAGCATGGCCGGGTGGCCGAAGCCGCTGCTGAACCTCCAGGCGAGAGCGGAGTGGAGACTTCGGTGTCTCCGGCTGCCACCGTCACAGCGGTTGAGGATGTGCTTGATTTAAAGGCGATAGACAATTTGCTGTCGGTGCTCGGCGGCGAGTTCGCGTACCTGGCAGAGCTGATCGACTCTTTCCTTGAAGATGCGCCTACGTTACTGGTCGAGCTACGAAGTGCCGTCCAAAGCGGCGATGCAGGAAGCACTCAGCGCCTCGCGCACAGCCTGAAATCAAACGGCGCCGACTTTGGAGCCACCCGCTTCTCCACCCTCTGCAAGGAGTTAGAGCTATTGGGACGTTCGGGGGCGTTGGCGGGGGCGGCGGACTTGTTGTCGCAAATAGAGAGCGAGTATCGGAGGGTCGAAAGCGCCCTCAAGACAGTGCGCGAGCGCGGCATCATAGCCACGTGACGCGATGGGAGTAGTTTTCGCGAGGTGGTGCGCTCAATATGACAGCGGAACATGGCCGGATACTGGTCGTAGATGACAACCGGGTAAACCGGTTGAAACTCTCCCTCAGCCTGGAGCAGCAGGGCCACACTGTGGCACTTGCGGAAGACGGCGAGCAGGCCCTCGACATACTCCAGGCGCAGCCATTTGACGTGGTGCTTCTTGATATCATCATGCCTGGTCTCGACGGCTACCAGGTGCTGGAGCGGGTCAAGAGCGACGCGAAGCTGCGAGATATACCCATAATCGTCATTTCGGCCCTGGACGAGATAGATAGCGCTGTGCGCTGCATCGAGATGGGTGCGGAAGACTACCTGCCCAAGCCGTTCAACCCGGTCCTGCTGCGCGCCCGGTTGAACTCCAGTCTGCAAAAGAAGAAGCTGCGCGACCTTGAGAAGGCGTATCTGCAACAGGAGTTCATGCTGCGGCAGACCGAAAAGCTGGCGACGCTGGGCAGGCTCAGCGCGGGCATGGCTCACGAACTGAACAACCCGGCAGCCGCGGCACGGCGGGGAGCCTCCCAGCTACAAGCTACTTTCTCGCACCTCCAGCAAACCTATACGAGACTGGTACAGCTAAACCTCACCGGGGAGCAGCTAAAGGTGCTGTCGTCCCTGGATACCCTTGCGTCAGAAGCAACCAGGCAGTCCATCGAACTGGACCCCCTGGCGCGTAGCGACCTGGAAGCTGGCCTGGAAGACTGGTTGCGAGAGCAGGGGGTCCAAAATGCCTGGGAATTGGCACCATCTCTCGTGAGCCTTGGTTACACCCCTACCGAAGCACCGGACCACTTGCAGGATTTCAGCCCCGACGAGTTAGCCACCGTGATCGAGTGGCTCCACAACACCTATCTCACCTACAGCCTGTTAGCTGAAATCGATAAGGGTACCGAGCGCATCTCTGACATTATCAAGGCGCTGAAAGCGTACAGCTACATGGATCAGGCACCCGCGCAGTCGGTTGATGTGCACGAGGGCCTGGACAACACGCTTGCGATCCTGCAAAGTAGGCTCCATCCCGGTGTTGTAGTACATCGCGAATATGCAACCGGCTTGCCCCGCATCGAGGCTTATGGCAGCGAGCTAAACCAGGTCTGGACCAACCTCATAGACAACGCGATCGACGCCATGAACGCCAAAGGCGAGCTTACCCTGCGCACTCACTTCGATGACAACCTGGTAGTTGTCGAGATACAGGATACAGGCGTGGGCATCCCTGAAGCGATTCTGGCGAAGATATTCGACCCTTTCTTCACCACCAAGCCACCCGGTAAGGGCCCCGGCCTCGGCCTGAGTGTCGCCCACGCCATAGTCGCGCAGAAGCACGGGGGGAGCATAGAGGTCTTCTCACAACCTGGAAAGACTCGCTTCGAGGTGCGACTGCCTCTCAGATTCGTTCATAACTAGCGGGGTTCGTCACACCCGGTGCCTTGCTGCGCTACCTCCTCCTGAATGTAGGTGGTGCGGGCAAGGGGAAGCCCGAATATCGTCTCCCCCTTGTTATTGCCAGGAGTACAAGATCCAAGGTTCCTACCTGTTCATTGTGACGAAGGTATAATGAGTATGGCGTACATAGTGATAGAAGGTGTGATCGGTGTTGGTAAGACCGCTCTCACCCGCCTGCTGGGAGAACGCCTGGGTGTCAGCACTTTCTTCGAGAAGTTCGAGGAGAACCCCTTCTTGAGCAACTTCTACTCGGACCGCGCTCGCTACGCCTTTCAGACGGAGGTGTTCTTCCTCCTCAACCGCTACCGCCAGCAGCAATCGGAGGTGCAACCCGCCGTCATGTCGGGCAACGTGGTGGGCGACTACCTCTTCGCCAAGACCCGGCTGTTCGCGGGCATCAACCTGGCAGGGGACGAGCTGGCCCTTTTCGAGCAGATCTATGACGCTCTCAACAAGCAGGTGGCGCGGCCCGACCTGGTGGTATACCTGCAAGCCTCCCTCGATAGCCTAATGTCTCGCATCTACCAGCGCGACCGCTCCTTCGAGCGCAACATGGACCCTCGTTACATCGAGCGCCTGTCAGGGGTGTACGAGCAGTTCTTCGAGGGGTACTCCGATACACCCGTGCTCAAAATAGAGACGGCCCACCTCGACCTGATCCGCGATGCAAAGGCCCAGCAGCGAGTTATTGAGGCTATTGTCAGAGGCGACCTGTTGCCCCTAAGCACTTGAAAGGGCACAGGCCCACTACGCGACCTCGACCTGCTGTCGCTCTCGGGCACCAGGCGCGGGTGTGTGACCGAGCCAGACGTGGCTTGGCCTGTCTCTCGCCAGGACGGCGACTTCCACGTGGGTGCAGCCCTCGCGGTCCAGCGGCTCATTGACCGTATCGAAGGCGATGCCAGGGGTGTTGTTGGAGGCGGAGAGATGGGCCAGCCAGACGGTGCGGGGGCGGCCGTCCCGCGCCAGTTCAGCGACGAGCCGGGCGGCGTCGGCGTTCGCCAAGTGGCCGTAGCGGCTCGCCACGCGCTTCTTGAGCCTGTAGGGGTAGGGGCCGCGCCAGAGCCGTTCTACGTCGTGGTTGGCCTCCAGCACCAGCAGGTCGGCTGCCTGCAATGCCTCCCGTATCGAAGCTGTTTCGCAGCCGAGGTCGGTGCACAGCACGATGTTCTGTCCCTCGGCCTCGATCCAGAAGCCGCAGGGTTCTGCCGCGTCGTGTGATACAGCGAAGGTGCGCACTGTGACGCCTCCGGCACCTCCCGGACCTCCTTCGCCCTCTATGTATACCTCGCGGCCGGGCGGCTGAACTACCTTCTCGCGGAGCACACCGAAATGTGCTGACCCCGCCAGGAACGTGCCTTCGCTCGCCACCACCGGCAGCCTGTAACGCCTCGCCAGCATACCCGCGCCGCGCAGGTGGTCGGTATGCTCGTGGCTGACGAAAATCGCCGCCAACTGGCGCGCCGAGACCCCGCGCTGCTGAAGGTAATACTCCAACGTACCCGCGTTCAGCCCGGCATCGAACAGCAGCTTGAGGCCCGCCGCTTCTACAAGAAAGGCGTTACCCGAACTGCCGCTAGCCAGCGCGCTGACCCTTACCCCTGTGCTCGTTTCCATGAGCTAACAATAGTACAAATGTTCGCTACTGTCAAGTGCAAAGAGGTCTATTTGCATGGATGTGTCAGAGCAGGATAGCGGTACCCTGCTCCCCCTTGTCATTCTGAGCGTAGCGAAGAATCAGGTGGGTAAGCGGGAGTCTTCAACGTACAGGATGCTGTCCGCAGTAGCCACCACGAGCCACAATTGAAACGGCCAGGAGCGGGCTACTGATTCTTCGCTACGCTCAGAATGACAAGGTCGGGCTTTGGTCTCCGTATTAGACTTTGACACTGCTTTGGTCGAGTTGTCACTCCTCAAGCCCGTTGGGGAAGATGAGGGCCTTTACCGCTTCGCCGCTCCCCAGGGCATGGAAGGCCGACTGCCACTCGCTGAGGGGCACGCGGTGGCTTACCATCTCGCGCAGCTTTACATGCCTACTTGCCTCCAGGCGTAGCACCCGCTCCCACGTATCCCAGGTGTGGCTGAAGGTGCCCTGGAGGGTCACCGCCTTTGCGATAAGCGGGTCCAGGCTCAGGTCCAGCGGTTTGGGTCCCCACGCGATCTTGGTGATTTGCCCCTCCCGCCGCACCAGTTCCATTGAGAGCTTCACCGTGGCCGAAGGTCCGGCGGCGTCCACTACCATGTCGACTCCCCGGCCCCGCGTCAGCGACATGACCAGCGCGTGAATGTCATCACTGCTGAGGTCCACCGCGTGCGTAGCCCCTAGCGACATGCCGAGTTCCAGCCGCTTGCCATCCTTGGGCAGCCCCGCCAGCACTATCGTAGAAGCGCCGCACACCCTGGCTATCTGCGTGGACATCAGGCCGATGGGGCCGGGACCAAGCACCACCACCGTGTCGCCGGGCCGTATGCGGCTCTTGACCACCAGCGCCTGGTAAGCCACGCACAGCGGTTCGGTCAGGGCGGCCTCGGCGAGGTCCACGTTGGCCGGTACGTGGTGGAGCGCGCCCTGCCTTACCGCGACGTAGGGTGCGTCGGCTCCGTGCGCCAGCACCCCGAAGCCGCGACGGTTGGGACACTGGTTGTAAGAGCCGGTGCGGCACTCGTGGCACTCTCCGCAGATGTAGGCCGCCGTCTCGCTCACCACGCGGTCGCCCGGCTTGAAGTCGCGCACGCGCTCGCCCACCTCCGCAACCGTGCCGGAGAACTCGTGCCCCAGGATCACCGGCGGGTTGACCGGGAAGGAGATAAGGTGGTGGTACATCTCCAGGTCGCTGCCGCATATGCCGACCGCCCGCACCTTGAGCAGCACCTGGTCGGGCGCTATCTCAGGGTGGGGCATGTCGCGTATCTCGACGCAGCCGGGCAGGTTGTCGTATTTGACGAGTGCTTCCATGTAGGGCTGTCACCTCACTTGTGTCTGGGAGGTCCATTATACAGGCTCCGTGCCCTGCTTGCTGCCGGGGCTGCGTCCCTGGAGGGTGGGACTACTTCAGGACTTCCTCTATGGCATGCTGCCGCAGACCATCACGAAGAACCCGGCCTACATCCTCTATCACCGGGAAGTCTGCCTTGGGGCCAAGGTGGTCGTCGGATTAGTGGGCGCGTGTGGACAGGGCGTTGACGCCAACTGCTAACCCCCGCCAGCAACCAGGAGTCGCCTCACAATAGATATAGAGACTGAGAAGAGCACCCAAAGCCCCGCCCTTGTCATTCTGAGCGCAGCGAAGAATCAGGTGGGTAGTTAGGCCGCTGAACCTCTGGACCGAGTCCCGCCCTTGTCATTCTGAGCGCAGCGAAGAATCTCGTCCCTCACCACCTCAATAGCACCTTTCTTTCAGTCACTCAGTACCCTAAGAAAGAGGAAGCATCCCGGTAGAGGACGAGATTCTTCGCTGCGCTCAGAATGACAAGGGCCGACTCTGTTGCTGACATTCGGCCATTATATTTATGTGGTAGCTTCTAGCCTCAATAGGCCAGCTTGGTGCCGCAGCGCCCACAAAAGGCCGCGCCCCAGTCGTTCGCCTGCCCACAGTTGCCGCAATAGATTACCTGGGGTGGCGCGGACGCTGGGGGAACGGCGGGTGGTGATGCAGGTGGTGCCTGTGTTGGTGCCGCCGCCCGCGCAAACGTCTGGCCGCACCAGGGGCAGAAGAGCGCGCCCGCCGGGCTGAGGTTGCCGCAGCGCGTGCACCGCAACTCAGCCTGTGCCTGAGGAGCAAACTGTGGCATCACGGGTGGGACGACCTGCGGCGTAACCTGCGGCGGTGGCGTGGGCGCTTGAACGGGAACGGGAGCCTGGACAGGCATCCGCGGGACTTCCACAGGGGGCAGAGGTTGCGTGCCGGGCAACACCGTCGTGGCACCGGGGGCGGGTTGTGACCGGCTCGGTGTGGGTTCGGGGGGCGCTACCCTCCTTCTGAGGCGGCGGTTCTCCCCACCCGACAGCGCGCAGTCGGGGTCTATCAGGTCGCCGTGCGGGTCGAAGGCTTGCACGTGCAGATGTATCTCATAATGGTTGGGACCGTATGGTCCGGTGCCGCCAGTCCTGCCGAGTATGGTGGTAGGCTCCACTTGCTGGCCCACTTGCACCAACACCTGGGAAGCGTGCAGGAACTGGATGCGATTGCCGTTCTCAAGCGTCACCTGCACCGAGTTAAACGCCCCTCCCACGTAAGTAACTTGCCCGGTCACCCCCGCCTCGAAGGGCAATTCCATAGGGCGGCCGCGGTCGTCGTTGCTGGTAAAGTCTATCCCCGCGTAGTTGGGCGGCATGCCGGGCCGGGTGCCTGGGCAGTCCTGGCGGGTGTTGATGTCGGGCAGACCAAAGAGCGAGGCGTCGGCTTCGGGGCACGTCACCTCGTCCTCGTCCTGTTCGTCGTGGTCCTGGCCGCTGGAGTCCTGCCCCGTGCCCGAACTGCCGGCCCTGCTACTCGCTACCGATGCGATGGCGCTAGCCACCGGCGCAACGCCCGACGCCAACCCCGCAGCCAGGCCGGTGTCGAACACAGCGGGTGCGTCGGGTGCTGCTGTCGTGGGTGCGGTTGCAATAGATGTTGCGTCAACTGCTGCGGGTGCTGACGCGACTGGAGATACATCTGGAGCAGGATCGGGCGTTGCTGCACCAGGAGAGGCAGAGGGCGCTACGGGTCCGGTTTCCACCGCCGTAGCTGGCTCAACGGCTGCCGGTTGCTCTACCGGTGAGGAGGCAGCTACCGGGCCAGGTTGTACAGCATCGACGTGCGGGGCCGCTGGTTGAGCTACCGGTGCGACTTGTTGCGGCGATGCTTGTACCTGCGGTAGTGCTGGCGGCTGTACTTGTGGTTGTACATGCGCCGGTGCCGGTGCTTGCACCTGTGGCTGTATTGGTGGCGGCGCTTGCGCTACCGTGCTGGCTACGCCTCCACCCTCGAAGGTCGCGGGGGGAGTGCTTGCTGTACCCGTGGCGACCGGCGGCACGCCTTCCTCAATGATGCCCGTACCTTCGCCTGGGTTGAGCAGCAGACCGCCCACGAACACGGCCGCGGCACCCGCGCCCACCGCCGCAGCCGCAGCCGCGCCGAGCGTGCTCCAGCAGTCGAACAGGGAGCTACAGTTGTCCAGGAGCACTGCCAGCGTAGCGAACAACGGTTGGATTTCAAGGCCGGACAGGAGCATGTTACTACCTCGTGGGTTGGGGTTGCGTGGTCGGGCCGGAGACTACCGGCAGCGGCGGGAACAGTACGTAGAAGACCAGGAGGGTCAGCAGCGACCCTATCATCACCGGGCGCAGGCCCATAGCTCCGTTCCACATCGGCGTGAGCACAATCGTGGACAGCAGGTAGCCGATGAGAGGGGCAATTGCCAGCCGTATCAAGGTGGGGATGCGCCGTATCGTCAGCGACCACTGCGAGGGCAGGGGTATGATGCGTATGATGCGGGACCGCCACAGCCCCAGCACGGCCACCACGACCGCCACGATGATGGCGTCTACCCACGCCTCGTAAGTGCCCGCCAGCAGCATGGCTATCACTACCGAGGGGATGACGATGCGCACGATACCGGGCACCTTGTCCAGTATGCCCTGCCCCTCCCCCGTGAATCGCTGCCGCTGCAACCTCGTGGCGACTGCGGCCCTCGGCGCGGCAGGGGCCAGTTTGCGTTCGAGCAGCACCCGGCCAGCGGCGGCAATCGCGCCCACTCCTACAAGGTAGATCCACTGTGTCTGCACGGGGTTTATAGCCTCAACCGTGGGCACGCCACCTACCCACGTAAATAGCGGGCGCAGGAGCACGACCACTGACTGCGCCCACAGGTAAATCAGCACCCCGGCTATGGCCCCGTGCAAACCGGCCAGCGCGAAGGTGCGGCTGTTGGGGTCGATGATTGTATGTAGCTTGATGCTGGGGGCGAGGTTCCGCACCAGCAGTGGGATGGTAACGGCGGGTATCGAGAGCAGTAGGTAGCTAACGACCTTGCCGCCAAGCACGCCCGCCAGGCCAAGCGCGGCATATCCGGGGCCGAGGTCCGTGGCGTAGAAGGAGGTGTAGAGGCCGGCCCGGTCCCCCACAATGAGGTCTTCGATGATGTACCCTGCCAGCAGGCCCAGGCCCACGGTACCGCTCAGCAGAGAGGCCACTATCACTATCATCATGAAAAGGAGCGACTCGGAGAAGGTGGTCAATATCTGCGGGAAAAGGATGCGGCAGAGAATGCCAACCGCGAATGCCGCCACGGGCGCGTAAGCTCCTACTCCTCGCCAGGCCGCAGTCCACGCCCCGTCCGACATAGCGTTGGAGATGTGCGGGAACCAGTCATCGAGCCATGCGGGTGCCCTCAGGTAGAAAATCTGCTCCAAACGCTCGTCGGGTGGCTGTTTCGCGGTGGGTTGCGCCGTCGGTTGAGGCGGGTATGGCGATTGCGGCTGTGGTTGGAATTGTGGCTGTGGCTGTGGTTGGTACTGCGGTTGGTACTGCGGTTGCGGAGGCGGGTATGGTGGCACCTGTGGCTGTATTGGAGGTGGCACACCCTGCCCTGTTCCCCAGTTCGGGTCAGTTCCCATGTTCTGCTCCCCTTACTATTGCTCCCGCGCCTGGCATGTGAGCGAGGCCGACCTGGCAGGCTTTGCCGAGCACCAGGCCGTACACGATGTGCGAAAGCGCCGAAATCTGCGCGAACTCCGAATAGAGGCGGATGTTCAGCCAGCCGGGGTAGAGGGTTAGCTGGAACATCTCCAGGAACAGGCCCCAGGCCACCCCGGCGATTATCCCCTGCCGCCTGAACAAGAAGCAGTACGCCACGCCGAACGACACGCCGTTCAGCAGGTGGAACGCCGTCCCCGCCCCGTAAATCGCAACGCCGGAGGCCGTTTCCCCCACCAGCAGCGTCCCGAATATGCGTATTGCCTCGAAGGGGTTGTACGGCGAGGGGTCTAGCTGCGACAGGGCGAACTTGGCCGCATCGTAGCTCACCGTGGCTATCAGCCCCGAAGCCGTGCCCACCTTCAAGAGCCGGGCGAGCATGGCGCGCTGTGGAACCGTCGCCCTGCGCCAGAGGGTGGCGGCGCTAATGAGGAGCACCAGCACGGCGGCAGAGAGGGCCAGCGGCAGGGACACCCGCCAGATGATGTGCGTCAGCAGCGCGGCCCCCGAGAAGAGCGCCAGCACCCCCACCAGCCTGCCGCCCATGTTGCTCAGTCTATAGCGTCTCACCAGGCGCGACATCATCTAAGGTCCCATTCACCTCAATTCCGGCTAGAAGCCCTCTCAAAAACAACACTGTCGAACACAGGGGCACAGACCCTTCTTTGTCATTTCGAACGCAGTGAGAAATCTCGTCCTGCATGCAGGTGTGACTCTTTGCTCACGAGACTCTACGCTATAAGAAGGGTGGTACTTGGGTGCTGTGGGACGAGATTTCTCACTCCGTTCGAAATGACAAGGGTGGGGCCATGTGCTCACATTCCATTCTGTCATTGTTGAGATGGCTTCTAGTCAGAGGGCACGCTCTCGGTCTCTTGCTTTCGAGTGACACACGTGATCTTCCAAGTGAGGTTAGGCTCGTCCCAGTTCACGGTCGCTATTACATCAGCATTATCGGCCACTCGGACGTAGCATGAATTACCGCCTATGCTGGCAGTTTTTATCTTGTCGTCAAACTCCCTTACCTTCTTCGTGGCGTCCTTGTAGTCTTCCTCGGTGAACGTGGGTACCCGCAATACCGCCTGGTAGTACTTCTTCATCTCCTCTAATTCCTTGACGTACTCATCGTTGGGCATAACGAGGATCACCACCAGGCCGCTGTCGACAGTCAACTCGCTGCCCGATTGGCCCGGTGCCAACGTAAAGGAGGTGGAGCCGCTGCGGTCGGGCAGGTACATCGTCACGCGCGCGGTCTGGTCCGTGGAAGTATTCTCGACGCTGACGCTGGAACACCCGACAAGCACCAGTCCCAGCACTATGAGGAGAAGCGCCCTGGTGCCGAGTCTCAGGCGGCTAGACCGTTTGATAAGCATGTAGCTACCTCCTCTCCTATTTCTTACACAGCGAAGACGTTGCCATGTTCAGGTCCGCCGCCGTGCTGGGGGAGTACTTCTCGTTGGTGACCACCACGCCTTCGTTCACTGCCACGAACTGGTAAACGTCGCCGCTCGCAATTTGCAAAGAACAGTTGCCGCTTGCTTCGCCCACCGTGGCGCTGAAGGTGATGCGGTACCGTCCGGGGCTGATGGAAGTAAAGCTGTCGCTGTCGGTGGGCTTGAGCGCCAGGTCGGTGTCCAGCAGCCCCGATTCCGACTCCGTGCTCAGCGAGGCAATAGATACGCTCAAATCGCCGTCGGTGAGGTTCATGACGGCGGCTTCCCCCGTGCCCATGCCGAGCGTGTTGAGGATGCCGCGCTGGGTGAGACTGCCGTTTTGCAGCATGTACCAGCCAACCCCTATCGTGCCGACGATGAGGACTATGAACACCAGGAAAATGGTAAAACAGCACCCGCAAGGGCTGCGTTGCTTTCTCTGGGGCTGGTTGGCGGGGTAGGGGTATTGTTGTGGATAGCCCGGCTGAGGCGGGTACTGGTTGGGCGGGTATTGTTGCGGGGGATATTGCGGTTGCTGTGGCTGCTGGTACTGTGGCGGGACTGAAGGAGGCGGGGCTGCGGGCTGCACGAGCCGCGTTCCGCACCGAGTGCAGAAGTTTACACCCGGTTGGTTCGAGAACCCACAGTTGCTGCAAACAACCATATTGCACCTCTAGTCCATGCTATGCATAGTAGACCCGCTCACAATGCGGGTTTGCTACCGTTCAATGCAAAAGCAGCCCGGCTATAACAGTGGGATACAACAAGTGGCTGTCGTGGCTATTATAATTGGCGAACGCCGCCAATGCAATGGGGCGCTTGCCTCTTTTGGTCGCATGCACTATGCTCATGACAGGTTGCTCATCACACAGATGAGCGAGAAGGAAGAGCAAAAGAAGGTGGACGATAAGAAGAAGGGCGGGTCCTAGTCTGTTGCTCGGCACGTGACTAGAGGCGGCAGAAGCAGAAGCCGTCTCTTTTGCTTTAAGTCTAGTTTTAATGTGTAAATGTCCCCATTAAGTGTCAACCTGGTGTAGCATCCCTAAGCCCCTTCGGGGTCTAGAAAGGAGTACATGATGCCTAACAACGACAAACTCAGGGAAACACACCTGGATAAGCTCACTAAGCTTTCGGCTCTCTCACTAAATGCCTTCCAACTCAGCAACGTTGAAGAAGACCCTACCCGACGCGAGGCCCTTCGCGCCATCTACACCGAAACCGTGCAAGAGTTCCTCCAGGAATACGAGTCAGCGCGCCAGCCTAACTTTACCCCACCGTCAGCCTTCACAATCACTAGCGTACCTGCACCAAGCCGCCCAGGCAACCCCTGGGGTAGGTAGGAAGGGGGAGCAATCCCCCTTCTTTCCAAAGGGAGCACAGCATGCCAGACACAGCGGGCGAACTTACACACAGTACAATCCAGGATGTAGCGGCAAAGGTTGAACTGATCGCTGCTTTGCAGAATGTGAGTACCAAGGTGGGACCAGGCAGTGGCAAAGGTGTCAAGATCAGTGAAGCCATTGACGCCTTGCTCGACGATATCCACAAGGATCTCGGTCTCACTCCAGGCAAACAAAAACCGCCAATCCTCGGTTAAACAAAAAGGACCGGGGAACACTTCCGGTCTTTTTGTTTCGCAGCCTGAGAGCAGGAGAGCTATGGGGCTTGCCTACATACTAGCACGCTTGTGCTAATTCCGCAATCCCCTGCAAACAAAACGACTCCACAACAGTCGACCAGGACTCCCCGGTCCTTTACCGCTGTAGAGCCACTCTTATTATGACATCTACTGCCTCAGCCCTGGAACACCTGCGTCTTTCCCTTTCTCGGACCCGACGCCGGTGCCCTTACCGCACGTACTGCTTGGTGGCGTCGAAGTAGGGCGAGTAGTCCCAGTGCGTGCCGTTGCGCTCCATCGCCGCTTTGATGACCTCTCGACGGGCGATGCTGTCCGCCCCATCCGCCTCGATCCGGTCGGGGTCGAACCGCGCCAATATCAGCCCGTGTAGCTCCGCCTCCAACTCCTGCATCTCCGGCTGTCCGGCGAGATTGTGCCACTCGCCGGGGTCCGCCTCTAGGTCGAATAGCTGGCTGCCGTGCCGGTGGATGTAGATGTACTTGTACCTCCCCCTGCGGACCATGAAGCAAGAGGCGTACACCTTTTCCAGGTGGTACTCGGATAGTAGCGGCCGTTCTGCGGCGTCCACGTCGCTACCCTCCATCACGCCAATGAGGCTGGTGCCGTCCACCGGCAGGCGTTGCTCGGTGGGCACGCCCGCCACGTCCAGCAGCGTCGGGAGCAGGTCTATAAGCGAAACGGGCGCGGCTACCGTCTTGCCCGCGTAAGCCCCACCGGGGAAGCTGGCGATCAGCGGCACGCGGGCCGACCACTCGTAGAAGCACCGCTTCTGCACCATCTTCCGCTCGGCCAGCATGTCGCCGTGGTCGCTGGTGAAGATGACCACCGTGTTGTCGCGCTGCCCAGTTTGCTCCAACGCGGTCAGCAACTCTCCCACCTTGCGGTCTATGTAGGTGACCAGCCCATAGTACGAGCGGCGCAACTGGTAGAGGCTTTCGGGGTTGCCCAAGTCAACCTTGTCCGTCTCGTGGTGCTCGTTGATCCAGCGGTCCATCGCGGAGTAGGTCTGCTCCAGGTGCTCAGGGTAAACAGGGATTTCGATGTCCGCGCCCTCATAAAGGTCCCATAGCTCCTGGGTGACGTGGAAGGGGTCGTGCGGGTGGTGGTAGGACGATATGAGGAAGAAAGGCTCGGTTGGCGCGCTCCGCCCACGCTCCCTGATGTACTCCAACGCCCGGAAGTGGGTCTCTTCGTCGTAGGAGAGGAACTTGGTCCAGGGCCGCACCCCTACGTTGGGCGCGACATAGAGCCGCGCGTGCCCGCCCCCGCCGAACTTCCCCTGTGCGTCCAGGCTCGGCACCCAGCCCACACCGGCGGGGAAAACGTCGGTGGTCAGGCGGCGGCGGAAGCCATGCAACTGGTCGGGGCCGATGAAGTGCATCTTCCCGGTGAGCACGGCCTCGTACCCGGCGTTGGTGAGGTAGTGGGCCACGGTCGGCACGTCGGCATGCAGCACGGCGGCGTTGTCGTAGCAGCCCAGGTCGGAGCCGTACCTGCCGGTCATGAGCGCGGCGCGGGCGGGGGCGCAGAGGGGATAGGGTGTGTACGCGGCATCGAAGCGCACCCCACGCTCCACCAGCCGGTCAAGGTGCGGCGTCTGCACGACAGGGTGGCCGTACGCTCCCATAAGAAAGGGCATTAGCTGGTCGGCCATGACGAGCAGGATGTTAGGTGGCTGTGACATAGGCCCTTTCGCTACGTGGTTGCTTTATTTCTGCGGCTTCAGTCTAGCATAGCAAGCGGGACTTGCCCAGGCTACCAGACCATGCCGCGTAGCGCCTCAACCTTCAGTTGGCGGCGACTCCTGTTGCTCTCCTCGCTGCCGCTGGATTTCGCGTAGCTGGCGGACCCTCGGCACGTCCTTGGCCCGCCTGGGCACCGTTATCGCCGCCAGTAGCTCGTCAATATGCACCACCCAGATATCGTATCCCCAGGCGTTCAGGCGAACGGCGCGCCTCATAAGTGCCTCGTAGGAGCCGCTCAACTCCGGCACCACGTCGAAATTACCGAGGCGGGAGCGGAACAAGTTGTCGAACGTGCTAATGTCACTGGGGTCGGGCTGCCAGTTTGCTCGCCCGGCCTGTAGCTCGGGTGTGGCTTCGTCTGCTACCCACTTCCTCTCGCCATCGGGCTGTATCTCCCAGTGCCCGAAAGGATCGTTGGGGTCGAGGGTGGCCTCGATTTCCAGCAGGAGCGTCCCTAAACGGCCAAGATTCTCATGATCGAGCGCGGGCGTTATATCCAGGTCGCCCACCTGTCCAATATCGGCTCCGTACGCCATCGCGGCCACCGAGCCGGTGAGCACGTAGCGGATGCCGTGGCTATCGAGCATTGCGAGCAGTGCGGGGATGTCCGGTGGACGTTTAGGGTGTAGCACTTGCGCCATACATATCCTCCTGTCGAAGTCCCGGCAACAGACTAGAAGCCCTCTCAATAATGAAGATACTGGAGATTAGCACATACGGTGACCATGTCATTTCGAACGTAGTGAGAAATCTCGTCCCTTAGCACAAGGTATCACCTTTCCTACGGTCACTCTATACCGTAAGAAAGAGGAAGCATCCAGGTGAAGGACGAGATTTCTCACTAGGTTCGAAATGACAAGGCCAACTTCATGGCTTATTTTCGGGCCTGCTGGTTATGGGGGCTTCTAACCGGAGGCCAGGTGCCCCATTATGGCCTCAG
>JALZHI010000118.1 GCA_030913985.1 Chloroflexota bacterium | reverse complement strand
GATACGTACCTCACCTCCCGCTCGACGCGTACAAGCCGCCGTTGGGAACGTACCTGTCAAATGGCCCAGCGCTAAGATGCAAGCCACCATACAAGCCGAGAGCAGCAGCGTGGAGTTCCTCTTCCTGCTCTGGATGGACTTCGTAGACGAGAGCACGTTGGAGTTTTACGATCAGCCCCAGCGGATCAAGCTACGAGGACTCGATAAGAACCAAAAAGAGCGCGCCTGGCTGCACACTCCTGACTACTTCCGTATAGGCACGGACTGGATCGGCTACGTAGAGTGCAAACCCGGGGCCTCCATACAGCAGCTCGCTAAAGACAAGCCCTGGAACTACCACCTTGATGCCGAGGGCCGCTGGCACTACCTGCCCGGCGAAAGGTACGCCGAGCAACTTGGACTATCGTATCGGGTGTGGACCCCTGATGAGGCAAGCTACAGGCTCCACAACAACGTTATGCTCCTGGCCGACTACATGAGAGCGGAGAGCGAGAGCCTACCTATAGACGAGTCGATAGCACGACGGGTCATGCAACTGCTCGATAAAGAGCACGGTCTGACTCTCGCCGCACTGCTGGAGGGAGCAGGCGCGGAGGATGAAGTAAAGCAGCTATCGCAGCTCGCACAACGGGGCCTTACAGACAGGAGCGCACAGGGCGCTCTCGGCACTCCTGACGCTACAGTCACTGAGGGAGGAGTGGGCCGGGCAGAGCGCTTGTCGCGCACCTCCACCTCCACCTCCGGCGCGCGGGACGTCGTGGGCCGAGTGGCGGACACCGTGTACTCGCTAATCGTAAGTCACAGGCTCTACGTGGACCTGAGCGCCGAGTCCTTGACCAACGCGTTCGCTGTACGTGTCTTCAGAGACCGAGAGTCGGCTAGAGCGTACACGATCAGGACCGAGACGCCCACCTCGACGCTCCCTGTCTCCGCTCTAAACTTACTGAACCTCACGTCCGGCGCTAAGGTCACTTATGAGGACCAGGAGTTTACCTTGCTCCACGTAGGCGAGCGAGCTACCGCCCTCATCGCCAGTGGCGGCGCGCACGACAGTGATAGCCACCCGCACGCAACCAGAGATGCTATTGCCAGTGGTGCCCACCTCGGATTTATAGAGCTGACAAACGAGGTTTTTGACAAGCTAGTGAAAGACGGCAAGATCAAAGGTGCCGAGACAGCAGCCAGGCCGCTTAGTGAGGAGGTGCTGGAGCTACGCAGTAGAGTAACTACCCATGACGAGGCGGAGGCAAACCGGCGGTTTTGGCGCATAGCCCCTCGCCTGTTTCGCCATATTGACGGCAGCGACTCCGCTCCTCCTGACGACACCAATGGCACTTACGCCCCAGGCGCTCCAGCAGCCCAGCGTGATTTGCGAGGAGTGGGTACGCTCCCGGCGGCACCGCCCTCGGAGCTTGGCCCTGTCACGCCCGCGAACAATGCTACCTACTTACCGGGCGCGGCACCCTCCCGGCGTACTCTCCAGCGCTGGGTGGGCAGGTACAGGCAGGCTGAGTCAGCGCACGGCTGCGGCTATGACGGGGTGCTACCCCGGCACCACCGCAAAGGCAATCGTAAGCCGAAGCTGCCCGACGAGAGCATGGAGCTAATGCTCAAGTATATCGTGGAGGAGTACGAGAGCGGAAAGCAGTCGCCGGTGAGAGAAGTGTACGTAAAGTACCGCAACAAGTCCGACGAGCGGGGTATAGTGGCCGCCAGCTACAACACGTTCGCTAGCTACGTCAGAGAGCGTCCTCGATACCAGCAAATCCTCAAGCGTCAGGGCAGTCGTGCCGCCCACAACAGCGAAGCACGCTTCTATTGGTACTTAGACCGTGCCACCCCACCACACGGCGAACATGCCTTCTCTATAGTGCACATCGACCATACTCAATCCGATCTCGAACTCGTGGATCCCGAGACTGGTGAGAACCTGGGCAGGCCGTGGCTATCCTTCGCCATAGACGCTCGCACGCGGCGCATACTCGCGCTGCATGTGAGCTACGACGCGCCAAGCACGGTTACTTGTATGCTGCTCATGCGCGAGATAGTCAGGCGCGGGGGCCGCGCACCGCAGATTGTCATCGTGGACGGAGGCAAGGAGTTTAGCAGCATTGGCTTCGAGACTTTGCTGGCGCGTCTCATCTGTGGGAAGAAGGAGCGCAAGGGCAAGCCCAGGAAGGGCAACGTTATCGAGCGCGTATTTGGTACGACCAACACCGAGTTCATCCACAACTTGCAAGGTAACACCCAGGCAATGCGTAACGCCCGGCAAGTAACCAAACACATGAACCCGAAGGCTCTCGCCGTGTGGCACCTGGAAGCCCTCCATTACAACCTACAGGTTTTCTGCTATGAGGTATACGACAATATGGTGCACCCGGCGCTTGGCTGCACGCCCCGCGAGGCGATGATGCACGACTTTTCTCAGCGCGGCGCGCGCCGGCACCAACGCGTGGTGTTCGATGACAATTTCGTCAAGCTGACCATGCCCTCCACACCGAAGGGCACCGCCAGAGTGCAGGAAAACGGGATAAAGTTCCACAACCTCTATTATTCGTGTCCCACTCTGCACGAGCCGGGAGTGCTGCACTCAAGCGTCCCGGTGCGCTACGATCCCCTCGATCTTGGGAGTATATGGGCCTACGTCAAGGGATGGTGGGTAGAGTGCTACTGCGAGCACCGGGTCACATTCCAGGGCCGTAGCGAAAAGGAAATACGATTGCTCACGGAGGCGCTGAGGGAAAAACAGAGGCAGCAAAATAGAGCGGTACACGTAAACGGTAAGGCGCTAGCCGAGTTCCTGGATGGTGTGGAGGCTCAGGAGGTAGTGCTAGTCCAGCAGAAAAGAGACCAAGAGACGCGGCGAGTACGAGCAAACATTGACAATCCTGCTGCAAGCGCAGCCACGCGGGAAGAGGACGACTCTACTGCTGTTTCCACTATTGTCGAGGCTTCTGGCTCTGAAGCTTCCCCGGAGGGCGCGCCACCGAACCATAGTGTAGCTGCGATAGCAGCCGAGCGCCAAGAAGGGCGCGGTCCGGCGGCGGCGCGAGGGCGACAAAACGAAACTCACTCCAAGGCGGTAGCTACTGAGGCTGCTGCCGCACCGTCCAATGTCGGCTCCCTCTTCACTCAGCGTGCCTTTAGGGTGCGCAAGGATTTTGTGTAAAGGTTTCAGTCTTGGCTTACGCAAGCGTCAGATCAGAGAGGATGACTATGCCAGCACGCGCGGCTCGACCAGAACGGTCCAGTGAGGAACCGTCCAGGTTGCGAACAGTAGGGCACTCAGCCACCCCCAAAGCGGAAATATCAAGCGAGGAGCCGGAGCAGGTAGGTTTCCCGAAGTTCCTGCTCTCACGCACGGCTGGAGAGCGTGTCGCATACTTTAGAAACAAAGTGATAGAGCATGACGCGCAAGCTAAAGTGATGGATCAGCTACTACAAGCCATCCAGTATCCCACCGGCGGCCAGGTTATAGCGGTGTTTGGAGGCTCTGGTGTGGGCAAAACTACGTTGAGCCGTACTCTATATCGGCGCTTGTTGAAAAATGCTAGAGAGGAGATGCTCTCGAAACGCGGTATGATAGCCGCCGTGCTCTACGAGATGCGAGCGCCTACTGCCTCTGGAGCGAGCGGTTCCTATTGGGTAGAGACTATGTCAGGGCTGCTGGCGGCACTGCAAGAACCTATGCTCGACCAGAAATTTGACTACAGCAAGATTGAGGAGAGGGCCAACTCAGAGGGTGGCGGCCCGAACGGGTGGGCCGGTGCGACTGTCGAGAGGCTGGTGCTTGATAAGAAGATAGAGTTCCGAAAGCTACGTAGTGCCCTGGAGTCTTGTCTCATCCATCGCAACGTAAGCGCGGTCCTCTTGGACGAAGCACACCACCTGAAGAAGGCGGCGGCGGGTGGTCGCACCCTCCTCGATCAGATGGACGTGCTAAAGAGCCTGGTGAACGTAACGGGCGTGAGTCTCGTCATGTTTGGCACGTATGAATTACAGAGCCTGCTGGAGTTAAGCGACCAGCTTTGCAGACGTTGCGTGAGCATACCTTACCCCCGCTACGACATCCTGCACAACGGAGGGGACATAGGAGGCTTTGGCGATGTGTTGCACACGTTTCAGGTTAGTCTGCCGCTCAAGGAGGAGCCACAGCTCCTGGAGATCGGGGAATACCTGTTCGGTGGCTGTTTGGGGTGCGTGGGCACGCTCAAGGACTGGCTGGTGCGGGCGCTGCGCGCGGCAGTGGAGGATGGAGAGAGGCAGCCCTTCAGGAAGTATTGTGAGGCCCAGCGGCTCACGGATAGCGAACTAATCAACATCATGCGGCAAATACGACAAGGAGAGCAATGGCTCTTTGAGAGAAATAACCGTCAGACAGAACTACAGATGCTATTGAGTACGCCTCCAGCAGTTACTGAAAGCGCAGGGTCAGGCGCGATGGATAGGGTTCATACTGGGAATAGTGGGGAAGCCGATGGAGGGTCGAGAGCCAACACGACCAAAAGCCGCAAAAAGAGAGGACGCCCAGGCGAGCGCAAACCCCGACGCGACCCGGTGGGAGCGGACTGCTAGCAGCCATACGCCCTCCGCACTCTGCCATCGGCCCTATGATATGAGAGGCAGTAGGAGCGCGGAACGGCGGAGTAAAACAGTGGAGTAAACCAGTGGGAATATGGATAAGGGCTATCTAATGCCTCACACGTTCTCAGCAGAATACGAGCTTTCCAAGTTGTCCTTGCCGCCGCGCAGCCGGTTGTACTCTTTAGAGCCGATTGGTGTGGGAACCGGGCGAGTGGAAAGCCTGCGTAGTTACATCGTGCGACTCGCACGCGCGCATCACGTACTGCCAAAAACCCTAATTAGCATGGAAATCGCACCTGTGATTCAACAGCTTAACCTGCTACCGCAGCGTCCGCACATGTATGTGCAGGGTACCGCGTATGCTCTCTCACCTAGGGGTAGCGCACAGTACGTTGCCGCATGCGTGCAGGCTCTTGAGCAACTGACGTTGCGTTCTGACCTAAGGTACCTGACAATGCTGGGACCGTGGGGAACGCTACTGAGCGGGCACGCACTCTCACGCGCCGCACTCGCTTGGTGCCCGTGCTGCTTAGATGTATGGCAGGACACGGGTGCTCCCTATTACGAACCACTTATCTGGTCCCTGGTAGGTGTAACGCTGTGTACTATTCACGGAATGCCCCTGGCAACGGAGTGTCCGCATGAAGATTGTAGGCGCGCTCAGCCTGGCCTGGATAAAGCCGAGCTGCATGGTCACTGTGAGTATTGCACCAGATGGCTCGGGGCGCTGGCAGCAGGCAACGGCTCCCCGTTGCCTACGCACTCGGAGCGTCCAGAGGTACACACGCGCGCGATACTAGGTGGAGCTGACGAGGAGCCTAGCAACCTCACTCCTGGGCAAAGTTTCGCTGACGACACCCATCTCTGGCAGCACTGGGTCGCACACAACGTAGAAGAACTGTTAGTGGCGGCTGCTCTATTAGGAGTGCGCGACCATACGGAGACACTGGCACGAACACTAAAAGCGTACCTTGATGAGCGGGGTGGGGAGAGCTTACTAGCTCTCTCCACCTGTTCGGGTGTCTCCCTCCGAATGCTTGGAGACCTCCAGCGTGGGTCGCGTCCTCCTCACTTGAACGTATTGTTACTACTTGGCTATACCCTCGGTATGTCCGCGCTGAGGTTGTTGGTCGGAGATGAGTTCGCACTGCGGCTGGCAGCACGGACTCCACAAAGCGCTACCTGGTCCGCTTTTCCCCTGAAGCCGCAGGGCGCGCGGGTGACGATAGGAGGGAGGCGCGGCAACCCCAATGCGACACACCCACTCCGCGAAGTACCACAGGCAGCACTCACACATCAGCAGGAACGCAGACCATTGGACTACCAAAAGTTACTGAGGGCACTAGAAGCCGCGCTACACGAGCTGCCACCGCCTTCGGTACGTACCATCGAGCAACGGCTCGGTTATGCCGACGGGGTTTGCAGATTTAACTTTAGAGACCTGAGTACGGCGGTTTCGGAGCGACACGCAAAGTTTGTCCAGGCGATGAGGGAGGCCAGTACGATGAGGGCGGAAGCCTATCAAGAGGAACTAGTGGCTGATGTCAGACAAGCCACACTCAAAGTATCCGCTGAAGGACTATATCCCTCTACATGGCGCGTGCGAGCCGCGATGACCCACCCCGTTTCTATGAGAACCGAAATAGTTAGGGCAGCGCGGCAGCAGACGCTACGCGAACTCGGTTGGGAGTTGGACAGCGACTAGGAAGTTGGCTCGGCAAAGACCACGGCGGCCCCCCTCGCTATAGGCCCACCAACGCGGCACTCGCAACACGGACTTTGTTGGTCGCAACGCTAGCGCGATCAAGGCAGCAGACAGAAGGGTATGGAGATGCAGGTAAACGCGTGGCTGGCGGAGAGCGACCCGTCCCTGAGCCGCGTCTTGGAGGCGCTGAACCTACCGGCCCGTAGCAGGCTGTACAGTCTGGAGCCGATTGGCGTGGGCACGGGCCTAGTCGAGAGCCTGACAAGTTATGTGGCTCGTCTTGCGTATGCGCACCGAGTAACCGTAAGTGGGCTGGCACGAGTTTTTCTCGTGCCGCGTCACGACGCCACAGACTACGCCGGCCACCCCTGCCAACCCCAACAGCCCCAGCGTTACCCCACACTGAGTACGGAGCATGCGGTAAGAGCGCCGCTGAAGAACGTGCTGAAAAACATGCCTTCCTATGACGGCACGGGTACTTCAGCGGAAAGGTGGGTGCGCATATTACAGGCGCTGACGCTACGCTCCGAGTTGCACTGTCTGACCATACTGCCCTGGGGGGCTGCGCTCTCAGCGAGGGGTCTCCTCCGTCTGACGAGGGCATGGTGTCCCACCTGCCTGAGCGAGTGGGAGGCGCGTGGTAAATGGTGCTGCGCGACACAAAGTGGCAGATACGGCAATCTCACACAGGTATACGAACCTCTCCTGTGGAGGTTGCAGGTGGTGCGGGTCTGCCCCACACATGGGCGGCCTCTGAGGACCCAGTGTCCTCACCCGGACTGCGGTAGGGAGCAGTCATCACTACACACTTACACGCGTCCTGGTTACTGCTCGTGGTGCTATCGCTGGCTGGGCGTCAGCGAGGAAGAAGAAGCAAAAGGAGAAAGTGGGAGGGCGAGCTGGGACGAATGGGTGCTCTCAAACGTGTCGCAACTCATAGCCGCTGCCACCCACGTCCTGGTGCCACCACAGGCACCACAGGCACCACAGGCGACACTCGTCAGGGAGGCGCTCGCCGCATGTGTCGAGCGCTTTACTGGCGGCAACATGGAAGCCTTCGAGCGAGAGGCAAGACTACCCCACTCGGTGCTGCAATACCCGCTCCGCAGAGGGGGCTTGCCACAGCTAGCCACTCTGTTGCACGTAAGCTACTGCATGCAGGTGTCCCTGCTGGACTTGCTCACGAACGGCGCGAGCATAGCGACCAAGCTGCCCGCGAGAATGCGGGTACCGGAGTGGGACGTCGCACCAGAAGCTGCTGACGCCGCTCACTTGATCGCCCATGCTCCCTTTACTGCCTCTACAGCCCTTGCTCCCCCTACGCCTGTTCTTCCTGTTGATCCTGCTGACATTCCACTCACCGGTCTTAACAATGCTCCCGTCGCGGAGATCGCTCCCAACCTACAACCAGGTGCTATCACCACCGACCAAGCCAAGAGAATAAGGGGAGAGGCATTGCCGCGAGCATTTGTAGAGCGGGCGCAACGCAGGCTGGAGGCTGAGGTACAGTTGGCTCAGCACACGGAGCTTCCGGGGCAGTCGCCTAACTCGGTGCATGGCATAGCGAGAGAGCTAGGCTGCCACCCCGCGACTCTGTACAGGTACTTTCCTGAGCTGTGCAAGGCGGTGGCCGAGCGCTACGTGCTGTACCTACGTAAGCGGAGCATGGCGAGAGACGAGGCGTTGCTCCAGCAGGTCAGAGGTGTAGTGCTCAAACTTCTCGCAGAAGGGAAGTACCCATCGTCCGTAAGGGTGTCTCAGGCTCTGGACAAACCAGGCAGGATGCGTGACCCCGTAGCACAGCGAGCCTGGAGGATGGCCCTTCAGGAGGCTGGCTTGGAGAGGGAAGACGGACCTGCGCGCGTCGGGATATGAAATCGATAGCTGTGCGGGAGCGAAATGCGCTAATTTCCGCAAGAATAGAACAGCCACTCAGCGAGCGTTTGAAACTATCTCAATGGGTCACACAATGTAGGCGACACTACACAAGGCAAGACTATCTCATCTTCACTTCACGCGGTAGCCGTGCTTCACGTTATTGAATACCCATGCCACAACTTCGCCGATACGTATTGTATCTCCTGTATACGTGCGATAGTTGAAGGCTGCCGATGAGTGGGCTCGCCGGACCTGGGGAGGCTGTTGCATTACACCAATTTCATCAACATGGTCGCCCATAGCCCCAGTTCCTCGAAGATGACTAGCGTCCAGAGCAACCATCTTCCTGAACCATGTTTGCCACCTCTCAATGTTCGACGGGCGTAGGTCCACCCACCCTTTGTCTACCCACGTTTCAATATCCCTCACACTGGTAGGCACCACATCGTCTACGGACTCGGGAATACTGATCCTGGGGCCTCTGAGGAGGCGAAGGCCATCAGCGAGTAGCACCGGCAGCCCCGTTGACGTGATCACCCGACGCAGTTCTGCACCATCCTCCGCGGTAATGAACTCGGTAAGGTTGGACGACACGTCCACTGGGTCATGCTCCAGGAGCCTGGAGATCGTATCGTATCGCCTGCGCAGGAGTTCGGCCTCCCACAGCAGCTTAGACAGCTCTGGCGGACCAAGTTCTCCGAGCGCCACGCTGGGGGTGCCGCTCTCCGTCTCCTGCCTTTTCAGTTCCGCAAGAGCGTATTCGCGGATATATCCTGCCCTGTACGTTGGGTCCATCACCGCGCCATCCAGGGCTGCGATCACGTCCAGGCCTGTGTTCGCGCCGCGCACCTCCAAAATGACCTTCTCCGCAATCTCCTCTGGAGTAAGGAACTCCATCTGTCCCAAAGCAGTTATCGTCTCGAACTCACCCCTAGTGAAGAAGCCATTCTCTCCAGTGTTGGCGACCGCCAGCCGAATCTGCTCAAATATCCTATACTCCTGTGGCTCATCTCGCAGAACGAGGCGTTCTCCTGGAGGTGGTATGGCTTCAAGGCGGGGTTCGTACTTGTAGAGAGGTTCAGGCGAGCCCTTGCCTCCTGTATCTGTACTACCTCTAGCACCTCTAGCTGTTCTCTTATTGCGCATCGGGCGGGTCTCGATGCCCGCGTAACCAACCAGGGCCGCAGGCTTTATCTCCTTCACGATAGGTCCACCGGGCGTCCGTGCCATCAGAAAGAGGAGGCCGCTCTGCGCGAAGGCTACAGAGGTCTTAGTGAGCAGTTGGGCTGAAGGCTTATCTTCGCTGTGGGTATAAGGGATGTTCAGCCCCATCCCACCCGTGCCGGTGGTGCCGAGTTTTAGGTAGAGCCGAGCGCCAACCTCCACCAGTGCGCGGTGCTGTATGAGCATGTGCCTCACCAACTGTGGGAGCGCCTGCGCAAGAATCATCTGCTCAAGAGGCTCTTCCAGTAGAGAGAGTATATCGGCAGTATCAGTGGCTTCTTCGTCGGTGGAAGCAAAGGAAGTGGATGAGAATGCTTTTTCTGCGTTGGAGGCGCGCTGTTCGCCATCCGGCTCATTGTTAGCTAATGGCCTTGTGGCCCTTACTTGCTCAATGCCGCCATTGGGATCAGACGCCTCTGTCGGGTTCTGGCGTGCTCTTCGGGTGTACTGTGAAAGCGCACCCCAGGCCTGGGAGGTAGCGGTGTATGCATCCATGTAGCTTATCGCTGTAGCCGTGTTGATGCAATCTACTACTACCTCAGGTGCGTAGGTGCGATACAGTTTGACGAGGTAGGAGCGTTCATAGGCGGCATCCAAGGGACCATACACGTCTTCGTACATGCTAAGTCTGTACTTGTCAGCCGCCATCAACTCACTCATCGGCATACCAGCGAACGCCGTTCGCACGAATACGTTGCCCTGTGCACTCTCAACGCTAATATCTGGCACATCGCTTAAGTCTTGGCTATCATCTTGCCTATTTTCTGCGTCTTGTCGGGCTATCTCCTGCCTGAGTGTAGTTGCACTCTCCTCGGCCTCGGTTCCGAGAGATGCGATCACGATCTTACGCGCTAGCCGCTGCGCTATCAAAAAGCGGGCAATCGCCATCCCCGTTTGTCCTGCCCCTCCTAGCAGCAGGAAGATACCGCTGTGTTTGTCCCTACCGTTGCCTCTGGCATCGCCGATGGCCTTGCCGACAGTCGGTATAGTCCGTCTGCCTACTTGATGCATCGGCACTCTTGGTGCGCTCACTGACCCCACTGCTGCCTCTGTTGTCGGCGCGCCAATATCGAATACACTGTCGCCCGTAGGGCTAGTTATACCTGCTGGCTCAATTTCTGCTGATCTAGATCCAGGTTGTATATTCATTACAGGCTTCTCCACGCCTTCAACGCCTTCGACTTACGCCTTCTAATGACGCCTTCTAACGTCCTCTCAACCTTCGTTCACGCTTGCTACTTCGCTTGTTCTTGCTAGGCTACATTCCCATTACCGTTCTCATAGCTGTTGCGATTGCTGTTCCCGTTCGCTTGGATGTTTTGCGACGGATGGGTAGCGTGCATGCGCTCATGGGTCGGCCACTCAGATGAAGCTTTTAGACGTTCAATGACTAGGTAACAGTTGTGATCGGGCAGTCTTTCGTACACCCCCATCTTTTTCTGGATGTCGCTCCCCATCTCGTCGTAGAGCCGCGCTTCACTCATGTTCCCATCGAGGTACTCAACGAGTGCCAGCTCTCTGTACAGGCGCGCTAGAGACAGCAAGTCGCGAAAGTCGTTCTCACACTCGGAGAACAACGCGCGGGCGCGTGGGAGGTTGCCCGTCACGCGAGCAATAACACCTCTGTAGGCAAGGAATTCAACCCTATCTATCTCGCGCTGCAAGTCTTTCTCATCCACGTGTCTGTACAGCTCCTCGGACTTGTGGAAAAACCGCTCAGCTTCCGCGAATGCTCCAGCGGCCCTGTTGTCCAAATCGACCGCAATGCTTCCCATATCAGTAGTAGCTAGATCGATGCGAACACTGCCCATCAAGAGTAGAAGGTTAGCAAACTCACTGTCGCTGATGTGATTCTCCGTGCCTGTTGTAGTTGCGCTGCTGCTTCGGAGCACCTCATAGATCCTCATTACCTGATCGTATAGTTGCTTAGCACCCTCAAAGTGCCCTTTGTGTCGAAGTATCCACGCTCGGCCTATCTTGATCACAGCCTCGAGCCACTGGTCTTTCAAAATCGCATTCTCATTGAAGGCTTCGTCCACGCAATCCTGGGCTTTATCCAGTTGTCGCAGCACCCTGTAGAGGCCTCCCAGTACATTGATGCAGATTTCCCCTATTAGCCGCGCCTTCTCTCTGCTTGGAGGCAGACTTTTCGCGTACTCCAGAGCAATGTCGGCGACCCTCTGCATCGGCTCCCACATGCCAAGCCTCAGCATGGCATAGCCCAGGTTGTTGCGATACGCGAACAACTGTGCGGCACGCGCCGCATATGGAGACTCGGCCCCGAAGCGAAGGTGCACTTCCATGCGGTCGAGGACGTTCATAATCTCGTCGCGGAGGTTATCGTGCCCGTCCAGAAGCTTCTTGTAGGCTGTATATTGCGCCTCTCTGACTACGCCGGGCGCATACTCATTCCAAAAATGCTCCTCCGCTTCGTGCTCGAAGTCCGGCCGATTTCCCAGGATCGAGCGCGCAAAGTCTTGCGCCAACGGATGCGTCCTGATACGAGGGTCATCGGGAATCGGAGCTTCGAAGAAGGAGATAATGCGCAGTATGTCAAGGGCGCGAGCGAATTCGGGTTCTGTGACGCCGGCGACGAGGCGGAGCTTTTCGGGGTTCGCAGGCTGGCTGAAGAAAGCCTTCGCCATCAAGACTGCCTGATCCTGCGGGTTTAAAATTGCTTTCCACGCTTCGCTTATGACCTCGGCGAACACCTTATTGGCCTCAGGCTTACCTTTCTCAATGGCATCAAGTAGATCAGGTAGGGGTATCCTCTTCCCGTGCTTTCCCGTGATCACGCCTACAGCTGCGATGATAGCTTTCGGGTTGTTGTGGGTAACATCGGCCAAGCGCTGTAGCTCGGATTGCGTGAAGCCCTCAGGGGAGGACTTGCGCGCTCTAAGGCAATCTCCTATGAACTCCATAACATGCTCAGAGGACAAACCTCCAACGGGTATACTCACGTAGGAGATGCGTTGGAGTGCGTCTCCTCCGATGTTGTAGATGAGGAGACGCGGATCGTAGCGAGAACTTATGAGCACCTGTGTCTTGCCGCGCAGGTAGGTGAAGAACTCCAATATCTCTTGCTGATGGCGAGGGGCAATCATCTCCCAGTTATTTATCAAGATGAGCACACGCTTCTTGCTGAGAACGTCATCGACAGCACGTTCTCTCAAGGCACTCTCGGGCAGACGCCGTAACTCCTCACGCGGGTTCAGCCAAGACGGGGCGACCTTGCCGAAGTTGCTCTCTACATCGTCTATGAAGGTCTCCAAGATGGTGCGAAAGATGTCAGCAAGAGTTAGTGAGGTGTTGGGGTCGGCACTGACCCACACAGCGCCGTCATATGGGTAACGTAAAGGAGCCGAGGGGCCATGCACGAACTCGTGCCCCATCTCCAACTGAACCGTAGTCTTGCCATTGCCACCGAACCCCAGCAGCACCCCTATCGGTAGCCGTTCGGTGTCTGCCCACTCTATACTGGCATCCCTGGCTTTTTCTCGCGGTAGAAAACGCCCAATGAGGTAGTCGCTCAGCGGCGGTAGGTTTGTGCGCACCGAGGAATACAGATCCTCGTAGCTCCCATTGACGTCGAAGAGCACCGCCAGCAGTTCCCCTGGATGCGGGTAGTCGGTAAGTTCGAGCCAGTCCGCAATTTGGTGCCGGCTGCGTCCGACTTGCTCGCGCAGCCAGCGTGCATAGCCTTTGATGCGATCGTGAGGGATTGCATGGTTGCCGCTCATGTCGCGCCGCTGTGTCTTCTCACCGACGAAGACATAATCACCGAGGTGGTTCCGGTCCCGGGCGGCGCTACGCTTGTACCCTTCTATCGCGCAGTATTCCGCAAAGGCCTGCCGCAGTATCTTGGCCGCAGCAGACCAGTCCGGCCTTCGCCTTCCAGAACCTCTAGAAGCTCCAGAGTTGGCAGAACCGCTGGAAGCTCTGGATGTTGACGGTGGTGTGGTGCCCATGAGAACCCTCCGTGATCGCTGATGTATTGTTATTTAGGTCGAGTCTTGATCCAGTGGTAAGTGATGGCTATGGCAGCAGCGAGGCCATTACCGAGGCCATCAAAAGAACGTCGTTTGTTGAAACATATCACTTATCAGCATGCATTGGAAGCATTTTTCGGACAAGTTCAAATTTAGCTCTTTTCTAACCTGTTGTCCGAAAAATTGGCAACTGCCCTCCTACAAGATCAGCATGAGGATTGGTTCGCTAATCCGATGATTTCCTAAGCGTCTCTCTCCATAATAGCTGGTGAAAGGAGAAATTCACCATGCCCTGGCTACTCGCAAAAATCTTTTCGGACCTCCTGGCTGCCGGAAACATCGTTTTCGCAAAGTGGATGCTGGGGAGCGTAAAGGACCAAAACCTCTACCTCTTCTCAGTCGCGCTCGTGAGCCTCCCCTTTGCGGGCTTTGGCATCTACGACCTGTCGCAAGTAACGTCGGTTGCCGACGCAGGAATAGCGCTGCTGGTGGGCATCACGTACATCGGTTCGGGATGGTTCTACTATAGGGCGCTGTCTGCCGACAAGGCTCTCCGCACCAGCATCATCCAGCGCCTCGGCCCTCTATTCGTGCATGCCTTCTCGGTAGCGCTCCTACACGAGACCTTGGACGTCTCCCAGCAGGTGGGCTTCTGGCTCTCCATGTTGGCGGGACTGCTTCTCGTATGGGCCAGCGCGACTCCCACCAAAGCCGCCGATGTCGCCAACCACGGTAAGGCCCTAATCAAGAGCAGCAACGACACCACCAACATCACCGCTACCGTCGGAGGTGCAGATGCTCTTGGTACCGGTGATGCGGCTGATGTCGTTGCTGCCGAAGGCAAAGAAGCTCCCCGACGTTCACGCAGATCGCTGAACGTGCGATGGCTCCTCGACACCAGGGTGATCCTCTCTGTTGTGAGCGTCGCCCTGGGAGCTATAAGCACGGTGCTCACCCTCTACCTGTTGCGCCGCTACACCCTCGATGTGACCTACAACATGACGAGGCCTGGTGTCGTGCTCGGTACAATATTGATCTTAGGCGCTTCCGGCACATTCAACGCTGCGAAGTCGCTGTTCAGCCTGCGGCCCGTCAAGTCTAGCGCGTTGGTACTGGAGCAGATCGTCCGTCTCATTTCGCTGTGGTTCGCCAACTTGGCAGTAGAACTTGCCGACTCTGCTACGCTCCCGTCCGTCCTGTCCGGGTTGGTGCCAGTCTATGTATGGGTAATAGTAGGGATAATTAACAGGTTCTCGTCCTCTGATGGAAGCGGTACCCAGAGACGCGCAGCACAGTTGGTAAGTCTAGCGCTCCTCGCGGCAGGGTCTTACCTCATGTCGAAGTAAGGCTCTGTCTGTAGAACAGAACAGCCCCGGACGGCACATTCAGCGGCGTGCCATCGGGGGCTGTTCTGTTCTACTCGCCGAACTGTGCCGGAGCAGCCGGAGTATTCCAAATAGGTCCGAGAACAGGATTGGGCGGATTTGTACGCTAGCACGGGCAGCTATCATCAGTAGTACCTGATGCCGCAAGTCTATTGTGTCGCCATGACACTAGGCCTTCGTAGCCTTCTGACCAGAATGCAAGGGACGCATCTGCGGGGCCCGAAGTACGCGAGAAAGAATGTAAACAGCTCGTAAGTCATAGCCCTTCACCGCACAGCGAACAAGCCGCGAAAAGTTTGGAGTGATTTATGCGCCTTCAGTGTTGCACTTGCTCGGATTCTGGGATGACTCCGTGTAAGCATAAGTTGTCGCAGGTCCTTTCTCAGGCACACGACTCCGTGTAAGCATAAGTTGTCGCAGGCCAAAAACAAGCATAAGTTGTCATTAAGCGACAACTTATGCTTTGAGTCACACACAACAAGATATTACTCTCGCCAGATCTTACGCAACACCCGCACCCAGTTCTCGTGGGCCAGCTTGCGTAGCGACGGCTCATCGTAGCCGCTATTCCGCAAGGCGTTCAACAGACGTGGGAGGCCCGCCACGTCGCCGAGGGCCTCGGGCACGTTAGCGCCGTCGAAGTCGGAGCCGAAGCCCACTCGGTCTATGCCCAGGCGGTCCACCAGGTAGTCTACGTGGCGCACTATGGTGTCGAGGGGAGTATCGATGTCGCGCCCGCCGTCCTCGCGCAGGAAGTAGACCCCGAAGTTCACCCCTACCATGCCATCCGACTCGCGTATGGCGTCAAGCTGGCGGTCGGTAAGGTTGCGGGTGAACTCGCAGAGATTGTAGACGTTCGAGTGGGTAGCCACCAGGGGCGCGTCCGTTATCTTTGCCACGTCCCAGAAGCCCTGCTCGTTGAGGTGCGACAGGTCAACCAGGATGCCAAGGCTGTTGCAGGCGCGCACAAGCTCTTTGCCCGCCCCGGTCAGCCCCGGCCCCGTGTCCGGCGTGCAGGGGAACTTGAAAGGCACCCCATGTGCGAATTCGTTGGACCGGCTCCAGACCAGCCCCAGCGAGCGCAGGCCCGCTTGGTAGAAGACCTCCAGCGCGTCCAGGTTCGTGTCAATCGGCTCGGCACCCTCGAAGTGCAGGATGGCCGATACCACGCCCGACTGCAGGCACTCGGATAGCTCCCCCGTTGTGCGCACTACCTTGAACTTGCCTTCGGAAGCCGCCTCCAACCTGAATAGCACCGCCGACATACCTATCGCCACCTGCTGCGCATATGCCAGCTCCAGGGCGGGAGGCAAACCTTCGGGCATGGTGGCGAGTGGGTTGGTAGGGTCGTTGGGCACGAACACAGCGAAGAAGCCGCCGCCGAAGCCCCCCTCGATGGAGCGGGGCAGGTCTATGTGGCCGGTGTCGTTCCGCTTGAAAAAGCTGTTCTCCCGCTCGCGCCCTCCGCGAAAGAGGTGTAGCAGCACGTCGTTGTGTCCGTCGAACACCGGAATCCGGGTGTGGCGGTCGGTCATGTGGGCAAGTGTTCCTTCCAGTGGGCTTGTTGCGACTCATGCAGGCTAGCAGCCTAGAGCCGCTCGGAATTATAACACGAAAGTTGGTATTATATATTTATCTACGGCCCACGAACCTGCGCGAACGAGATACGGGCCGAGACAAGACCACCCTCATCCAGATACACGAGCAATATTCATGCTGGCGGCAGGCGAAATCAGCGAGGCAAGCAAGCGGCGAGGACTGGCCTCGCTGCTGATTACGACGTTTTTCATGTGGGCGGGCTTCTTCATGGTCGTCCCGCTCATGTCGGTCTACTACGTGGACAAGCTGGGGTGGGCGGCAGCGTCCATCGGCCTCGTGCTGGCTATCAGGCAGTTCATGCAGCAGGGGCTGACCCCCATCAGCGGCATGCTCGCGGACCGCCTGGGCGTGAAGGGCCTGATCCTGACGGGGGTGCTGCTGCGCGTCGTGGGGTTCGCCACGATGGCCTGGGCCGACACCTTCCCCCTCCTGCTCCTCTCCACCATACTGGCCGCGCTGGGCGGCAGTATGTTCGACTCGCCCCGCAACGCGGCGATTGTCACCCTCACGAACAAGGAGAACCGCAGCCGCTTTTACTCGCTGACGGGCGTCGTAAACAACCTGGGGCTGACCATCGGCACGCAGATAGGGGCGCTCCTGCTTTCGGCCAGTTTCTCCCTGGTGGCGCTGGGCGCGGCCCTCTGCTTCCTGGCTACCTTCTTCGTCACCCTGTTCATGCTACCACCCGTACGGGTGTCGCAACGCGACCCTGGTGAGGCGGCAGCCGGGCTGACCGACGGGATGAAGAAGGCTCTCCACGATAAGCCGTTCATGATGTACAACTGGCTGCTCGTCGGCTACTGGTTCATGTGGGTGCAGATTTCGATATCGCTGCCGCTGGCGGCCAAGGGGCTGGGCGGGGGCAACGAGACGGTTAGCTGGATATTTGCCATCAACGCGGTGCTAACGATTGCCTTGCAGTACCCATTGATAAGGCTCGCATCACGGTGGATGCGGCCACTGCCGACCCTGGTTGTGGGGGTGTGCTTGATGGCGCTAGGCCTGGGGAGCATCGCCCTGGCGGATAGCATACCCGCGCTCATGGCGTGCGTGGTGCTGTACGCGCTGGGCGGGCTGTTCGCCTCCCCGATGCAACAGACCGTGGCGGCAGAGCTTGCCGACCCCCGCGCACTCGGCTCCTACTTTGGGGTGAACTCGCTGGCGCTGGGGCTGGGTGGGGGGCTTGGCAACCTGAGCGGCGGCGTGCTGTACGACCTGGGCAAGCAATTCGCCTTCCCTGAGTTGTCCTGGCTGGTCTTCTGCGCGGTGGGACTCGGGGCGGCTACCGGACTCGCGGCCTTGTCCGCCTACCTGCGCCGCCGAGAAGAGAGGGCGCGAGAGGCATACGTCGAGGACCTTGCGGGAGCATAAAACCCATTCCAAAACATTGTAGGGGCAGGCCCCCGTGCCTGCCCTGGTGCTAATCTCAACCAAGGGCAGGCA
>JALZHI010000231.1 GCA_030913985.1 Chloroflexota bacterium | reverse complement strand
TCGTTATAGGCAGTGCTCGCATCACTCTGCGCCTGGGCTGCAACAGCGTTGCCCGCATGTATCGTCCCGGTGGTGACGCCTGGTGGGAACCCGGTTACCGAGGTACCAGGGCTTACTCCAACATCGCCGTCCACGGTCGTCGGCCCCGTATTCGTGACCGCGCTACCCGCTAATACCCCGAAACTACCGGCGGTACCCAGGTCGGGAGATGTCGCGCCAGCCCGCACGGGAACTGCCAGTGTGAGGACCAAGGTCCCCACTAATAATGTGAGCAAGATCCCTCGCGTTACTCCAAATGTTCCACCGCGCATGGTAAATATGTGTCTTGAATGCAAAATTGCCGCCCTTCAGCCTGATTATGCCTGCATATTTAAAACAGTAAGGACTTTCGCTCCGGAGGGTCGCTTCTGGAGCCGAAAGTCCTGAGTATATCGTTGGATTACTCCCGGCACAGCCAACGCACCGGGTTCCTATCTATTATACGTGCCAGCGGGTGTTATAGCAATAGCCCAGTGGTCATTTTAGATAGCGTACCAGTACTATACCGTGACGGCTAAAAAAGGTGCCCATGTGTACATAAGCGTTGTTCCAATCTCGCACGCTATGCTGATGTACCGGCAGTATGCGTCCTACTGAGCGCCTGTTGGCGCGGGAAATCGGCCTTGCCGCGCGCATCCATATGTGCTATAATTCTGGGTATTGCCATGAGTGGCGGAGCGAAAAAGAACGTAAGTAAATCGCCTCCCCGCGACATTAAAAGCAGCAAGCTCTATGTACACAGCGCACGTGCATGTTCGTGCGCATGAGGAGGAACATAACTTTGGGACTGGAGACAGAGCGCAAGCAGAATATCATTGGCGACTTCAAGGTCAAGGACGGCGACACCGGCTCGCCTGAGGTCCAGGTCGCGATCCTGACGAACCGTATCAACGATTTGAGGGCCCATTTCAACGCCCACAAGCACGACCATCATTCGCGCCGGGGCCTGCTCAAAATGGTTGGCCGCCGCCGCCGCCTGCTTGCCTACCTCGCTAAGAATGACCTGGACCGGTATCGCAGCCTGATTTCCCGCCTCGGGCTGCGCGATGCTACCCGCACCAATCAGTAGTCTCATAGTTTCAGCAGTGAGTTGCCAGTTCTCAAGATAGGACTGGCAACTTTCTGCTATCTGCCGTTCTCTGCATATGCATGGCACGCCACGTGCACCACTCCCATGAGCACATGCAGAGGAACGTTACTTTAGTTGGCCCGCGGCACAATTGGGTGCCGGCGGAAGAATGAGGAGATATTTCGTGAGAGAAGATAAGGTATATTCCGCAAATATAGGCGGACGCGAGTTTACGATTGCCACGGGCAAGCTCGCGGAGCAGGCGTCCGGTGCCTGCACGGTGCGCTACGGCGACACGATTGTACTGGCCGCGGTGGTCGCCGCGAAGGAAGCGATGGAGGGCCGCGACTTCCTGCCCCTCACGGTTGACTACGAAGAGCGCATGTACGCCGCCGGTAAGATTCCGGGTGGCTTCATCAAGCGGGAGGGCCGCCCCACCGAGACGGCCACCTTGACCGCCCGCCTCACCGACCGGCCCATTCGCCCCCTGCTCCCCAAGCAGTGGCGCTCCGAGATCCAGGTGACCATCACCACCCTCTCCAGCGATCAGGAGAACGAGCCGGAAATCCTGTCCATCATCGGCGCTTCCGCCGCCATGCTGCTCTCTGAGGTGCCGTTCAACGGCCCCGTGGGCGCGGCCAAGGTCGGCTACCTCGACGGCGAGTTCATTTTGAACCCGACCGCCCAGCAGCTACAGAAGTCGGACCTGGAGCTTACCATAGCGGGCACATACGATGCCGTTTCGATGGTGGAAGCCTGGGCGAACGAGCTTCCCGAAGATGTCATGCTCGAGGCGGTACGCTTCGGCTGGGAGCAGGGCATCAAGCCGGTTGTCGAGCTTCAGCGGCAGATGGCGGAGGAAGCCCAGCCCAAGAAGCGCGACTGGACCCCGCCCGTAACGGATACCAGCCTCCAGGACCGCATGTTAGAGTGGCTGGGCAATCGCCTCCGCGAAGAGACCACCAGCAGCGACAAGGTCACCCGAGAGGCCGCTACCGAGGCGCTGCGCCAGGAGGTAGTCAATCACTTCGTGGGCGACGTCGCCCTGGAGGAGATCAACACGGTAGAGCTTGCCGCCGGTAAAGCCTGGGACGCCCTCCTCAAGGAGAACGTGCGCACGGCGATACTTGAGCGTGGCGAGCGCCCCGACGGTCGAGGCCCCAGGGACATCCGCGAGATAACGTGCGAAGTAGGCGTGTTGCCGCGCACCCACGGCTCCGGCCTGTTCACGCGTGGTCAGACTCAGGTGCTCTCCATCGCCACCCTGGGCACCGGGGCCGACGAGCAGATGCTTGACGGTCTCGGCATCGAGGACAAGAAACGCTACATCCACCACTACAACTTCCCCTCCTTCTCGACAGGCGAGGCCCGGCGCGGGCGCGGACCTTCCCGCCGCGATATTGGGCATGGTGCCCTGGCGGAGCGTTCTCTAGTGCCGGTACTCCCCAGCGAGGAAGATTTCCCCTACGTCATACGCGTGGTGAGCGAGACGCTGTCGTCCAACGGCTCGTCGTCTATGGCCTCCGTGTGCGGCAGCACCCTCTGTCTGCTGGACGCGGGCGTGCCCCTCAAGGCCCCCGTGGCGGGCATCGCTATGGGCCTCGTTGAGAGCAAGGACGGCTCGCAGCACAAGGTGCTCACCGACATCCAGGGTATTGAGGACGCGTTGGGCGATATGGACTTCAAGGTCGCCGGCACCCGCGAGGGCGTTACCGGCCTGCAGCTCGACCTGAAGACCTCCGGCCTGGCGTTCGAGATCATGCAGGAAGCGTTCGAGCAGGCCCGCGAGGCCCGCTTGCACATCCTCGACAAGATGGAAGAGGTCATTTCTCGGCCCAGAGGCGAACTGTCCATCTACGCCCCGCGCATCCTGCGTATCAAGATCAACCCTGAGAAGATCGGCGCGCTCATCGGCCCTGGCGGCAAGAACATCAGGGGCATCACCGAGCAGACCGGCACCAAGATCGACGTTGAGGACGACGGCACCGTGCTGGTGGCCTCTACCGACGGCGAGAGCGCCAAGAAGGCGATCCGCATGATCGAGGGGCTGACCAAGGAGGCAGCGGTAGGCGAAATCTACCTGGGCAAGGTAGTGCGCATACTGCCCTATGGGGCCTTCGTGGAGGTGCTGCCGGGCAAGGACGGCCTGGTGCACATCTCGGAGCTTGCCGACTACCGCGTGGAGCGAGTCGAGGACGTGGTGAATCTTGGCGACGAAATCAACGTCATGGTGATTGACGTGGACCGCCAGGGCAAGATCAGCCTCTCACGCAAGGCGGTGCTGACCGGCGAGATACCGGCCCCCCGCGACCGTGACAGGGACCGTGGCGACAGGCCCGGCGGTGGCTTTGACCGCGACCGTGGGC
>JALZHI010000117.1 GCA_030913985.1 Chloroflexota bacterium | reverse complement strand
GACCAGGGTACCTGATGATGTACCCTGGTCCTTTTTGTAATCCTCCAAACAACCCTTAGCTTGGCGCGTCCTTGGCGTCTCCGCGTCTTGGCGTTTTCGTCATCCTCCATGCGGCGAGGGTGAGACTAACCGTGAGCCAGAAGATAGCTACCATGTGGGGGAATTCGATGTTGAAGTAGAAATGGTCGAGCGGGCCGACCGAGATGAGCGCGCCCAGCATGGCTGCCGTGCCGCCCAGCAACGTCGAGTCGAGCACCGACCATTCCTCTTCGCCCTGCTCGCCTGGGGCAGGGGCCGCTCTGCGGGAGGCGACCACGGCGGGGATAGTGTGCACCAGGAATGCGAGCATCGCCAGGACGAACAGTGCCAATGCCACCAGCCCGGCACGTTCGGCTATCGTCAGGTAGAGGCTCGACACGCCGGTGGTGAGGTCAAGCTCTCCCGCCGTGCCGAAGCCGACGCCGAATACAGGGTAACGCTCGATGATCGCCAGGGCGTTGCGGTACTCGGCGAGTCGCATCAGGCTGGCCGGGTCCTCGAAGCGCAGACCGGCGGCGATACGGGCGAAGTAGCCACTGCCCGCGCCCACCACGAGCAGCAACCCGGCACCCGCCACGCCCCATACCCACAGCCGCCTGTAGCGCATGGTCGCCACGAACACCGCCCCCACCAGCACGCCCCCGAGCGCCGACCTCGACTGAGTGAGCACAATCGCCCCCACCTCGGCCAGGAAGATGCCCCCGACGAGCCAGCGCGGCAGGAGCGGCTTGCGGGCGAGTAGCTGCACCCCCGTAATCACCGCCACGATCATCAGCAGGCCGCCGAACGAATTGGGGTCCACCTGCGTGCCCACCGCCCGCTCTCCAAGCGCCGGGTTCTCCTCGACGTAGCGTATCACGCGCGTGGTGGGGTAGCCGATGATGCTCAGGCGGGTGAGCAGGCTCGTGGCGAGCGTATCGGGCAGCCGCCACAGCACCACGCCGATAGCCGCCGCCGCCCCACCCGCCAGCAACAGCCACCGCATCACAGTCGCCAGCGTGCGGCTGTCGCGTATGACGCTGCCCGCCGCGAAGAAGAGGCCCACCGACAGCACCAGCTTGATGTAGTTGTGGACCACGTCGGTAGAGCTATCGCGCCCCAGGCCCAGGACGAACGAAAAGAGGGTGCTTGCCAGGAACAGGACTACCCAGCCGTCGAGGGGAGTGCGCGCCAGCCCCAGCCCTTGCCCCGCCCCGAACAGCAGCGACATTAGCCAGGAGATGTAGAGGAACAGCAGGGCCATCTCCAGCAGCGTCGGAGTGAGCACCGCCAGCCTGACAGGCAGCACCGCGAACGGCAGCAACATAATCGTGCCGATCACCAGTGCCACGTCCGCCAGAGGGCGCGTCACCAGCCAGGGGAGCATCACGAGGGCGACCACCGCCACAAAGGGCACCACCGGGTTGCCCATGGCAATCGCCAGCCCGCCAAACACCCCCACCCCCACGCCCAGCAGCACCACAGTGACGGTGCGCATAGCCGAGTTGTCCTGAATGCGGGATTGGAGGTCTGCTAGCATAAGAGGCGGACGATGGACGATGGACGATGGACGATGGACGATGGACGATGGATGAGTGGTTAGTGGTTAGTTGTTAGTTGTTAGTTGTTAGTTGTTAGCTGTTAGTTAGTATCCAACAATCCTTAATCTCTGCGCGTCCTTGGCGTCTTGGCGTCTTGGCGTTTTCGTCACCCATCGTCCATCGTCCATCGTCCATCGTCCAACTTTCTAGATCCACTTACGCCAGCGGAAGAAGCCAAGCATTGACACGATAACGAGCACCATCGATCCAAGCACTATCTCAAAGGCGAGCGGGCTATCCTGGGCGGGAAGCCGGATGTTCATGCCGTAGATGCCCGATATGAGGGTCAGGGGCAGCAGAATGACCGAAATCATTGTGAGCACCTTGATGATGTCGTTGATGCGGTTGTTGGTGAGCGACGTAATGGTGTCGCTCAGGCCCTCGATAACTTCCTTGTAGTCCTCCAGCGTTTCCCAGATCTTGTTCAGGTGGTCCGCGATGTCGCCGAAGTACTCATCCATATCCTCGTTGAGGATGGGGCGGTGCTTGCGTTCCAGGCTGGTAATCACCGGCAGCAGAGGCTTGACGATGCGCCGGAAGGCGATGATGTCCCGCCGGATGATCGAAATCTCCAGCACCGTATGCCGTACTTTGTCCTCAAATATGTCGTCGTCAACCTTCTCTATATTCAGGTCGATCTTGTTGAGGATGGGGAAACAGTAGTCCACCAGCTTATCGACAATCTGGTAGAGCAGGTACCCGACTGAGCGGCCCATCACCTTCTCGCGCACGGCGGCGTCCGTCTGGCACTGCTCGAAGAAGCGGCTCAACGGCTTGAGCTTGCCCTCGTGCACCGTAATAACGTAGTTCGGCCCGATGAATATGTCCACCTCGCTCGGCGTGGTGACCCGCACCAGGCGCGAGTAGACCGGGAAGTGCATGACGATGAAGGTGTACTCGTCGGTGTCGTCTATCTTGGGGCGCTGTATCTTCGAAAGTGTGTCGTCAAGGTGAAGTGGGTGGAAGTTGTAACGCTTGCGGAGCCAATCGAGTTCGCTCTCCGTGGGGTGCACGATATCGACCCAGGTGAGCGCACCCTGGGTAATCTGGCGCACGTTCAGGGCGTGCGGGGTGACGGCGGCGGGCGTAGTGCCTCTTGGCCGCGTGCGCATGCTGGAAGGCGCGGGCATAGAGACCACGGGCGGAATCGCCTGCTGGCCCGCGTTCGACGCACCGTCCGGTGCCGAGGCACCATTCGCGCCGTTGGTGCTATTCACATTGTTCGCGTTATTCAGGTTATTGACGCTGTTCAAACCATTGGTGCCGTTAGTGCCATTCGCACCATTCGTACTATGCTGCTGGTCCTCCGGCGTCTGATTGTCCCTCGGATCAATGCGTGGCGGCTGCATGACGATCCCTCCTTTCTCTAGTGATGGTTCTTAATGCAATTATACCCCCGCGCGCAACGCAGGGGCAATAGTTCCTGAGAAGTATAGGTGGCTACACCTGCCTGTCGTATCTACAAGACTCTACTCCACCCTGTCATCCTGAGCGCAGCGAAGGATCAGTAGCCCGTGTTTGACTCTCCCAACGCAGATGCAATTGTTCCTCTTACCATCAGCATCCTGTAAGTTGAGGACTCTCTTCTACCCACCTGATCCTTCGCTACGCTCAGGATGACAAAGTGGAAGGGAGTCACGAAGAAGGTGCCTCAATCTCAGCCATCGGCGTTCCATGCATGAACGCATCAGGCAAAACGAAAGGGAGCAGGCCCTAACCCACTCCCTTCTCTGCCGCATAACTCGTAATTCGTAATTACCTCACCCCGCCACCAGGTTGATTTCCAGCAGGCGTGACAGGCGGGAGGCCCTTTCGCGGGGTATGCACCCCAGGGCCGATTGCAGGGTGTTGGGGTTGGCGCCACGCGCGCGGAGGGCGTGTAGCACGCGGTGGGTAAGCTGAGTGTTGTTCTTCAGGTCGGCCTGGGCCAGCAGGAACTCCAGCGGCACCACGGGCACGCTCAACCCCTCGAAGGGCACGTGGGCGATGTGGTTGCGCACGGCGTTGGCGGTAGGGTCGGCCTTGACGCTGCGCACGTAAGAAATCTGCACCGTCACGCCCTCGACGTACCACCGCCCCAGCCAGGTCGCCCTGCCGCCCACGCTCCAGGCCACGATCCGCTGGTGGATGTTGGAGCGCCAGATGTCGGAGGGGGCGCTGTTGCCACCCATGCGGTACACCAGGGTGACCGTGTTCGGCCCCGCCTCGTAGGGCTTCATCAATTGCGCGAAATACCCGGTCGCGTACTGCGACATGGCGCGAAACTCGATACTGCCGGGTTCGACGTTCACGCCCTGCAAAGCCATAGCGGACTCCCCGGACAGCAGCCAGGGCACCGGGGTGCGGGTAGTGGGGTCGTACACTCGGTCCAAAGTCTGCCGCAATGCCTCGCGCACGCGGACGTTCCTCAAAGCACTCATTTCCTAGCTCTCCTATCTACTCTCAAGCTCTCAAAATTCTCTCAAACTCTCTGGCGATTTTAGATTTTAGGTTTTGGATTTTGGATTAATGTCAGTTGCCGCCTCTCAAATCCAAAATCGCAAATCAGAAATCAGTAGGTTGCCCCGTTTTTGATGTAGAACTTCATCAGGGCCAACGCTTCTCCTCAGCCCTCTGCCGTGGCAAAGTCCTCAAATGCCCGCTCCTGCTCGGCACGGACCAGGGTGCTGCACTTCAACTCTCCTGTGTAACCGGTTCCATTGCCGTTCTCCACTTAACACCTCCTTTCTCTCCTGTTTGGGATGGCATTACGGCACTAAGACTTGAGGCTAGCGAACTCCCCACTCCCACATGCCGAAATCTACCTTCTTGTCGATGCGGTGACCCATCTGCGACAGCAGTAGGCCGATCTCGCCCCTGTGATGGCTTTCGTGCGACACCATGTAGCCCATGAAGGCTACCGCGTGCGGCTTGAAGCCCTTGATCTTGCCCTCTGCCGACATGCCCCTCTGTAGGAGCGTCTCTATCGCCTCGCCCGAGGCCGTAAGGGCCTGCCGCAACGCCTCCTTGTCAGCGGCCTGGGTCTTCTCCAGCTTGGTCAGGCCGGGCATCAAGTCGGGCGCGGCGGATTGCAGCCACATGAGCCGGACGTTGTGCATATGAGCGAAAGCCTCACCCACGTTGCGGCCCTTTATGCCGGTGGGCGTGCCCTGCAAGGCTTCGGGAGCTATTGCGTCCAGCAGGTAAAGGTTGATGCGGTTGTGTATGAGCCAGGTATCGAGCACCTGTGTGTCCATACGTCGTACCTGCGTTAGCTACTGCCCTGTTTGCACACGGTCCAGCTTGCGGTGCAAGAAGTCCAAAGTGCGCCGCCAGGCCAACTCGGCGGCCTCGGCGTTGTAGGCGTCGGGGCGGTCGCTCTCGAAGAACCAGTGCCCCGTGCCCGGATAGACGTGGAACGCCACGTCTCTGCGTGCCGCCCGCAACATCTCTTCCATGCGTCGCATCTCGTCGGTGGACTCGTAGGGGTCGTCCTCGGCAAAGTGCCCCAGGAACGCCGCCTTCGTGCGGGTTGCGTAGTCCGCCTCTTGCTCCACGCCGCCGTAGAATACGACCACCGCGCTCACCTGGGGCCGTAGCGTGGCAAGCCAGGTGACGTACGCCGCGCCCAGAGAGAAGCCCACCGCCCCAAGCTGTTCGCCTTCTGCGGCGGAGTGGGCCAGCAGGTAGTCAGCAGCCGCCGTCTCGTAGTTGATAGCCTCTTTGTAGTCGAGCGTATATGCCAGCGCCTCCGCCTCCTCGATTGTGGCGGCGGTCCTGCCGTCGTACAGGTCCGGGGCCAGCACCACAAAGCCCTCACCCGCCAGCCGGTCCGCCAGCCCCTCGAAGTAGCCATTCAGGCCCCACCACGCGTGACACAGCAACACGCCCGGCCCGCGTCCCTGCCCCGGCACGGAGAGGTAGGCACGTGCTTCCTTCTCCCCAACTGCATACTTGATCCACTCACCCAACTGAGACTACCGCCTTTCTCTGCTTTAGTGGCACATAGCCGTCCTGTAGCAACGACACCCTGAACTCGTGCATCTCCGCCGACATCACGCCCGCCACCACCGATGGGTCGTTCTCCATGATGCTACGGGCCTCTTCCTCGGTAGCGGCCTCGTAGATGACTATGCCGAAAGCTGCATCCAGGCACGGCCCGGCGAGAAATGCTATCTTCTGTTCCACCAGGCCCTTAAGGTATTGAAAGTGCCTGCTCATCGCGTCCATCTCTTCCGGCGTCGGCTCGGTGGCGAAGCCCGCGCGGGTGGCCTTTATCATGTAGACGTACTCCGGCATGGCTCTAGCTCCAGGCTTGCTTATTCGCCCACCCAGCTTCGTCTCAGCGGCACCGGCTCCTGCATAGCGTGGGGCACGCGCTCCTGCTTGCGCGACGGCATGGACGACATGGATGGCATAGCGGGCATCGGGGACAGGTCGAACTCGTCGTACTCGGACTGCGCTTCCGGCTCCGACTGCATCTGCGCGCAGGTGACGATCAGGTCCACCGACTTGGCGATCTCGGCGCTAGACACGCCTGGTGCCTGGAAGCGTATCAACTCGGTATTCAGCGAGATGAGGAAGTCGCCCGCGCCGAGCAAGCTGTGAGCACCGGTGCTTTTGATCCCGGTGGCCTGGCGCGCGGCCTCAGGCGAGTGTACCCGCCCTACAATGCGAGCGCCCCAATCGGCCTCCAGACCGTCAATCAGCGGCAGGCTCTCCACCGACAGGGCCATGTGGATGTTGTTGCGGCCACCGCCACTCAGCAGCTTGTTGAGCGCGGCCTCGGCCTCGGCACCCGTGCGCCTGTTGGTGCTGCCACATAGCACGTCGGCACCATCCACCAGCACCACCAGCGCGGGGCTATCCTTCTGGGGAGCGTAAGGCTCAAGCGCGCGCTCCTCATCGCCAAAGAAAAGCTCGTCCTCTTCCTCGTCCTCCAACCCCAGTGGGTCGTTGAGGCGAGCATGCCGGGACATGGTACGCAACGCCCACCTTAGCGAGAGCATGGCGTCCACCGGACCGTTGGCAATGGGGCAGGCCAGGTGCGGCAATCTCTCCAACCCTCTAAATGCCCTACCCTCGCCGGTGCCGTCTATCAGCAGCAGCCTCAGCCTGTCGGGGGAGTTGTGCAGGGCCATCGAGAGTGCCATGCCGCCCAGCAGGCTGCTCTTGCCCGCGCCCTGGTTGCCCACTATCAGCAGCGGGTCCACGTCGGGCGAGTTGAGCCGCAGCAGCAAGGGCGTGCCGTCGGGGTCGAGGCCCAGGGTGGCGGTAACGGGTGGCACCACGTCGGCCACGCGCTGCACTATCGGCAGGAGGCGCACCGGCACGGGGTCGGGGCGAGGTATCTCCAGGTACACACCCTCCTCCCCGTGAGTCATGCGGCACGAAGTCACGCCCAACTCGGCGGCTATCTCCGGCACGATAGGGGCAACCGTGGTAGCGCGCACCCCCTGCGGCAAAGCCACGTGGAAGTGCGCCAGCCGGGGCGACAGCTTGCCACCGTCTATCTCGGCCTTGATGCCATGCGTGCGCAGTATGTACTCTATGTGGTCTGCCTGGCGGTCCAGTATGTCTCGCATTGGTCGCTCCGGGTTGGTTCTGAAACGTGAAACGTGAAACGTGAGGAGGTTTGTGTTGTTTGGTTCGTGGATGGCTGGCAGTTTGTACTACAGGACCCTGTTCCTTCTGTCATCCTGAGCGTAGCGAAGGATCAGTAGCCCGCTCTTGACTCTCACTATTGCGGTACCAGTATTTCTTTAGCCAACAGCATCCACAGCGTTGAGGACTCTCGCTTACCCACCTGATCCTTCGCTACGCTCAGGATGACAAGAGGGGAGTTTGGTCCCATAAGGCGAACAAGTTGGCATTCACGCAACAATGTACGTCTAGCCGCATCACGTTTCACGTTTCACGTTTCAGAGCTAAATCCTCCGTGTGGTCGTGGTAGTGCTCATAGGTATTCTCAGCGATGAGCCTCCAGGGCTTCCAGTCGCCCGGCATGCCTTTGTAGCGGCCAGGGTCGGTCAGGTCTTCCTCGGACGCGTCTTCCAGCAGTTGGCTAAGTTCAGCGTACATCTGCCGGGACTCGGCACGAACATCCTCAAGCGAGCGGTGCCGGTTGCTTTCGTAAATCGCCCGGTTCCGCTCGTGCAGCGGCAGGCCCCACAGGTCCGAACTGACGCCCTCTTCCAATGACCGCGCCCTCAGCATGTTGACCATCTCGCGCTCGTGCCAGGTAATGTGCGCGAGATGGTCCTTGAGCGACCAGGCGCCATCGACCCCAGGCCGCGCCATCTGCTCGTCCGTGAAGCCCGCCAGCAGCGAGTCGAGCCGCGAGCGTTCCGAGCGCACCCTGTCCAGCAGCGTAGCCTTGTCGATTTGAGCGTCCATGCCGGGCACGTACTCCCTTAGCTCGCCTTCAGCACCATTGTCACGATGCCCTGGATGCGCACCGGGTCGGCGTCGTGAGCGCCTTCGCGGCGGTTGGCGAACAGGCGGATGGGGTCGGTGGAAGCGGTGGCCGACTGCAAGAAGACGTGGTCCTTGCGCTTGTAGAACCGCTTCAACGTAGCCAGCCCTTCCGAGCCGCCCGCCTCGCCCGCGTAAGAGGCCACCACGAAATCGCCGTCCTCGGCCCAGCTTTGCGGCTTGACTATAACCACGTCGCCCGGCTCAATACCCACGTGGGTCATGGAGGTACCGCGCACCCTCAGGGCGTAAGCGCCGTTGCGTGACATCGCCCTGTCCACCGCGATGCCGCCCTCGTAGTCTAGGCAGTCGTACTCCTGGTAGGCCACCGTCACGTCGTACTGGCCCGCCGCGATCTCGCCCACCACGGGCAGGCGCACGGTGTTGGCCTTGGGCCGCTGGCTGAAGCTGTCGAGCCGAGCCACGTACACGCTGCTGTTGTAGCGGTTGCGCACTCTGTCCGCCGCGTCGAGCACCTCGTCGGGGCAGTCTCCAAGCACTCGGTAAGCCGTGATATCAGGCTTCACGGCTTGCACCTTCACCTTGCGGATGCCTCCTGGTTCTCCCGGTTGCTCCGTCCTGTAGAACCTTGCCCAGGCGGGGTCCGGCCCCAACTGCGGTCCTGTGCCTTGCGGTTGCCTTCGTAGACTGATGACCATAGTGCCTCCGAGATTTGGGAATTGGGAATGCGGATTTCGGATTTGTGATTCCGATCAGCAGCCTTATTCCCAGGTGTATTTGGTGCGCCGCCTTACTCTACTTCGTTACAGAGACTGCCCTTCCTAAATCACTCAATCAAATCTGAAATCCGAAATCCTAATTCCCAAATCCGAGTTTTCCACATTGTGTGGAAAACTTTTATCACCCCTTTGGATGGCGAACCGGCCATGAGGCGTGCTGCCCAGGCCGGTATTGCTTATCTATGCGCCGCGTGTTACGTGGCCCACAGGGATGAAGTTTTCGGTTTTTCGCGCTGCTAAGCTGCTATGTCGCTAGCGTGCGTTCCAGGACCTTAGTCGACCCGGCGGATCACACCGATAAGGCGGCCCTTGATCTCAAGGTTGTCCGGCTCGGTGTAAATGGGCGACATGGTGCTGTTGGCGGGTTGCAGGCGCACTCGGCCATCTTCGAGGTAGAACCTCTTGAGGGTGGCTTCCTGCTCGGCCTTGAGCCATGCAGCAACCGTCTGGCCGTTCTCCGCGGTCTCCTGCGCTTCCAGGATCACCAGGTCGCCGTCGTTGATGAGGGCATCGATCATCGACGTCCCCTTCACGCGCAGGGCGTACAGGCGGTCCGCGTGCGAAGCGTGGCGGCCCAGGAACTCGCCGGTCAGCTCGACGCTATCCTCGGTAGCCTGGCCCATGCGGATATCCTCCAGCACGGGGATAGGCATACCGGCGGCAATCGGCGTCGGGGCGACCGGGATCTGGAACACAGGCTGCGGGTTGCGGCTCCTGCCGGAGTGGTCCACCAGCTCAATCGCACGCGACTTGTTGCGGTCGCGCCTGATGTAGCCGGCTTCCTCCAACGCCCTCAGGTTGTAGTCCACCACCGAAGTGGAGGTGTTCCCGGAGGCGGTGCGCACCAGGCCCGCGCTCTCGACCTGGCCCTTGATCTCGCGAATTGAGGGGGCGTAGCCGTGCTCCCGCATATATTCGCCGATGAAGCCGAGGATGAAGCGCTGACGTTCGGACAGTCTCTTCTTTTTCATGGATAATTCCTCTCTAGTGCCCACCGGCTCCTGATATTTGCTCGGAAGGCTGCATAAAACGGGCTTTTCAACTTTGTCCCTTTTATGCCTCAATGGCATATATAGCATAGAACATTGGTTCGTGTCAATAGTTTTATGCACGAATTTAGAACAAATATGCTGTGGTTGGGGAAATCTGGGGCTATAATCTGGGATTCAACAGGCTTTTAAACGATGTGATAGGTGCAAAGCTATGGCTGGGGTAAAATGGAAACATGCATAAATCGCCGCACCAACGCATTGTAGTCATTGGTTGCAGTGGCTCGGGTAAGACGACCCTGGCCCGCAACATCGCGGCACGGACCGGCAGTGCGTACGTAGAGCTTGACGCCCTGCACTGGGGACCCAACTGGACGGAAGTACCCGATGAATTGATGCGCGAACGCGTCCGGCTGGCCGTGCAGGGAGAGCGGTGGACGGTTGATGGCAACTACCGGGTTGTGCGCGACCTCGTCTGGCCGCGTGCTACCACCATAGTGTGGTTGGACTACCCCTTCCCGCTGGTGGCGTGGAGAGTCTTCAGCAGGACGGTGCAGCGGGGCGTCCGGCGAATGGAGTTATGGAACGGCAACCGGGAGTCGCTACGTACCGCCTTCCTCAGCCGCGATTCGATACTGCTCTGGATGTTACAAACACACGGCAAAGTGCGCCGGGAGTACAGGGCATTGTTAAGCCGGCCCCCGTATCCGCACCTGGCCGTGGTGCACATTCAGACCCCACGCCAGGCACGGGAGTGGCTAGCCGGTTTGCCGGAACATGAGGAAGAATGAGTTGCAGCACAAGCACGTAGTGCCGAATGAAGCTACCGGCATGACTCCCCCTGCCACCGACGCTTTCTTTCCGTTCCGCACATGGTACTGGTTGTTAGTACCCACGCTGGCTCTTGCGGCTTACGCGACCGCTTTGCGCGTCGGTTTCCTGGCTGACGACTTCATCTTGCTGGAGTCGGCTCGTAGTGGAGATATAGGCTTCCGCCTGTTATTACCGCGTGACGGGGACCTGTTCTACAGGCCCGTGGGGCTGGTGCTTACCTGGATAGCAGGTTGGCACGCCTGGGGTTTCAACCCTCTCCCCTATCACTTGCAGGGCCTCTTGCTGCATGCCCTGACTTCATTGGTGCTGGCGCTGTGGGTAAGTAACGTCACTTCCCGGCCTTTGCTTGGCTGGCTGTCCGGGGCGCTCTTTGCCGTGTTCCCCGCGCACCTCGAAGCCGTGGGTTGGGTGGCGTCACAGTGGGACATCCAGGCCACGCTCTTCGGGCTGTTGAGCGTCTGGCTATTTACCCTTTGGTGGAAGGACAGCCCCCGCATGCGCTGGTCCCTTCTGCTGGGGTCGGTGCTTTGCTATGCGTTGGGCCTCTTCGCGAAGGAAAGCCTCTTCACCTTTGTACCCATCATCGGGCTTGCTGCCTGGATAGCAAAACGCCCTGCCGCGCCACGAGACTGGCGCGCGCTCGGCCTGGCATTACTTCCATTCGGCCTCGTAATAGCTCTCAATATAGCCATTCGTTATGCCACCTGGGGAAGAATGGGCGGCTACCCAGGTCTGCGCACCGAGTACTCCACTTTCTTCTGGGATGGCCTCTTGAACCAGGTACACGTGCTGCTGTCTCCAATAAACCCGGCGGTGCTGGGCGATACGATAATGCAAATAACCGGCGCGCTATCGATGTCTCTATTGTTACTGGGGCTGGTGTTGTACGGACGCGCCTCAGCACGTTGGCTCGCCCTGGCCGGGGGGTGGCTGGTGTTCACCCTTATCCCGGTGCTCAACTTGCCGGTCAGCCTGGAGGACCTACAACAGAACAGGTTTCTCTACCTCCCGTCAGCAGGTTATTGCATAGGCGCGGCCACCCTGCTTTACGCCGCGTTGGAAGCCCTCAAGCAGCGCCGGAGCAAGCTGGTGGGCCTGGGTGCGGCCGCTTGCATATTGCTTCTCAGCATCGTCGCCTGCTGGGTGCAACTACGCCCGTGGCATACCGCCAGCGTTATGGCCGAGGGTATCAACACGCAGACACGCGCTCTTATACCGGCACGCGACAATAGATCGGTCGGCATGACCTGGTACATAGAGAAGCTGCCCGACACGTACCGCGGGGCCTATCTGTACCGGCTGGGCATGGGTGCCATGCGCGGCCTCACGACCGGGGGTGACGGCGTCGCGATTGAGAAAACGAACGATGTCACCAGCGTGCCCATTACCGCCACCGCCGCTCAGCAGGACGTGTTTGCGATGAGCTTCAGGTACGACAGGGAGATTACCAACTACCGCGTAGACTACCTGACAGGTATCACTCACGGCAGCGCGGCGCCTGTCAACAACGCTGGTGGTAGCGGCAATCTATTGTGGGACTTCACGCGCTGCGAACCCGATGTGATAGCCCAATGGAGCCTGGTAGGGGCTGATTACGAGTGCCTGCCCGGCGAGGGCCTCAGCCTGCGACCGCACGGCGGCGACTCGCAACTTGTAAGCCCAGACGTTGATATGCGGGTGCCTGACAGCAACACCGCCTTCATACGCATAAGAGTGGCAGTCCGTTACCCTGAGATTGAGGGTGGCGAGGCGTTAGTCAACCAGTGGTACTGGGCCGCGCCCGGCGGCAGCTTCGTGGAAGGCCAGAACAGGAATTTCCCCATCCAGCAAGATGGTAATGAATACGTCTACTGGACCTTTCTTAGCGAAGAGGACGTGCCCGCCGGCATATCGAAGCTACGGTTCGACCCAGTCAACAGCAACACAAGCAGCACCATCAAGTGGATATCGGTGGACGCCGTGCCATAAGTGAGCTTATCCCCTGTGCTGCCGGACCCAGCCAGTAAAACATCCCACCAATCCAAAACCTAAAATCCAAAATCCTAAATCTCCCATGACCTATATCCTATTCCGCGCACATGGCTGCGACGCTAGAATAGGGTTGGAATACTGCTCTTCAAGTGGGTTAGTGGGAGTTTTTCATGCAGGACGTTATCAATTTTATTCCTTTTATGGACCTGGGCATCATAGCGTTGGTGCTGTTCTTCATGTTCGTCGGCTGGAAGCAGGGGCTGACCCGGATGATTATCACCGTGGGCGCGCTCTATACCGGCTTCCTGCTCGCATCGGTCTATTACCACCTGTTCGCCGTGGTGCTGGCTAACATGCTGAAGGACCGGGTCGATATGACGTTCGACCTGATCGCATTCGTGATGCTAGACACGCTAATCAGCGCCCTTATGCTCGCCCTGTTACTCAACCTGTTCGGCCACATTGAGATCAAGGGCCGCGCGATGGTCTTCGGCAAAATGGGCGGCCTGGTGGCCGGACTCGTCGCGGGAGTGTTCATTGTAGGCAGCCTGGTGACCCTGTTGCGTGTACCCGCAGTCTCCAACACCGAGAAGTTGAACGACACTGTGAACCTGCCGGTCGTGCAGGTATTCAACAACGGCTACGCCCGCTCGGCGCTGGCCCCCAACATCGTCAAGGCCGCCCCGTTCGTGATACGCACCGCCTCCCCCTTCCTCCCGCCCAGAGAGCGTGCTAAGGGCGCGGTACCGTTGCTACAGAGCATGTTGAACAACAACGAGCGGTAAATATACGGAAAGGCCAAGACGCCGAGACGCCAAGGACGCGCCAAGTTAAGGGTTGTTCGGTTCTAAACAAAAGGACCAGGGTACGTGATTTCGTACTCCGGTCCTTTTTGTCTTCTCCAAACCTTAATTCTCTTGGCGCGTTCTCCGCGTCTTGGCGTCTTGGCGTCTTGGCGTTTAGATATTCCCCACCCCGCATAACACACAGCCGGTTATCTACGTTGTAAAGGGCACAAGTCGAGAGGCGAGCAACTACAAACCACCCGGCCCACGGGCACGGTGTGAAAGGAAGACGACAATGGAGAAGTGGGACCCTACCAGTATGGAGCTACGGCGAACGGGTAGAAGAGGCGGCTGTAGCTGTTGCAGTTTCACGATGCTTGGTATCTTCGCCGTGCCCCTCGTGGCAGTCGTATCGTTGTTCACGTTACTGTAAGCTTTACGCTTACAAATCATCAGGAGGTAATCGACCATGGGAGATTGTCTTGGACTTATAGTGATGCTCCTCATGCTGAGCGTCCTCGGTTGGGTGATAGACCTGATCGTGCCGGGTAAGATGCCTTACGGCTGGCTCGGTGGCATCGTCGCCGCGCTCATCGGCGGCATCATCGGCGGCTTCATATTCCCCAACTTTGGCCCGGCTGCCACGTTCAATGACTGGACCCTGTCCTTCATACCCGCCCTGATAGGCGGTATCATCTTCGCCTTCATCGTGCGCTTCATCATGGGCCAGAGCGGCCGGCGGTCACTATAACGGGACCGATTGGGATCGGCACGTAGAGAGTAGAAAGTAGAAAGTAGAGCGTAGAGAGGGCTGCAAAATGGCGGCAAGCGGCAAGCGCAAAGGTAAAGGCCTGGTTTTCCTCGGCATACTGGCCGGGGCGGCCATCGGGGCTGCTGTAGCCCTGGTCTATTCGCCGGGCAAGGGTGAGGAAAACCGCGAGCACCTCATGCAGTACATCTCAGAGAGAGCAGGAGTGCAGTAGATATGAGAGGGATGCGCATAGCGGTCAAGTGGTTGACGATAGGGCTGCTGGTGGGACTGCTTCTCGCCCCCCGCAAGGGCGACGAGACCCGTAAGCTCCTCATGGAGCGCGGCAAAGAGTACTTCCAGGAAGCCCTCAACATGAACGGCTGATTCCAAGTGTTGAGTTATGAGTGTTGAGTTTTGAGTTGAAGGGATAGCTTAGGACTACAACTTAAAACTCAACACTCATAACTCACAACTCAGTAAAGAAGGAGGTGGAACAGAGATGGGGATTGACATCATCGGATGGCTGGTTATAGGCCTCATCGCCGGTTGGCTCGCCAGCATGATCATGGGCCGCGGCGGCTACGGCATCATCGGTGACATCGTGGTGGGCGTGATTGGCGCTTTCATAGGCGGGTTCATCGCCCGGATGCTCAACGTGGCGGGGCCTACCGCAGCCGACGCTACCAACTGGGCCAGCTTCATATTCGCCCTGATAGGCGCGATCATCTTGATTGCCGTGCTACGCGCCCTGTCGGGTGGCAGGCCGAGACTTTAGGCTGAAACGTGATGCGTAATGCGTAATGCGTAACGCGTAATTGTTTGGGTGCGCTGGACCGGATATGTGTGGCGCACCATTTATGAAGGAGGAAAAGAATGGGCCAGGTTAATGTCAATACGCCTAGTGGTGGTGATGGTGGTGGAAGCGCGGCGGCGATAGTGCTCGTGGTCGTGGTGTTGATCGTGCTGGTGCTGCTGGTGCTCTGGCTGCTCGGTGTCTTCAACCAGCCAATCAACGTGAATGTCACCAGCCAGTTGTTCCAACTGCTTGGCATGTAACTCGTAGCCGATACAGACAGCGGATAATAGCAGGAGAGGCGGCTCTACCCTATTGGTGGCCGCCTCCTTGCTTAACTGAGAACCTGCGGCCATGGAATTTACACTGACAGCTATGCACGCTCGCACGCTCCGCACCTCAATAGTACCCGCCTTGTTCGCCCGCTCCCAGGCCAATGTAGCGATTGTGGCCGCGCTGGCCCTCATCGGCGGTCTGTCGCGCCTGCCGTTCGTACGCCCTACGCCTATCAACTGGGACGCGGTGCAGTTCGCCCTGGCGTTGGACGGATTCGACCTGCACCTGCACCAGCCCCACGCTCCGGGCTACCTGCTCTACGTCATGTCGGGCCGCGTCGCCAACCTCCTTATCGGGGACCCTTCGCTGTCGCTCTCCCTGTTGAGCGTGCTGTTCAGCGGCATCGCGGTGCCTCTCTTCTACGTGCTGTGCAGGCAGATTTTCGAGGACGTGCCGGCGGCGGTATGCGCCACCCTGCTCATGCTCGGCTCCCCACTCACCCTCTACTACGGCGCGACTGGGCTGACCTACGTGCCGGAGATGGCGCTGGCTATCGCGGTAGCCTGGGCCGCCTGGAACCTGCGGAGCGCGGATGAAAAGGGAGAGGTGCGTTACGCCGTGTTGCTTGGCTTGGCGCTCGGCGTGGCGGGTGGCGTGCGGCAGACGGGCCTCTTGCTGTTGCTGCCCCTGTGCGCCTGGGCGTTGTGGGGTGCGCCCCGGAGAGCCTGGGCCGCTTTCTTTCTGGTTCTTACGGGGATATGTGCCTTGTGGCTGGTGCCTCTGCTGGCCCTCTCTGGCGGGCCGGAGGCTTATTTGCGGGAGAACGCGCTGCTTGGGCAAACGGTGTCGGACCTCACCTCGCTCGTGGGCGCGGGGCCTGGGGGTGTCGCGTACAACCTCTATATCGGGGGGGTGGCGTTAGTTGTGGGCCTGGCGCTCGCGCTGGTGCCGCTGGGGGTGTGGGCGCTGCGGGTGGTGCGCTTCAGCCTATCCAGCAAGCTGAAATGGTTCGCCTTCTGGTGGGCGGTGCCGCCGCTCGCCTTCTTCGCGCTCACGCATATCGGGCAGTTCGGCTACGTGCTGATCGCGCTGCCCCCACTGCTCATGCTCGCCGCCACCTCCACCAGGGTGGTATGGGAGCGTCTGCGAGGCGACACACCATCCGCTGCCGGGCGGTCGGTGCTGTCGTGCCTGGGGCTTGCGGCTGCTTCGGCTTGCATCTTCACGTTCGCGCCGGGGCCGACCACCGCGCCACAGATAGCGGGCGTGGACCAGCGCTGGCACGACATCAGGCAGACGGTGGCGACTATGGACCCGGCAAGCACCGCGCTCGTCATGGGGTCTAACTGGCATAGCTCCTTCCGGCACGCGGGCTACCTGCTGCCACAGTACCATTCGTACGCGCTCGACCAGAAGAACGACAGGCTGAACGGCTGGAACTACTCGGCCTACGGCGGCGAATCTACTTACGCGCTGCCTAAGCCGGTACCACAGGCTTATCTACAACTGCCGCCGGGCACCCGCACTATCGTGGCACTGGACGAACAAGTGGGCGAGGCCATGACTGCACAACCGGGGCTGCGGCGCGTGTCATTGGGCGGCGACACTACGTTATATGTTCTGCACTCGCCGGTCGAGATAGAGGGGCTGCGGGTGGAAAATGGCACCATCACCGCAGTTCGCAGGTAGCGGACGGCGGGCGTAGATAGCAGCAGCACGCTTTGAAGGAGAGCGACGCATGATACCATTAGGCGACGAAGGCACTCCGATGCGGCGGGGCTTCCCCATCGTGAACATTACCATCATCGTAATCAACCTCATTATGTTCTTCTTCCTACAGATGAGTTCGGGCGCGGTAACCTATGGCTGGAGTCTGATACCGCGAGAGATTATGACGGGCGTGGATCTAGTAGGCCCGCAGCGAATACCCGGCCTGAACGAGACGCTGGTACTTTACGAAGCCCCGCTGGGTATGCCCTACCTGACGCTGTTCACCTCCATGTTCATGCACGGCGGCCTGCTGCACATCGGCTCTAACATGCTCTTCCTGTTCATCTTCGGCGACAACGTCGAGGACAATATGGGGTCGCTGAAGTACCTCATCTTCTATTTGCTGTGCGGCCTGGGTGCGGACTTCGCGCAGATCATCCTGGGCGGCACCGACTCGATCATCCCCAACCTGGGGGCTTCGGGCGCGATAGCGGGCGTGCTGGGCGCTTACCTGATACTCTTCCCGCAGGCGAGAGTGCGCGCATTGATACCGCTGGGCGTGTTCATGACCGTGACAGCGGTGCCCGCCATCCTTATGATAGGCTTCTGGATTGTGACCCAGTTCGTCAGCGTGTTCCTGGCAGGCGAGCAGGCGGCGGGCGGCGGGGGTGGCGTGGCCTACTGGGCGCACATCGGCGGCTTCATCGCGGGGGCCATTCTCGTGTTCGTCTTCCGCAATCGCTACAACTCAGACACCGTCTTCTCCCGCTTCGGTAGCTGATTAGAGAATGGGACGAGTCTAAACGCCAAGACGCCAAGACGCCAAGGACCACGCCAAGAGTAAGGGTTGTGGTTTGGAGAGTACAAAGAGGAGCAGGGTACGTCATGA
>JALZHI010000116.1 GCA_030913985.1 Chloroflexota bacterium | reverse complement strand
ATTAGGATTGTTCGGATGGGGGCCACAAGTTACTCAGTCCTCAGTCCTCATCACTCCTATCGTCCATCGTCCATCGTCCATCGTCCATCGTCCACTGTGCTATAATACGCGCGGGTCAGGCCCCTCCAGAGGGCGAGAGGAGTGGAAAACTTCAGGTATGCGGGTGGCGTTCTTCGATCCGGTATCGGGGCTTTCGGCAGAGATGATACTCGGTGCTCTCGTAGACGTGGGCGTGCCTGTGGAGTCGCTGAGGGCCGAGCTGTATAAGCTGCCGCTTGCCTCCTACTCGTTCGACATGGTGAAGGCTTTGAGGCAGGGGGTCACCGGCACGTACCTGGAGGTGGGTACGGGGCCTGGCTCGCTCAACGGAGTGGCCCAACTGACCGGACGCCTAGGCAGGTACACCGTCGCCACCCAACCCGATACCAGCCTGGAAGTCGCCGCGATGCTGCGCATGATACTTGGCAGCAGCCTGCCGGCAGCCGTGCAGCAGGGCGCGGTCAAGGTGCTGCGGAAGCTGGCCGAGATCGAATGCGAGTTTGCTTCCCTGCCTCAGCATAACGGCAAGTCCGCGAACCTGTGGAACGTGGAGACGCTGGTGCAGGTGGTGGGTACCATGTCGGCCCTCAACATGCTGGGCGTGAACAGGGTGGACTGCGCCGCCTTCGGAGTGGGCTGCGACTACGACAGCCTGCCTTCCCACGAGCGCCTGGGTATAGCTCTCCTGCGCCGCACCCCTCGCGCCTGCGACGAGAACAAGCTAGACAGGGGCTACGTGACTCTCACCGGCGCGGCCATCATGGTGTCCATCGTCACCACCTTCGGCACGATACCGACCATGCGCATCGACGGCGTGGGCTACGGGGCCACCAGCACGTCGGAGCCGGGTAGGGCCGGTCTCATTCGCGTGCTGGTAGGCGAGACAACGGCCCGCCCCACCGACGAGTCGCAGACCACCCTCCCACTGAGGCTCACCCCCACCAACGGACATGACCCCGCCTCGCCCGCCGACACGCTCATAGTAGGCAGCCACCAGCAGAGCGGTAGGCACAGGTTGCTGAAACGTGAAACGTGAAACGTGATGGGGCTTATGCTATGGGGTGGCTTGAAGCTCCACATGGTACCCAGCCGACGCCCGGCGATTGATACGATTGATACAGTAGAAGGAACATAGTAGCAAGGACGACGCCCGGCGATTGAAATCGCGGGCTACACATTGTGAAGTCCGTCCTGCGGCGGACTACTTAAGCAACATTTCCATGCCATTAGAAGCTCTGTGAAACAAGGTCAGTCCCCGAAGGGGAACTTTGCCTTGTTTAGCCCGCGATTTCAATCGCCGGGCGTCGTCCTTTGCACCCTGCCCCTATACCCCTTTATCCGGCGTCGTCCTCTGCACCCTGCCTCTAATACACCCATACGCCGGGCGTCGTCCTTTGATATATCCGCCTTTCACGGCGTCAATCGTCAGGCATCCGGCAGCAACCTTATTACTTCCAATAGAACCAAACTACCCATACCGCATCACGTTTCACGTTTCACGTTTCAGCCCACAACCCCCCTCTGCCGCATGTATTGCAACACCAGGTCTTCAAAGGGCAGGTCGGTGGTGACTTGCAGGTAGTTGATGCCCCGGCGGCGGCAAAAGCTCTCTATGCCGCCCTGCCACTGCTCGAACTTCTGCTTGTAGAGGTCGAGGATGCCGCTTTCGAGGCTCACCTCCTGGGTGGCCCCGGTCTCGACATCGCGCAGGCGCAGGTCGCCCATTAGGGCCAGTTCGGGGTTGACCTCGGCGGGGGCCAGGACGTGGAGCAGGTGGACCTCGTGCCCGGCGGCCTGTAACGCCTTCAGCCCCTCCAGCCCGCCCCCTTCCACCAGGCAATCGCTGAGCACGTACAGCAGGCCGGGGTAGCGCGCTTGGGAAGCATACTGCCGCAAGGACGTATCCAGGTCGGTCTCACCCTCGGCCCTGACGCCCGCCACGAACCGCAGGAGCGACACGGCGTGGCCCTTCCCCCTCACCGCTGTGTGGCGCTGCACGCCCGCCTTGCTGATGCCCGCCACCGCCAAGCGGTCCAGGTTGGAGAGGGAGATGTAACCCAGGGCGGCAGCCACGCGCTTGGCGTATACCAGCTTGTTCTGCCCGCTCGTATCCACACCCTCGCTACCCTTCACCACCGGCCCGTGCGCGTCGATGCCCTGCCCCTTATCGACCATCCCCACCGCCGAGGTGAGCGTCACAGCGTTGGGGTCGCCCCAGTCCATCGACTTGCTGGCGTCTATGAGGATATGGACAGTGATGTCCTCCTCCTCCTGGAATAGCTTGAGGAAGAGGCGCTCCATGCGGGCGTAGGCGTTCCAATCGACGCGACGCAGGTCGTCGCCCGCGGCATAGGTGCGGTAGTCGGCGAACTCCACCGACTGCCCGCGCCTGGGACTGCGCCGCTCGCCTTTCATCCGCCCCGCCTTGAGCTTGCGGCTGATGAGGGACAAACGCTCCAATTTGCGCATGAACTCGGCATCGAACAATTGACTGTATAGCAACTGCACGCCAGGGGTTGCTTGCATACGATCTCCTGGGCTGAAGTATGAATTCAAAACCGCAATAAACGCGGCGCAGTAGTTATCACGTTGTCATTCTGTGTATCTCTCTGTTAGTACAAGAGAATGTAGAGAGTGGTTGCTACGCCTGTAAACGCGATAGACAGGTGCATGACTAACCAGATCTTATTAAGCCTGATCTTGGTCAGGAGTGGAAACCTGGTTCGATGCTTGCTTTCTGCAATTCGCAGTACTTCCGAGAAGCCAAAATCCGGGTACTGAGCCTCTAATCGTAGTTCAATTTCACGCGCGATTTCCATCAGGTATCTAAACCGCTCATAGTATTTGGCAGAAGCGAGAGCACCATAAAACCCTATTAGAGCCAGAATAGTGGTTAAGTACCATAGGTCATGAGCGAACCCTTGGTCTACTACATAACCAGCGATAGCCGCCGCTATGACCAGAGTGTAATTCGTTACAGCAGCTCTTTGTGTCTCTGATTGGCGCGCCTGCGCACCTTCTTCTTTATGTACTTGAAGCCATATATCTGTGGAGTCTGCCATTAGATTAATACTCCTCTTTTACTAGGTTAAGTCATCCACACGTTCTGAAAACTGGATCGATAGATACATACCGAACAATCAATTCTTCGATCCCAATAATCCGTCCTATGGCTGCTCTAATCCAATATGGAGGCAAATTGCTCAGCTTAGTTGCACCCTTGCACTATAGGTCTAGCAACCTTACCAAGTGGTCACGGTAAGTGGCGTAGGCGATCTGGAGACGACTTTGTTCCATAGGCTCATGAGTCATCATGTTAGCACAAGTATGGCACAGCCCAGCGCGGAAGGCCGCGTAGGCCATCAGGTAAAAGTGCAGTAGGTCACAGAGAATATTGCGGCCGCCAGCATGGTAGTAGGCCCGCAGGAGGGTCATTACTTGTGCATCGTCCAAGCCCCACTCAATGATAAAGCCTGCTACATCCCACGCTACGGCTTGCAGGCCGATGTTGGTGTGGTCCCAGGTGTGACCCGCACCATCTACCTTCTTGATATAGCCGCGCTTATCCATAAGCCACTTGTGGGGAGCCATCCGGCCATCTCCATAAGCAAGCGTCCCAGATGCAACCGAGTTGTATGCAACCTCTATCCAGACTCTAGTAAGTTCCGCCGCTTGGTGGCCTAGCGCCTGCCATGTATTGCAGTAAAGGATTTCAGCCAGCCGGTCGATGCTTGCTCTTTGCTGCTCCACAGCGAGCTCTGGGCCTGCCGCTGTTGATATGTAATGGCCTACGTCAGTGTGTATTCCAAGCCTGTCGTAATTAGAGGCGGCCAGCGGGCTAAAATCGTCACTCCAAACGTAGGCTACGAAGCCCTGGAACACACCAAGCACCTGATGAGTGGACCACCTCCTTTGGGCCTCTCCTTTAGGTTGTTGCTTATTGCGCCCGTGAATCACCGAGTAAATGGCCTCAGCCCTGGTCAAATTGTCAGTAGGTGCACTGCATATCCCCTCGAACTTGAATAGTATGCGCTGGCCGCTCTGCCGGGTGGCTAAGTACTTGGGCCGCTCAAAATGGGAGCACACGGCAGGCCACTCGCTAGTGTCGGTGTAAACTACTTTACGCCACTCTCCTCTCCCAATGTACTTGATGCTTTCAACAGGGTCTTGCCACTCCCCTAGTGAGTCAAGCCATGCTACAAACGCCTGCTGTAAATCACGTCGGCCGAAGCGTGCTTCCTCTATTGGCGTGAAATAGCGCGACGTGGTTGCCCACCAGTGCCTTATTTCGTCTGATGCAGCACCTCCCGGCTCGCCGCCGTGACTGGGAAAGAAGCTAATACGCTCACGAGGCAGACCTGCGCGTACCAACGCCTCCGCCACAGCCGCTATCGATGACCCCGATACTCCAGGCCCTTCGTCTAAGACCAAGCCCCAAGCTGCACCTTCTATTTGGGCCTCCGTGATCTCTACCAGACGTTGGTAAGGCCTTCCGGTGGGGCGGACGGTGAAGTCAGATACCCGCCAGCCACCAGCCCTGAGCGTCGCAGCCACAACTGCCGCCAGGGTCGTACCGATGCTGCGAATTCCCACTACAGCGATGTGCTTATTTTGCTCTTGTGCGTGTTCATGCAGCCAGCGTTCAGCAGATATGCAGTATTGTTCAGGATAGATAGCATAGAAGGCAAATCCTTCCGGCATCCTTACGATCAATAATATGTCTTCAGGATAGTGTGACTCGCTGAAGTGGTTCAACGCACTGTCTAAACTGGATTCTATATTGTCCTGGAATGATGCGGCAGGAGTGGAAACCCTGGCTGTGCAGAAGGCATCAGCAATGTGTGACGTTGCAGCATGCAGATGGATTATTTGCTCTTGGGCCTCCTCGGCCAACAGCAGCTTAGGCAATTGGTCGTGTGCCGCCTGCTCTACCTCACCTGCACGGATGAGTAGGCTGCGTAGCCGCTCCACTTGCGTTATGCCGGGACCGCGGGCGGCTGTGACTCCCTCACGTAGGCGAGCTATGAGTGTGAAGAGCATATCCTTATATTGGTGGTCGCTGTATATGATCACATTGGAATCATACAGTATTTGCATACAATAATCACACTGCATTTTGTTTGCATAGTCACTCCGTTACCAGCTCCTGCCAGAAGGCGAGGGCTTTATCTACGGTGTCGGGCTGCCATTGCTTGTCGCCACGAAACTGCATGGCGGTGGTGCCATCCTGCCAGAGACCGCCCAACGGTGCAAGGGCAATATCCGCCAGCCGGCGGTATAGCTCGAACTTGCGGGCGCGGTCCGGTTCGGCCAGGCAGCACCGGAAGAGGTCCAGGTACTCAGGGTCGTTAGCGGCAAGGTATCGAATGTCGTGCTTCTCGCCCAGCGAGGGCAGCCCCCGCAACCTGAAATACGCCTGCCACACCTCCATGACCGTATAGAGCAGGCGCAAGTCCACCGTGGTCGCGTACACCGGGTCGGGCGAGGCTAGCATACGTTGTGTTTGCACAAGATTGTAGTTCACGCTGAACCACGTCTGGTGCAACTGGAGGCCGGACTGAGGCTCGAACCAGTGCTGCCACTCGCGCTGGCGAAACTTGCTCTGCGCCCGCGACAGCAGGCCGTAGCGGTCGAAGGCGATACGTCCCGTCTGCAACCAGCGTATCACCGCCGCGTCAATATCGACCGGGTGCAAAGGCGGCTCGGCGGCCAGGTACCCCTCCAGCTTCTCTACCGACCCAAAGTATATCTCCGCGAAATGGTGGTCAATCTCGGTCGCCACGAGGTAAAGAGGAGAGGGCATATCGCTCAGCACCACGAACAGGTCGTAGTCGCTGGCCGGGTGCATGTCGCCGGTGACGCCCGACCCCATGACCAGGATGCCATCCACGGCGGGCTTGCCGGACAGGCGTGCGACAACCTCGTCCAGACTCAAGTCGATTGTCAGCGGGCCGAGGGTGGGCGGCGTGCCGGTTTTGCTCTCCAGGCTGTGTCGCACTTCGCTCCTTGCGCGGGAATGCTATATGAGGGCTACAAGGCACCACCCTGCTTCAAGCGCATACGCGGCTCCCAGCCCCGACACTCCATACACAGAGACACGGGGCGGGTGGTTCACCCCACACCGGGAGTCTACAGCCAATACCTTATCCAGGCAATAGCAGCATACAATGCCAAACAGCCCCTACTGCTCCATTGCGAAGAACCAAACACCCCCCTGTCATCCTGAGCGCAGCGAAGGATCTCAAGAAGGTGGGTAACCGAGATGAAGGAACCCAGGCAATTCTACGTCTACATCATGACAAACAGCACCCGCATACTCTATACGGGCATCACGAACAACCTGATGCGACGAGTATACGAGCACAAAGAAGGTGCAAAGCCAGGCTTCACCAGCAGATACAAGATCGGGTGGCTTGTGTACTTTGAGGCCACAGATGATGTACGTGATGCGATAACAAGGGAGAAGCAGATCAAGGGTTGGCTTCGGGCAAAGAAGATCGCATTGATAGAGTCGCTCAATCCTGAGTGGAGGGATTTGAGCCTCGACTGGTGAGCATAGTTTCAACATCATCCATACTCACCTTTTTGAGATCCTTCGCTACGCTCAGGATGACAGGGGGGTGTTTGGTTCTGTAGTAGAAGCTACTAGGCATTGCGGTTTAGTCGTTCGCGCGAATGGAATATCAGCAAGCTCAATGACAACCAAGAGGGTCCACCATGCCGCATAACTCACCCGTATCCAACGGGCGCTCCAACTTCACCATCAAGGAGTTGCCACTCGACGCCAGGCCCAGGGAGAAGCTGAAGGGGCTGGGGGCAGGCTCCCTGTCCGAGTCGGAATTGCTGGCGATCATACTGAGGGTGGGGACGCAGGGCGAGAGCGTGGTAGACCTCGCCAACCGGCTGCTGGTGACGTACGGTGGGCTGGTGGGGCTGTCGCGGGTCTCTTTCCCAGAGTTGTGCGGAGTGCACGGGCTGGGCGAGGCCAAGGCGTGCCAGTTGAAGGCGGCGCTGGAACTTGGAAGGCGGCTGTTGCTGGCCCAGCCGGAGGAGCGGTTGCAGGTGCGCTCCCCCGCCGATTTGGCTCCCCTACTGATGCTGGAGATGGCCCCACTCGACCAGGAGACGCTGCGTGTGGTGCTGCTGAACACCAAGAACCAGGTCATCAAGTTCGCGGACGTTTACCGGGGTTCGCTCAACTCCTCGCTCGTGCGGGTGGCGGAGGTGTTCAAGGAGGCCGTGCGGGTGAACGCCGCTGCCATCATTGTGGCCCACAACCACCCCAGCGGCGACCCTACCCCCTCGCCCGAGGACAGGCTGGTCACCGAGCAGATAGTCGCGGCGGGGAAGCTGCTCGAGATAGAGGTGCTGGACCACCTGGTGATAGGCGAGCGCAGGTATGTCAGCATGCGCGAAAAGAGGCTGGGGTTCAAAAGCTGAACGCCAACCTCTCGGGGCCTGTTGTCGGGGCAAAGTGAGCGAGCACCGAAGTACCGGCTCACTTTGCTCATGCCTGGTCTACCGACGCGTAGTGTTGGAGCACTGAGGGAAGAAGGTGTTAGCAGCTATCTTGGCAGCCTGCCCTCTCGTGACGGGGCTGTTCGGACGGAAGTACGGCCGCCCTTCCTCTTCACATGGCTCGTCCGCTCCTCCGCACGAGTACCCTCCTACTATCCCCCTCACGAACAGCCGCTCTACGTACACGTAGTAAGAGGAAGGAGAGGTGCTAGGTGGTAAGTCCTCGAAGCTCTGTCCGCTCACCGCTTCATCAAAGCCTGCTGCGTTAGACACTATCTTGGACATCTGCCCCCTGGTAGCGTTGGCATTAGGTCTGAAGTACGGCCTGTTACCGTTTCTGCACGGTTCACCTGGACCACCGCACGGGTACCCTCCCATCACTCCTTCGTTGGAGAGCCTGTTGATCCACTGGTAGAAGGTGTTACTTGGAGGCACGTCCTCGTACTTCTGAGGTCCTGGGTCACCACTTGAGCCTGAGGCACCAGCCACTATCTTGCTGATCTGGCCTCTGGTGATCTGGTTGGAAGGTCTGTAGTACGGATTACCAGAGGTGCCGCAAGGCTCAGGCTGGTTAGTCTCAGGGTTGGAGCCTCCGCAGGGGTAGCCACTCACGATGCCTCTACATGCCAGGCACTGCACGAATGGGTAGAACGAGGCTTCCTCTGTAGAAGGTGGCACGTCCGCGAACTCTATCGGGCATGCCGTGGCTGTTACCGTGCGAGTGGGCGACGGTCCGCCTGGCGTAATCGTGGCAGCGACCGTGAGTGTAGCTGTGCCGGTCCTGGTGGCAGTCCTCGTACTGCTGGCTGTCGCCATCGAGGTGCCGGTGGGCGTGCTTGTCGCTATGGTAGTAGAGGTAGAGGTGGACGTGGTTGTAGGTGCGGCGGGCGTCTGCGAGGGCGAGGGACTAGCCGTGCGAGTGGCGGTCGCCACCGCGATTGTCGAAGTAGCTGTCGGGAGCACCGCCGTAGCAGTGTTCGTGGGAATAAGGGCTGTCGCCGTGCTTGTGGGTTCGAGTGTCGCTGTTGGGCCGCCCAGAGTTTGCGTAGGTTGGGGTGTCGAGCTAGGCAGTGAGACTGTGCTCGTACCCGTGGCTGTAGGCGTGCTGCTAGTCACGGCAGAGGCTGTGCTGGTGCTCGTGGCTGTACCTTCAGCAAGCAGCCTACGGCCGTTTAGCCGGAATGGCTGGTCTGTGTCGGGGGCGGAGCCGCTCACGCAGACCTGCCGGGCGTTCCATTCTCTACAGGCCGGGTTAGTGTTTGCGGGCTGGCGGAAAGCAGCCGGGCTATTCGACAGCGGTGGCAGGCGGTCCAACCACAGCCACCTCCCGCTCGGCATATTCGCTTGGACCGACACCCAGTAGGTGCCGGAGGGTAGGGTAACCGGTGGGTCAAGCGGCACCAGGAAGTCGCCTGTAGGTATCCCTCCTACCGGGATGATGTTGGTCATAGTCAATACGGGCGCACCAGGCACGGTGCTCGTCACAACTGAAGGGGTATAGAAGTACAGGTTGACCGACGTGGCACGCGCAGTGTTCGGGTCGTAGAAGCCGTCAACGTCAACCATCGTGAGTTGCCAGCTTTCGCCTGACGGCACAACGAAGTCGTCGGCTATCTGGATAAAGGTAGTGCCCGTAACGTTGAACGAGGGGCTGCCAATCGCGCTCTGGTTGTTGTACTGGTTGTACAGCACCTCCACTGGCTCGACGGTGGGCGTGGCCGTCTGGCCCCCAATGACAGTGGGTGTGGCGGTAGGAGGTTCTGTCTCCGTGCATCCGGGGAACTTGAACGAGCCGATGCGCGTGGACCAACTGGCGCTGCTGGTAGCGGGCATGTATTCCTGGGTGTACCAGAAGGTACAGTCATCTACGGGGTCTATGCCCATCATGCTGTAGTCGCCCCAGCGGCCGCTTGAATGCGTCTGGCTGCCGCCTCCAGGGTACATCGTGGTCTCGCCCTGGGACATTTCGTTCAAGGGGTCGGTCACCAGCCTGCCGGTGTAGCGGATTGACGGGAACAGGTTAGTGCCGTTGGATACGCTGTAACCGAGGGCCATATTGCCGTGCCTGTCCTGTGACATGCTGCCCATCCACCTGTGATTGGCGTCGGGAGCATAGGTACTCTGCTGGTAAATATAGGGCGAGCCATTAGGAGAGCGCAGCTCGTACCAGCGCACGCCCGCCTGCCCCGTGCCGGTCGCATCCACCGTCTGGTTCACCACCAGCGACTCGTGGGTGCCGAAGTTGCGATACGCCAGGCGGTACATCAGCCTGTCGCTTATGGCTTCCAGGCGTTGGGGGGTATTGGGCTGCGGTATGCAAGCCTCACGTTCCGCGGTGCACAAATCGCCGTCGAAGGGTGCCGTCGCCAGCACGATGGGACCTACGAAGGTGGTATTGGTTATCGTGTCGAAGTCGGCGTGGAACTTGTACATCGTTAGCCTGTCTGCCGGTGCCGCCTGCCATTCATCATCAGCCGCGAGGAAGAAGTTGGGGCTGCCAGGTGGCGGCGGCGTGGGACCGTCCATGTCCGACGGCAGGAAACCGCCATACGGAGAATCGAGGTGGTAATACAGCATTTCAGCCGTCGGGTCTCCCGCGAGCATCTTTTCGCGGTCGAAGGCGTAAAAGCCCGCGCCCGCGAACGTCACAAGGCTTGAGAATTCGTTGGTAGCCATGTAGTAGGCTTCCGGCCACACGCCGAAGTGGGGGTAGTCTTCAAAGAGCGTCTCGCTCACCAGGAAGGCGTAGCGATGATAGGTGCCCATGGGGTTCGAGGTGGTAGAGATGGCTATACATTCGTAGCTAGGCCCCGTGCCGGTGTTCTGTACGGCGAACTGGCTGGCTAACCAGCGGTCGGCCATAGTGTCGTAGAGCACAATGGGATCGCCGTCGTTCTGCGCGGCACAGGCGGCCGCGGCAGGGTTCGTAGTATCCGTAGCGGTAAACATGGTATTGCCGTTCACCGGACCGTAGAGGGTGTTGCCGTTCCTGTCGAATATCCTGAGACCGATGTTGTTCCACTGGAAGTAGTGGTTGGGGCCGATGTCACCCTCGGTGTCGGGTGGAAGTACCCCCAGGCCATTGTTGTTGTTGTAGTTATCCTGCTGCTTGTATCCCTCGAAGGTCAGGTTGGGAGTGGGCATAGCCAGGGGACCGAAATAGTGCTGGGCCACCGTATCGACAGCCACGAACTGCGGAGGCGGGTTGCGGGGCAGCTTGAAGTTCTCCCGCTCCATCACCTGGCCCATCTTCACCGAGGAGGAGGGCGTGGATTTCAGGCTGCGCAAGGGTGGGGAGGTGTCGCTGTAGCTGGCCTGAACGACCTTGGGGAGACCAAACGACCTCGTTGGTTCCAGCATGCTCCCAAGGGCTGCGGAGGACGGACCTGTGGGGTAAGCGCCCTGCGCCGAGAGCGCGGCACTGCCCAGCACCAACAATAGTGCCCCCAGGGCTGCGAGTATGCGTTTCATGCTTTACAAGCTCCTTCCGGTCTGCTAACGTACCAGCCGCTCCTGGCCGCTAAGCTCTTCTCAGTTGAGAAAGCCATGCCCCAGGTAGATGAATATGCAGCCGGTATCACGCGCTAAGTAGCCAGTAGCAGTGGAAGGACCAGTAGAGCGTCAAGGCAAATGCGCAGGATAAGGCGGCGCGTGGCACGGGGCGCAAGGAAGCACAAACTGTACCACGGAGTTGGATAGTCGAACCGGTTGTAAGGCCACGTACTCGCTCCCTATTCGCCTGCCGGAGCCTGGCAGCCAGGAAAGAAAGTGTTAGCTACTATCTTGCTAGCTTGAGCCCTGGTGACGAGGTTAGATGGCCTGAAGTACGGCCGGTTCTGCTCGTCACACGCTTCGTTGGCACCACTACCACAGGGGTAACCACCCATGACGGCACGCCTGGCAAGCCGCTCCACGTACAGGTAGAACGATGAGGGGTCGTTCTCATCAGCGGGTGGTGGCACGTCAGCAAAGGTCTGCCCCTCTACGCTGTCCAGGAAGCCCGCTGCATTGGAGACTATCTTGGATAGCTGTGCTCGCGTGGCGTTGGCAGAGGGACGGAAGTAGGCCCTGTTCTGCCCATCGCATGGCTCATCCTGTCTAGTGTCGCAGGGATAGCCGCTCATCACGTTGCGTGCGGTAAGCCGCTCTATGTACACGTAGAAAGATGAAGGCTCGTCGGAAGGAGGCACGTCAGCGTAGGTCTGCCCACTCGCAGCACCGGAGAAGCCTGCTGCATTGGAGACAATCTTGGCTATCTGCCCCCTGGTGATGTGGTTGGAGGGGCGGAAGTAGGGGTTACCCGAAGAGCCACCAGCACCACAAGGTTCGCTCTGCCCCGTCTGAGGGTTGGTGCCACCACAAGGATAGCCACCCAGCACTCCTTTACAAGCAAGGCATCTCACATAAGGATAGAAGGAGCTTGCCTCTGTGGAGGGTGGTACGTCCTGGAACTGGATAGTGCAAGCTGTGGCTGTTGGGACCGCTGTAGGCGAGGACGTACCTGCGCTTGTGGCCGTCCGCGTGACGGTCATCGTTGCGGTAGTCGTGGCTGAGGTAGTACCTGTAGCGGTGCCTGCGGGCGTTGTAGTTGTAGTAGAGGTGGTGCTAACCGTAGCAGTAGGCGTCCCCGGCGGACCACCTGAGGGTCCAAGCTGCTGCCAGTGATGCGGCAGGGTCACGCGCATGTGCGCGTCGGCGGTCTTCCAGTTGTGCCCGCCCTCCAGCACCGAGGGCACGCGGTTGGTCACGCCCTTGGCCGTGAGTTTTTCCATCAGGTGCTCGCCCCGCAGATGGTTAGCGTTATTCGGCTCGCTCGCCAGCGCGCCGTACTGCACCATCCAGTAGAGGCTTTGCATCTGCTCCGGCGTGCTGTTGCACACCAGATTTGGCCCGTTGTTCTGGGCGGCGTAGGCGTTGTCGCGAGGCTCCCCGAACACCGGGTCGAACATGTTATTCTGGTAGGTCTGGTCGCGCGCCTCGTCCACGTTCTGGCAGTTGGCGTCGGCGTAGAAGTGGGTGCCGTCGAACAGCCCCACCGTGCGGAACATGCCGGGGTACTTGGCGGCTATCTTGGCGCTCATGTACCCGCCCAGTGAGAAGCCGTCCACCCCCCGGCCCATGCGGTGCGCTACGGTGCGGTAGTGAGCGTCCACGTAGGGTACAAGCTCGTCCTTGAAGTAGTCCTCGAAGCGGCCCGTGCCCACGCCCGACTCGCTCGTCAGTTTCGGCATTTTGAAGTTGGTGAGCATGCCCGACACGGCGTTGTTGTCGCTGCTGATGCCTGGAAAGACCAGGATCATGGGGCCAACCTGCCCCGCCGCCAGCAAATCTTCGTACTCATCTATGACGTTGCGGCCCGCACGCGACGAGTCCTCGTTCTTGTTGATCCACTCCTTCTCGTGCCCACGGAAGAGATAGACCACGGGATAGCGCCAGGTGGGCTGCGTCGAGTAATTGGGTGGGGTGTATACGTAGAACTCCTTGGTCACGCCCAGCACGGTGCTGGTGAACGTCACCTTGTGCGCCCGGCTGTCGTAGCCGGGGCCGGGTGCAGGCCCGCCGCACAAATCGGCCCACTTAGCGACCGTGGCCTCTATTGTCCTGTCGGTGACAATTAGCTCGGCCCGGTTCGCCATCTCGCTACAGTCGGCGGCCTTCTCCCCCTTCGCCCACACACCGCGTGTGAACTTGAACTCTATATTCCTATCGGTCGTCACGGTGACGGTGCCGCTGGCGTGCAGGCCGTTGCGGGTGAGGGGGGTAGCGCCGGGGTCCCAGCCCTGGAAGTCCCCCGCGACGTAGATGGTATCGCCGGGTGGGGTCTCAGCAGGCAGCGTGACGGAGAAGGTAACACGCGCCTCACCTACCTGTGGGGCGGCCTGGGCGAAGATAGACTTAAGCGGCGCGCTCGAAGTTGCCGAGGCAGAGAGGGCGGCCAGCAAAGTTAGAAAGCAGAGTGCAGCCAGCAGGGGGAAGGTCTTTTTCATACGGGCCTTTCTACGAGGTCGTTTAGCGACGTGCGAGCGCGAGGTATCTTGCCCGTACGATATTCGTCACGGGGATTACGTACCTGTTATCTGCAAAGAACATGCCTCCACCACAATCTTGGCGCTTGGCGCACCAGGAATACGCGGTGTTATACGGCATGGATGTTGATTTAGAGGGCATCTATACCCACCCTCTCCAGGAGAAGCAACCATGCCGCAGCAACAGACCCTCACCCTCCCGCGCGGCCCCGAAGCGCAGCCCGACCTCACCGGCGGCACCATTTTCTTCATCGGCACCGCCACCGTGCTCCTGCGCTTCGCCGGGTTCACCATACTGACCGACCCCAACTTCCTGCACAGCGGCGAAAAGGTGCGCCTGGGCTACGGCCTGCGCTCCACCCGCCGCACCAACCCCGCGATGGAGATAGACGCTCTGCCGCCCCTCGACCTCGTGGTGCTCTCCCACATGCACGAGGACCACTTCGACCGGGTGGCCGAGAAGAAGCTGGACAAGAGCACGCCTATCGTTAGCACCGCGCACGCAGCGGCCGCCCTGGAAAAAGCTGGCTTCACAGCGGCCCGCAGCATAGAGAAATGGGAGTCGCTGCTGGTCACGAAGGGGGACGTGCAGCTTCGCGTCACCGCCATGCCGGGCGAGCACGGGCCCGGCTTCCTATCGAAGGCGCTGCCGCCGGTCATGGGCAGCATGCTGGAGTTTAGCAGCGTGGGTGGGGCCAACCTGTTCCGCATGTACATCACCGGCGACACCCTCATCCACGAGGCGCTGAAGGAGATACCCCGCCGCTATCCCGACATAGACCTGGCGCTGCTGCACCTAGGCGGCACCAGGGTTGCGGGCCTCCTGCTCACGATGGACGCGGTGCAGGGCGTGCAGATGCTAAAGATCGTAAAGCCGCAACTCGCCATCCCCATCCACTTCAACGACTACACCGTGTTCAAGTCGCCCCTGCGCGACTTCGCACGAGAGGTGAAGGCCGCCGGGCTTGAGCGGCAGGTGCGCTACATCAAGCACGGTGAGACCTACAGGTTCAACGTGCCGGAGGGTAGAGGATAGGCCATGATGTCTGCATAGGGACACCATGTAGCATGTCCCTATGCAGACTCTCTAACAGCCACATGTCGAACATTAAGAACCCTACTCCCCTCTGTCATCCTGAGCGCAGCGAAGGATCTCAGATGCTTCTTATGCCCCTGTGCCGAACGTTCAGCACCAATGCCCCTCTAATTCAACAGCATCCCCAGTCACCTTCTTGAGATCCTTCGCTACGCTCAGGATGACAGGGTGGAGTATGGTTCTTCAAGACCCGGCACAAACACTACCCACGAGCGCCAAGGAGCCTCGCCTCTTCTTAACTCTAGCCCGCAGACGGAAAGCCGTAGGGCAGACTCTTGCTGCTATAATGGCAGCGAAACTGCGTAAGATATAGCTTCGTACTTGCGATAAGTGGTTAGAGGTGTGACATACGCCGCGAACGACTGTCTAACCGGAGCATACCCTGTTACGAGTAGCCGAGCAATTCAGCATAGAGAGCATCCTGCCCGCCGAGAGGGCAAGGCTGGTGCGTTTCTGCGCCCACCTCTCGGGCAGCCGGGACGCCGCCGAAGACCTCGCCCAGGAGACCCTCATCGAGGCGTGGCGGCACCGCGACAGGTTGTACGACCCTCAGGGGCACCAGCAGTGGCTCTCCGCCATAGCTCGCAACGTCTGCATGCGCTGGCGGCGCGCCCAGGGCCGCGACACAGAGTATATAGTCCGCCCTACCGGTCATGACGACGAATCGTTGAGCATCGAGGACATACCCGACGCCGATTTCGACATCGAGATAGAGTTGGAGCGGAACGAGTTAGCCGACCTGCTGGACCGGGCTATGTCGCTGCTGCCCGCGCAGACCCGTACCGCCCTCGTGGAAAAGTACGTCAAAGAGACGCCGCTGGCCGAGATTGGGGCGCGCATGGGCATCAGCGAGGGCGCGGTGGCGGTGAGGCTGCACCGGGGCAAGCTGGCCCTGCGCCGCCTGCTCGCCAACGAACTGAGCGACGAAGCGGTGGCCTATGGCCTGGTGGACGTGTGGGACGTTGACTGGCAGGAGACGCGCATCTGGTGTCCCGGTTGCGGGCAGCGCCGCGCCCTGCACAGCAACACCCTGAAGAACCGCTACGGCAGGTTCATACTCCACTGCCCCGACTGCTTCCCCGCCTTCCCCGACATGCCCATCACCGTGTCGCACACGGACATCTGGAACGAGGGCATAAAAGAGATGCTGGGCGGTGTGAGGAGCATCAAGGCGGTCTTCACGCGCATGATGGCCTGGGTGGACGGCTACTACAGGCCGCAGATGGCCGAGCGCGCGGTGCGCTGCATAGGGTGCGGCGATATGCTGCCCATCCAGTTGGAGATACCGGAGCGACACGCCCCCACCCTTGAAGCGCGGCAAGGTGTCTACCTGAGGTGCGAGCGTTGCGATTATTACTGCGCCGAGAGGCTGCACGCCCTCGCCATGTGCATGCCGGAGGGTCGCAAGTTCTGGCAGGACCACCCCAGGATGCAGACGCTACCGTTGCGCGAGATAGAGGCCGCGGGCACCCCCGCCCTGGTAGCAGGCTTCCGCAGCGTGACCGATGGCACGAAGTACGAAACGCTTTTCGTCCGCGACACCTACCAGGTAATCAGTACTCACGTTCAGCCCGAGTAAGTGGGGCGTGCGCGAAGTGTCAGTGTGTAGTCGTTCTCGGCGGTAAGGCCCCGAGGATACGTGAAAATGGCACAAATTGCATGGGTGACGCCCGTCGATTGAAATCGAGGGCTACAGTTTGCAAAGTCTGCCCTGTGGCAGACTGGTTCCTCTCAGAACATCTGAAAAGACCTAATAAGATGTCTCAGTCCCCGAAGGGGACTTTGCCTTGTGTAGCCCTCGAATTTATTCGACGGGCGTCTTATGCCGCGAACAACCATACCCTGGTCAAGTGTTTACCTGCGTATCGCACGAATGGTAGCCGCGTGCTCATGGAGTAAGTCATGATTTCTTTGCTGCGGCAACGCAACTTTTCGCTGCTGTGGATCGCCGGGCTGGTATCCTACGCGGGCAACTGGATGCTCTTCATCGCCCTGCCCATATACGTGTACCAGCTTACCGGCTCCACCGTGGCTATCGGCACGACCTTCATAGTGGGCACGCTGCCCCGCCTGCTCCTGGGCACGGTGGCCGGAGTGTTCGCAGACCGCTGGGACCGCCGCACCACCATCCTGATCGCCAACGTGCTGCTGGGCCTGGGGGTGCTGCCCCTTATGCTGGTACACTCCGCCGATACGCTTTGGATCGTGTACATGGTACTGCTGTTCACCGCCGTGATTGGCACGGTGATGGGCCCCGCCGAAAACGCGCTGCTGCCCACGCTCGTCAGCGAGGAGCACCTGGTCACCGCCAACTCCATGAACGCCCTGAACGACAGCCTGGCCCGCCTGGTGGGACCGCCCCTGGGAGGCGCGATAGCGGGGCTGCTGGGTATCATGGGGGTGGCCGTGGCCGACGCCTCGACCTTCTTCTTCGCCGCCGCGATGGTGGCCCTCATCAAGGTAGACGCCCGCCCGAAGAAGGAGGTCGGGGAAGAGCAAGTGCGGGTGGAAGGCATATGGGCGAGGTTCTGGACCGATTGGCTGAACGGCCTCAAGGTGGTGAGGCGGAGCAGACCGCTGACGACCATCTTTGGGTTTACGGCGATAACGCAGATAGGCGAAGGCGTGCTGTCGGTGATGATGGCGGTCTTCGTGGCCCAGATATTCGGGGGCGGCCCGAAAGAATTGGGCTTGCTCTTCGGCGCGCAGGCGATTGGAGGCATGATAGGCAGCTTCTTCGTCGGCAACGTCGCCAAGAAGGTAGACCCCACCCGCCTGCTGGGACTCAGCGCCATCGTGTTCGGCTTTCTCGACCTGGTGCTGGTCAATTACCCGGCCTTCTACCCCTCCATCGTTCCGGCTTACGTGCTCATAGCCGTGGTGGGCATCCCGGTGGTCGGCCTCATCACCAGCCTGTACACCCTGATGCAAAAGGGCGCGCCGGACGAGTACCGGGGCCGCGTCTTCGGCGCGTGGGGCACGACCGCCACCCTGGCATCCCTGGTAGGCATGCTGATAGCCACGACCTTCGGTGACGCGTTAGGCCCCGTGCTACTGCTCAACCTGCAAGGCGGCGGCTATATGTTTGCCGGCCTGATGGCCCTGGTGCTGCTAGCGGGCATGCGCAGGGTGGTGAAACGGGGTGCTGAGACGCTGTCTGAAACGTGATGAGGCTTATGTAATGAGGTCGCTTGAAGCTCCACGGGGTGCCCAGCCGACGCCCGGCGATTGAAATCGCGGGCTACACATTGCGAAGTCCCCTTCGGGGACTGGCCTTGCGCTAAAG
>JALZHI010000115.1 GCA_030913985.1 Chloroflexota bacterium | reverse complement strand
GTGCCATATATCCCCTCCTGCGGTCTCTACTTTGCCAATGCCGTCTCTATCGCCTCTTGCACCGTGGCGACCGATCTCCCCTGAAGGCCCCTCGGCAGCACCAGCTTGCCCTTGCCCACGGTGGGCGGGTAGATGGCGCGGGTGAAGCCGAGCTTGGCCGCCTCGAGCAACCTGCGTTCCAACTGCCCCACGCTCCGCAACTCGCCCGACAGACCGATTTCGCCTATGCACACCACCTCCGGCGACACCGGCACCTCCCTGAAGGACGAGGCGATAGCCACCGCCACTCCCAGGTCCACCGCAGGCTCGCTTATTTTGAGGCCGCCTACGATGTTCACATAGATGTCCTGCGCGGAGAGGCCCAGCCCCACTCGCTTGGTGAGCACGGCGGTGAGCACCAGCAGGCGGTTGATGTCGATACCGTTGGCAGTCCGGCGGGGCATACCGAACGAGGTCGAGGAGGTCAGCGCCTGCACCTCCACAAGTATGGGCCGCGTACCCTCCAACGTCACCGTCACCGCCGCGCCGGGGGCACCTTCGCTCCTCTCCGCCAGGAACGCCGCCGATGGATTGGTCACCTCGATCATACCCTCGTTGCCTATCTCGAACACACCCACCTCATTAGTAGAGCCGAAGCGGTTCTTCACGCCACGCAGCAGGCGATACTGGTGGAACCTGTCCCCTTCAAGGTAGAGCACGGCGTCTACCATGTGTTCCAACACGCGAGGCCCCGCCAGCGCGCCCTCCTTCGTGACGTGGCCCACCAGGAAGATAGGGATGTTGCGCATCTTGGCGAGTCGCATCAGCCGCGCCGTGCACTCGCGCACCTGGCTCACCGAACCCGCCGCCGAGGTGAGGTCGGGCACGAACATCGTCTGTATAGAGTCGATGATGACAAGCTCCGGCTGCAACACCTCGATCTGCCCCAGCACCGAGTCGAGGTCGGTCTCCGAGAGCAGCATCAGCCGCTCCGGGTTGATACCGAGGCGAGAGGCGCGCAGCTTTATCTGCTGGGGACTCTCTTCTCCCGACACGTACAGGATTGCCCCGTCACCCCACAGGGCAAGCTCACCGCTTACTTGCAGCAGCAATGTGCTTTTCCCTATGCCTGGATCTCCACCTATCAGCACCAGAGAGCCAGGCACGATACCCCCGCCCAGCACGCGGTTGAACTCGTCGCCGGGGGTCTTGATGCGGGTGAAGTTCTCGTTCTGCACCTGCGCAATAGACATGGGCCGATTGCCCGTGCCGCCTTCGGCGCGGGTGTAGGCCGACCCGGAGGCCGAGGTAGCGGAGGTCACGGTGCTCTCGACAAAGGTGTTCCACTCGCCGCAGTCGGGGCAGCGTCCGGTCCACTTGGGCTGCTCGCCGCCGCACTGCTGGCAAACGAACATCGTGCGGCTCTTAGATTTAGGTGGCATATTGCGCTCATTTCTAGATAATATGTTCTAATTTCTCAGTACCTATATTATACCACGCCCCGCTCTTCGCGCCCGCTCCTTACCCTGTTGATTACAGAACGTGGAGAATATATTTAGAACTCATCTCAAGAATGACAGATGGAATACGAGCACATGGCCCCAACATGTCATTTCGAACGGAGTGAGAAATCTCGTCCCTCAGCAACCGAGTAACACCTTTCTTTCGGCCACAGGGACCCGTAAGAAAGAGGAACCATAGCAGTGAAGGACGAGATTTCTCACTCCGTTCGAAATGACATGGTGGGATCTTGGCGGGGATGTTCGACAGTGTTGTTTTTGAGATAGATTCTAGCAATTGTAGCGACCAAAGCCTCGCCTTGTCATTCTGAGCGTAGCGAAGAATCTCGTCCTATATGCAGGTGTTCCCATTTTCTCATGCCGCCGCACTCGCCTGTAGAAAGGTGCGGCCATGTGCTGTTGGACGAGATTCTTCGCTGCGCTCAGAATGACAAGGACCAACCTGCTCCGGTGATACGAACTTTGTCCATGCTCTAACAGGTTGGTGTGCTATAATCGCCCAAGCCATGACAGCGCCGACCACGTTAGCACTCAGTAGAGAGCAGGCAGAGGAGAGTGTAGGCCAGACGCCCACAGATAGAGCGGGGGCGTTCCTCCGGTCGGGTTGGTTCGCGGCGCTCTTCTTCCTGGCGGCGACGGTGGCCTACACCTGGCCGCTGGTCACGCACATGGCTACCACCATGCCCGACGCCCTCGACAGCACCGACACCGCCCGCCAACTTGCCGAGATAGCCCGCAATCTCAGCACCAACCCCCTCCGCATCTACGACAGCCAGGGCCTCTACCCCCTGGATAACGACCTCGCGCTCAACGAGCTACTTGTCGCCCAGGGCATCTACGCCGCGCCCATCATCTGGCTGACGGGCAACATGCTGCTGGCCTGGAACCTCGTCACCTTTTCGTCGTACATGTTGAGCGGGTTGGCGGCCTGGTTGCTGGTGCGCAAGGTCACGGGCAGCAGCCTGGCGGGCCTGGCGGCGGGCATCATCTACACCTTCTCCCCCTGGCACTACGGCCAGTACGGGCACCTCGGTATCCAGGCGATACAATGGATGGTGTTTGGCCTCTACTTCCTGGTGCTGTTTATGGAGCATACCGCCTCGAGTGCGCGCCTGCTTGACCGCCGTGGCCTGTTTTACCTGGGTTTGTTCGCCTTTTTTGCCGTCCTGCAAGCCCTCTCAGCCGGATACTACGCCTACTTTGAAGCCATACTGTTTGGTGCGTACCTGCTCTATTATGCCTTGCGCCACGCCGGACTTGGCGGGTGGCTGGGGAGCAAGCTGCGCAGGGTGCCGTCGCCTCGGGTGGACTGGCGCAGGTTAGCGGGGCAGATGGCGTTGCTGGGGCTGGCAGGGGTGGTGGCCCTGGCTGCTATATACCCCTTCGTGCGGCCTTACAATCATTACAAGAACCTGTTCGGCTTCAACCGGAGCCTGGAAGAGGTGGAATACTGGAGCGCGGGGCCGTTGAGCCTGTTGCGTACCACCACAACCAGCCTGTGGTACGAGCCTGTGCAGAAGGGCATCTTCGGCCTTGAGACCAGCGCCGAACGCGAGATGTATCCGGGGGTGTTCGCCGTCACGCTCGCGCTAATAGGGCTGTTCGCCATGTCTGGCGCGGTTCGGCAGGGGCTAGGCCGCGGCTTCTTTGCCGCGATTGTTGTTATCGGGTTCGTCTTGAGCCTCGGCCCCACTTTCCACTGGGACTCTTATGGGCTTGGCGACACGGGCGTATCGCTGCCCTGGTACAGGTGGCTGTACGAGTACGTGCCGGGCTTCGACGCCGTGAGAGTACCGCACCGCTTTGTGCTGCTTGCGATGCTTGGTATAGGTGCACTTGCCGGGTTTGGCATCGTCCGCCTGATGCGGTGGAGCCGGGACAAGGCTTTCCTCAGCCCCGGCATCGTGGGCGGCGTGGCGCTATTCCTGGTCATGCTCGATTTCTTCGCGCCTGGGCTGCGCTACATCACACGAGGGCTGGGAGAGGATGCGCCGCCTATCTACAGGTGGTTGGCGGGGCCGGAAGCGGAGAAGATTATACCGGGAGACGCGCTGCTGCTTGAGCTACCAGTCGGGCTGGACAAGACGCCCGTGAACACCAGCCCGCAATACCTGCTGTACGGAGTGGCGCACGGGCGGCCCATGCTCAACGGCAGCCCCAACATCATCCCGCCGGGCTACGAGCGCCTGTTCTCAGAGATGCGCCGCTTCCCCACGCCCGGCACGCTGGACATCATAGAGGGGCTGGGGGTGCAATACCTTATAGTCCATACGGGAGGGCTATTGAACGACGAGAAGCGCGCCGAGTTGGAGCGCATAGCTGCCGAGGGCGTGAGGCTTGAGCCGGTGGTGAGCTTGCCCGACGTAGACCCCTACGGACAGCCCGCCCCGAACTCGAAGGTGGTGGTCTACAGGGTAAAGACCGACGCTACGCGGTTCGACTGGCTCAAGTCCGCCATACCACCCGGCTCCTCGGTGCTGCTGGCCGACCACCCCTCGAAGCTGCGCCTCACCAACACCGCGCTCCCCAACCTGCTCGGCCACGACCGCCGGTACTTCACCACCTACCACACCATCTACGACCCCATTGTAGGACCTCTACAAGACGCCCAACCCGGCGAACGGTACGACTTCGCCATAATCTACAACGAAGACGACCCCACCAACTACGGCTACACCCCCGAGGACCGTGTAGATATAGGCGACATCGACCTCATACAGGCATACCGCAAGCGGTAGCGAAAAAAGCGCGGTCCTCCTTAGCACAGCCCGTGACCCCCTGTCACATGAGGGTTTCTTGAGAGGGTAACGGAGAAGTTAGTACCCAAAGCCCCTTCTTTGTCATTCTGAGCGCAGCGAAGAATCTCGTCCAACAGCACGGTGTTACCCTTTTCCCTTGTGACTCTGTTGCTGAAGGAAAGGTGGTGTTTGGGAGATAAGGGACGAGATTCTTCGCTACGCTCAGAATGACAAAGGGGGGCTTGGGGTGCTGATATTTGAGACTGCTTCTTCCACGCTAGTTTGTCCATCACCAACCCTATCACGTTTCACGTTTCAGCACCCCTTGGCATGATGCTTGCAACCCCGCAGTACCCGGCATACTCTTACCAGGAGGACATCAAGCTATGGCTAACGGCAACGGCAACGACAATGGGGGCAACACCCCAGAACTTGAGATTGAGGATTACGGCACCAGCGACTCCGCAGGTGGCTCAGGCTCGGCTTTCGACTCGGCGGGCGTCCAGGTTGGCAGCGGCGGGGGTGAAGGTGGCAGCGGGGTAGGGCTTCCCGGCCCGCAGTTCGGTGAGTTTGGCGAGACGGGCACGGGCACCGACCTCACCGTGGAGATGGAGGGCTTTGACGCCCGCTCAGGCTCCATCAAGGGCGGCCAGACAGGCGCGGACGATGCCGCAGGCCCCGGCCAGTACGGTGGCGAGGCGGGCGGCCTCGGCAGCAGCGACCGCAGCTAGGAGACACTAGGAAAACCAAACCGGGGCTATAAGAACACACTTGTGCGGTGTGAATAGGTGAATGTGCCCCATAGGGCCTTAACTCGCACGTGAAATCGCGACCAATAAAGCAGGGAATGTAAGTAATGGTAATGCTTACATTCCCTGCTTTATTTGTTTATTCCTGGCTCACCCATTTGGGCCTGTATGCTCTCCGCTAACTACCCTTGCGATAATCACTACACATGATGCTCTCTGCGAGGCTTTTACAGGCTACTATCTACCCACAACGATGTGAGTTATATCTCAGATCTAAGTTCCGGCTGGTCAAAAAAGCCATGCAATCGCGTCGGTTTGCATAACGTTACTAGAAGCTATCTCAAAAACAACACTGTCGAACATCCCTACCAAAGCTGCCTCTTGTCATTTCGAACGAAGTGAGAAATCTCGTCCTACACCGGAATGGTTCCTCTTTCTTACGGTACCCTGTGGCTGAAGGAAAGGTGATACCATGTGCTGGGGGACGAGATTTCTCACTGCGTTCGAAATGACAATGTGGGGCCATGTGCTCATATTCCGCACTGTCATTCTTGAGATGAGTTCTAGCACACTGTTTCTCACAACCAACTCCCCTATTGGCGCAAGGTCACTGTCGTACCTAAGTAGGGTATACTGCTTGCCCCACCGAACAAGCACGGACCCCAAGAGCTTAGAGGTCCGCAATAATCTCAGGCAACATCTCCATGCTATCCGCCGTAGCGTCGGCGAGAGTTGCGGCTCGCTCGTTGTCCCCTTCCTTCCACAAACCAACGCGCCGGAAGTAGGCTTCGCTTTCAGCAGCGAACCCCGAATACCACATCGCGTGTAGACCTGCCTCCTTGACCGGGCGAATGTCGGTATCAAACTGATCGCCGATGTGTACGGCTTCACCAGGGGAGACCCCAAAGCGGGCGACTGCACGCCGGTAAATCTCCGGGTTCGACTTGTGTATTCTTTCTCCACCGCTGGTAAGCACATGGCCGAAATAGTGGCGCAAGCCGACGCTCTCCAAGCCCTTCTCGACTGAGCGGGGCCAGCCGCTTGTTGATACTACTCCTAACCGGCACCCCGAATCCGCCAGCCGGCGTAGCGTGCTGTCAGCACCGTTCGCCACTACTACACCGGGCAAGCAGATGTCCATGATCTCGTCGACCACGCCGACAAGTGTTTCCTCGGGCACATCGTAGTCGAGAGCCTTGAGCACCTGCGTGGCTCTCTCAACCAGGTCGCGAGCAATGCCGGTCACGCGCATCTCAGCCCTTATCTGCTGGTAGCGCTCTGCCGCCTGCTCTTTACGGCTTCCGGCGCTCGCGGGTACATCGCCGCTCTCAACCAGCCTGTCAAGCAGGAGATAAGGCAGGTCATGTATCTCGGTGTCAAGCTGGCATTCGCCGAGCGCCAGGGTATAGTGGAAGTCGAACAGGACGAGCTTGATAGTCATAACCGCATATCTCCTCTTTGCCTCACTCCTCACTCCTCACTTCTCACTCCTCACTTCGCTCTCCTCAGTCAACCCTCTGTAACGATTGCCCGCAGTCCTGGGCCGTAAGGAGTGGATAACGCAAAGAAAGCAACAGGCAGGCCAACACTCGGTACACATCTACCGTGAATGAGTTAATCGTCGCTAATCCGTTAATACTCCAACATACTACTTTCGAGGCTTGTTCTTGAGCAGCAAATGAACTAACATGAGAAGGTAAACACTCAAGTGCTGCTTTATATCGCCTCAACCTGAGAAGGTCTAACATCGTATGTTTCGCCGATTTCCGGCTGAAGGTTAGAGGTCAATCCAGTTCTTAAGACCGTCAAAAGGCTAGCAGCAAGTAGTTTCAGAGGTCCTTGGCGGCCATCTATTTAGCTCTGGTCGTCTGCGCTTTGGCTGTTTTCCAGCCACTGGTATCCTTTCGTTATAAGGTGGAGAACAGCAAGCGGTTTCTAAGAGCGTACAGCAACGGGAAAGGAGTAGATACGTGAGTTCGGTGTCGCTGCAAGTAAGAGGAGTACACCTGCTCAGGAAAAAGCTGCCAAGAGAACAACGCAGTCCTGAGCGTCTCCATGCACACTATGTAATAGAAAGGGCGCTCGCGCAACGGTTACGCAGCGCAACCAAGGAAGAGCGCAAACGCCTGTACGCGGAAGTATATGACGAGCTATTCCGTTCCGTACCCGATCATCCCCAGCATACGGAGCGGGAAGACCCTGCCCAGCGGGCCGCCGTCGCAGCCAAGCGAGCCGGGCTTCTGAGCCGCTTCCTGGCACCCGCGTCTACCTTCCTGGAGGTAGGGCCAGGTGACTTGTCGCTGGCGCTACAGGTGGCTCGAAGGGTACGTAAAGTCTACGCCGTAGACGTGTCGAGCGAGATTACCAAGGACAGCAAGCTGCCGTCAAACTTTGAACTCATTCTCTCGGACGGTTCGAGCATTCCGGTGCCGGAGAATAGCGTGGACGTGGCATACAGCGACCAGCTTATGGAACATCTGCACCCGGATGACGCCCTGGACCAGTTGAAGAACATCTTCCGGTCCTTAAAGCCTGGGGGTTCTTACATCTGCATGACGCCCAACCGTATCTCCGGGCCGCACGATATCTCCCTCTATTTCTCTGACGTGCCGTCCGGCTTTCACCTGAGAGAGTACACTACAACCGAGCTGGTAAGGATTCTGAAGGATGCAGGCTTCTCAAAAGTCTCAGTACCGGTGCCTGTCGCGGGTCGATACATCGTCCTTCCAGCATTCCTTGCGACCGCCCTGGAGTCAGCGCTCGGTCTTCTGCCGCGTAAGGCCGCCAGGTGGCTGGCGAGCCTGATTCTCCTCCGGCCAGTACTCAACCGGGTCGTGGCTACAAAGTAAGCGGCACCAGCCACGGATGCCGGCAACTTACGTGCGAATATGAGAGTGCCCACCTTCATCGCAAGGTGGGCACTCTCATCTGTATGGAGCCTGCCGTGCAGGCCCTATGCGTGCGCGGGTCTATGCCGGTTCTTGTTTTTGCAGGCAGGTTCTATGTTATACTGCCGCGATATTTCTAATGGCATGTCTCACGCCAGGTGGTTGCGATAGTAATGGGAAGAATCCGGGTTCTACAGTTAATAGACCAGCTAGGTACAGGCGGCGCGGAGAGTCTACAGTACACGCTGGCGGCATCTATCGACCGAAAACGCTTCGCATGGCATGTTTGTGCCCTGCGAAAGTCTGACGAATCGTTGAAGGTACACCAGGACCTTCTTAAGATTGGCGTACCCGTCAGCATATTGGACCAGAAGAACGTATACGATGTTCGCGCCCTTTTGAAGCTGGTGCGCTACATACACCGGTACAGGATAGACATCATCCATACACACCTGGCCGGTGCGGATATTCTCGGTAGGGTCGCGGGTTTCCTGACGCGGAGGCCGGTAGTATCATCAATTCACCTGCTGCACGGGGACCTGCTTGACGCACCCGCCCGTCGGCAGTTACTTCTCAAAATTACTGCGCGCTGGATGTGCAGGCGTATCGTCGTAGTGGCAGACAGCATGCGCCAGGAAACGGCAGAATGGCTAGGTCTCCCCTTGACCAGAGTCGAGACAATTGTTAATGGCGTCGATACCACCAAGTTTCAGCGCGAAAATATCGACCCTGTTGAAGTGAAGCGTTCCCTTGTGGGCGGCGACTATCCACTCGTGGTCAGCATCGCCCGCCTGACCGCGCAAAAGGGACACAGCGACCTGGTTACCGCCGCCGGTATCGTAGCATCTGCCGTGGAGGGTGTGCGCTTCGCGTTTGTGGGTGATGGGCCTTTGCGGGCCGACCTGGCTAGCCGCATTGAGGCGCAAGGTCTAAGCGACACTGTGCTATTGCTGGGTACGCGGGATGACATTCGGCACATCCTTGCAGCAAGCGACGTTTTCGCCTTGTCTTCACTCCAGGAAGGGCTTCCCGTGGCCGTGCTGGAAGCAGCGGCGGCGGGGCTTCCAATTGTCGCTACTGGAGTGGGTGGGGTGCCTGAGGTGATAAGGGACGGCACGACCGGGTTATTAGTACAACCTGGAGACCCGCAGGCGATGGCAGATGCCATAATCGCACTACTAACAGCGCCACGCCGGGCCAGGGAACTTGCCGCTGCCGCTAAAGAATTGGTAGAACGGGAATACAGCACGCAGGCATGGTCCCGCAAGTGGGAAGCGTTATATCTCCAGGAAGTAAGGCGTAGGCGTAGGCGGCGGGGGCGGGCGCGGGGCGCTCCCGGAACGCTGGGTCTGCCGGGGTAGCGTGGCGACCGGATGGTCTTATCGCGGGCGTATAATGTCCCGGATCCTTTGGAATGCACGCCGGCCTACGAGCACTCGGAACAAGAGAGCAGCCTTTAGTTTGGTCTCGTAGGTGGGGTCCAGCAGGAATGCGATTGCTGCCAGGCGGAGGGCGGAAGACCGCAACCGTAGGTCATCGGACATGCTGGCCGCGGCGTAGAAGTGGCTCATGCTCGTCGCCGCCCGTAGCAGTTGCAGGCGCGCCAGAGGCGAGCGGACCCGGTCTATGTAACGCCTGCGTATCTCGCGGTTCGAGGCGATTCGCGCTTCACGCTGTCCCGCGGTAAGGCTGCCGCTATGGAAGTTGAAGTTCAGCAAGGGCGCATCCACTACGCCCACACGACAAACCCGCGCTATACGGATCCACATGTCCCAGTCTTGCCCCAGCCGTAAGCCTTCATCAAAGAGGCCCGCTCTCTCAAAGCAGGCCCGTTTTACGAGCACTATGGACGGGTTGCCGAGGGTGTTCTCTACCAGCAATTGGCGGTACAGGTTAGCGGCACCGAGGGGCTTGCGTTGAAACAAGACCGGGGGCTCGGCATCGAGTTCTCCCTGCCGCTCCAGGTTGATCTGCCACTCGCTGCCGGTTATCAGCCCGGCTGTTGGGTGGCGGCGCAGGTGAGCAAGTTGCAACTCCAGCTTGTTGGGCAGCCACCTGTCGTCAGCGTCGAGAAAAGCAATCAACTTTCCGCTGGTTGCCTGAATGCCCATGTTGCGGGCGGCCCCTGCACCCGCGTTGGGCTGGTAAATATAGCGCACCCCGTGCGACTCGTACCCGGCCACTATAGACGCCGTATCATCCGTAGACCCATCGTCCACCACGACCACCTCATCCGGTCGTCGCGTTTGGTTCAGCACAGAGTCGATTGCCCCGGCTATGAAGCGCCCGTAGTTATAGGTCGTAATGATTGCGGAAACTGTGGTTTGCAAATGTGTCTTCGGTAGCTCCTCTTGTTTTGCCGCTAAACAGGTTGCCTGCGGGCGAACAGGCGGTAGTCGATGTCGGGGAAGAGGTTGTCGCGCTGACCATACTCTCGGGCGAGGCTCGCGGCTTGCTCGGGTGAGCTTTCTACCGCGTCGGCCAGGGCGTTGAAGCGGTCTACGTGCTCGGTGAAGCGGTCGGTGGCGTACTGGCGGGCCTGCCCGGTCGTGTAGAGGAACTCCCAGTCGCTCGCCTGGAGCAGCACAAGCTCGCGGGCTGCCTGGTTGAGGGCCGCTTCTACATCGCCGGTGGCGCTGCCGAACCGCTCCACCAGTTCCTCCATGCGTATCTCGGCGGCGTGCACCGAGTCCCACATCCAGCTTGTTTCGGGGTTGATCCAGGTGATGTGGGTGCCCGCGTGCCCCCAGGAGCTTTCGGGCAGGTCTATCACGCGCTCCGGCGGGCGTTGGTCCAGCCATTCCGAGGCCGTGACCATATCTATGCGCTCGTGCTGCGCCAGGCGGGTAAGCACCTCTTTGAGGAACTGCACCCCCTCGAACCACCAGTGCCCGAATAGCTCCGTGTCGTAGGCCGAGGCGATGATGCCGGGCGTACCACCGCTCTTGACGTTGTACCAGCGGAACTGTTCTTCCAGCAGCGACACGAAGTGGTCGGCGTGGGCCTCGATGCGCTGCCCGGCCTTGTAGGGGTCGTATGGCTGCTTGTACGCCAGGTCGGCCTTGCTGTCGGTGACGCGCCAGTACTGGAAGCCGTGGGCGGCGTCTTTCTTGTGGAACTCGCGGTACTCCGGGTCGCCCGGATAGCCGACCTTCGCGGCCCATACCTGCTCGCCCACGGCCCGGTTGCGGCCTACCACCGCCACCTCCGACTCGCGCACGTAGTACGGCTGGAAGGTGCCGCCCTGCTCCCAGGCTTGCGCTTCCGACTCGAATGGCACCACCCGTCGCTCGGTGACGAAGCCGGCGCTTTCGTATCCCATCTCCTCTATCGTCTGCGCCACCTGGCCGTAGATGTCGGAGTCTGAGGCGGCGGCCTGCACCACGCGGGGCCGCTCTACCATAATCTCCCTGGTGGTGAACTCGGGGCGGCCAAGCACGCGGCTGCCTTCCACCGCGCTGCTCTCGCTGAAGAAGAGGCCTATGCCGTTACCCTGGAGCCAGCTTTCCAGGCCGGGCCGCTCGTACTGGCTGCCGTCCGAGGCGGTCGCGTAGTAGCCGGGGCGGTAGGCGCACTCCGGCAGCCAAATGGCGCGCGGCTCCCTACCAAAATGCCGGGCGCTGGCGCGCTTGCCGATAGCAATCTGGGCGTCTATTGTGGAGTCGCGCTGCATGAGGGGCAGGTAGGGGTGGGTCGCGGCTGAGGTGATGATTTCGATGGCCCCGGCGTCCTGCAAGCGGCGCAACCCGCCGATGATGTCACGGTTGAAGCGGCTGCGGAAGGTTTCGAGCACGTGGGAGTACCAGTCGAGGTAGAAATGCGCTAGGTAGAGAAAGTGGGCCTCTCCGCTTGCCTCGAAGCGGCGCACGTCTTCCTGTGCCGACTCGATCTCATGTGCCAGGTACGTCTCGAAGTTGCCAATGATGAGGGGGTCGGCCAACTGCTCCGCGAGCACGGGCGTTACACCCAGCGTCACCTTGGCCCGTATGCCGCTTTCGAGCAGGTCGGTGAGCGCCTCCAGCAACGGCAGGTACGACTCGGCCATGACTTCGTGCAGGCTCTCCTCCCCGTGCGGCCACTTGCCCGCGCCCCTGTAAAACGGCATATGTGTGTGCAATACGAAAGTAAATCCGCCCAGCTTCATAATACCCCCGATTACAGTTATGAGTTATGAGTTGTGAGTTTTGACTGTTGAGTTTATGGAGGAGCGTCTGGTACAACTCAAAACTCACAACTCATAACTAGAAGACAAATACGGCCATGATATCGTTGACGTTGGTGCCGGTGGGGCCTAGCATCAGCGCGTCGCCCACTTGCGACAGGTAGGTGTAGCTGTCGTTGTTGGCGAGCGCGACGGCATGATTCAGGCCTAGGGCTTCTCCTTCTGCAATTGTAGTGCCGTCCACAATCGCCCCGGCGCTTGGAGAGCTACCATCGCCGCCGTCGGTCGCCAGGGAGGCTACCAGCACGCCTGGCCCCATTCCACCGATACCTACAGCCGCGCTCAAAGCCAGTTCGGTGTTACGGCCTCCTACGCCGTAGCCGCGCACCGTCACCGTCGTTTCGCCGCCGAAGAGCACGCAGCCCGGCCTCGTCACCGGCCTGCTGTAGGTGGCTATCTCCTTAGCTACTCCCGCCAGCACCAGCCCCACCTCGGAAGCCTCACCCTCGACGTACGTTGACATAATTACGGTGTCAAGACCTAGTTCCCAGGCTTTAGCCGCCGCAGCTTCTACCGCTATTACGTTACTGGCAACAATGGCGTTCTCCACGCACGCGAACAGAGGGTCGTGCGGTTTGGGCGTTTCCTCTACGTCACCACGCGCGCCCGCCTGGAGTCTCTCCAGCACGGAGGGAGGAACGTCGCCGGACAATCCGTAACGGGCGAGCACGCCAAGCGCGTCCTGGAAGGTGGTCGGGTCGGGTGCGGTAGGGCCAGAGGCTATGACGTCGAGAGGGGAGGCGGTGACGTCGCTGAGGACGAGGGACAGCACGCGGGCGGGTGCGGCGGCGCGGGCCAGGCGGCCCCCGGAGATGCGCGACAGGTGCTTGCGGACGGCGTTCAGCTCGTTGATGGTAGCGCCGGCACGCAGCAGCGCCTGGGTGGTCTGCTGGATGTCTTGTAGGGAGAGGCCATCCGCCGGGGCAGGCATAAGGGCCGAGCCGCCCCCCGAGATGAGGCAGAGCACCAGGTCGTTCTCACCCGCCCGGTTCGCCAGTTCCAGCAGCCGTCCGGTGGCCTCTACGCCGCGTTGGTCCGGTACCGGGTGGCTCGCCTCAACTATCTCGATGCGCTCAAGCGCGGCATCCCCAACGTGACCGTCCTTGACGATCACCAGTCCCCCGGCCAGCCGCATGCCAAGCACTTCCTCGGCGGCCCTGCACATCGCGGCCCCGGCCTTGCCCGCGCCGAGCACGTAAATGTCGCCCGTTATATGGGAGAGGTCTCGCTCGCGGAGAGCATTGAGCACCGCACGGTAAGGGTCGGCGGCGTCTAGGGCAGCCCACAGCACTTGCATGACCACATCCCTGTGCTCCGACTTGCGTACCGTGCTGCCATGTTCCAACGTGAGTCCCGCCCGCGAAAGAGGTTGATTCAGCCGACGCTACCATAGCACAGGGGCATGGTAGCGTCAAGGCAACTATATTAGAGGGATGCCCATGCGGGCATCCTATCGTTCAGACCTTAGAGCGCACAGGGAGCGTGCCGTCCTAGGAGCCTCCCAGCAAACTCCCGCCGAGGCGCTGTCCGAACCAGCCCCAGACCTGCTCCGACTCTAGAGGGGTCCAGCCGTAGGAGTTGGTGAGTGCCAGCCAGCCGCTGCGGTCGCCCTCTTCATACTGGCGCTCCAGTTCTTCCATCTGCGTGTCCGATATATTCTCCAGCACATCAGGCCGGGTGAGGCCACCGCCTCCGCCTTGGTTCTCGTCCATGATAAACCTCCCTGGTAGACGCGCCATTCGCAGGCGCTGTATTTGTATTAATCTTCCCGAGCAAGAACCGCGCCGCACCTGAGTCGATGGCGATCAGTAGTAACGATATAGTAGAGGCCGAGGTGAGGACCACAAACGCGAGCTACAGCGGCGATCCTGCTCCCCTTGATGTGCGCGTCGCTTAGTTTTGCGCTACGTCGCCTTCCTCAACGGTGAAGAAGCCGCGTTGCACCAGCACCGAACCGACGTACATCTCGACTACGTACTCGCCGGGGTCGAAGCTGTAGGTGCTGCCGTAGGCGAAGTCGTCGGTGAGTGGCTGTGCCGTCTCACCCGAAGCTCCCCCTTCCCAGGTCTGGACGGTGCGGTACTCGGGGTACTCCTGGCCGTCCACGTACACCTTCCAGACCACTTGCTGCCCGTCCTGCATGCCGTCGTACTGGTAGATCGTCCAGATGTCCTTCGTCTCGGAGGGGAAGGTGTCAGCCTCGTCGTAGTCCTCGCCCTCGGTCGGCTGGCCGAACCGGAACGGCTCGATTGCGGCCTCTACGGTGCCCGTGGGCGGCTTGCCGGTGTATTCCAGGGCCACCGCCAGGCTCTTCAGGTCGAAGAACTGCTCCTCAACCACCTCCAACATGCCCTCGGAACCTGCTATCTTGTCCTTGGGTGGCGCGGCAGCATAGGGGCGCGGCTGGTCGTTCAACTCGTAGAACAGACCTTCCAGGTCGTCGGCCCCGGCGTCGAGGTAGTAGAGCAGGGAAGGGGGTGGCTCGCCGCCTGCCGCCTTAGCCGCGGCTACCTGGCTGCTGATCTGGTCCTTCGCCTTCTGGTACTCCGCCCTCGCTTCCTCCGTCTTACCGGAAGCAAGCAGGGCCGCCGCGAGGTCTAGCTGCACGTACACGCGCCTGGGGTCAAGCTCCAGGGCCTTGCGGTGCGCCTGGACTGCTTCATCGAAGCGGCCCAGCAGGTAGTACGAGTAGCCGAGGTCCCACGCCACGGAAGCATCATTCTTGCCCGCCGCTTGTGCGGCCTGGTAGTCCTGGATCGCTCCTTCGTAGTCGCCCTGCGCGAAACGCGCGCCGCCCCTCTCGTACAGGGCGGTACCATAGCCGGGCGCTGCCGCCAGGGCTTCATCGAACGCGGTTACGGCAGCCGGGTAGTCGTCCTTGTAAGCCGCGCCTACTCCACGCCCGTAAGCGTCGATTGCCGCCTGCGGGATTTCGGGCACCGGGTTGGCGAACACTATCCCCATCCAGATAACGGTGACCAGGGTGAGTGCCGAGCCGACGCCCACGAACAGAGGTCGCACCCGCCCTGCAAGGGTAAGCGACAGGCCGAGAAGGGCCAGGGCCGTGGCAAGCAGGGTCAGGTGGATGATGTAACTGTTGGACTTTTCTTCCCAGGCGTTCTCCAGGTTGCCGCCGATAGTGGAGGCTTCGGAGAGCGTGGCGGCTTTAGCCACGTACTGATCGGCCTGGTAAGCGACGACGTTGGGCACCGGGTCAGTTTCAGGGTTGAAGTAGGGCGGCTGCAATAGCTCGCTCAACTGGGTGAGACCATCCTGGATGGCCGTGTAGCGGGCCGCAGCCCTGTCGTCGCCCGCCTGTTCGGCCACGATGGCGAGCACGCTCAACTCTTCGTAGGTCCGGGCAGCGCCGCCATATTGGAAGTTGACGTTCGCTTCGCCCGTGGTCTGCACGCCGAGCGACTCGGCTGCCAGCAATTGAGCACGGCGGATAGCGGTATCGCCCCGGTTGCCGGCGTCGGACTGCAAGTACGCCGCTACGGCACCCAGCAGCGCCACCGTGGCGATGAGCACCGTCACGCCTTGCTTGAAGCGGGCCTCTCGCGGCGACTCGTCCTCTTCCCTCGCCGTCAGGCTGCCGGAGTCGCCCCGTCGCATCAGCAGCATCGCCACGGCACCCAGCACGACCAGCACCGCCACCACGATTGTAAGGGTCGTCGCAAGTGAATAGACGTCGGCCAGCGACACGTTCGACTCTATCGCCACGGCGGCGATTGCGCCCACAAGCAGGAGCGCCATGCCACCCGCAGCCAGCACGTACTTGACGCGGTGCTCTATCGTTTCACCCAACGCGAAGAGCCACAGGGAGATGCCGAGCAGCACCAGGGCCGCCACCAGCGCCAGGGACTTGTCGCGCCGCTGGTTGGCTTCGTCGAAGTGCTGCTGCGCGTTGAGGTCTTTGCGCTGCGATTCTTCGGCCAGGTTCTCGGCGCGCTGCTTGGCTACGTTGTAAGTGCCGTCGGGGTTCAGGTAGCGCGACTCGAAGAACTGCTTGCTCGCGGTAGCCAGGTCGGACGCCTCGTTGATCTGGCGTATCACCTCGTCTGGATCATCGTCGGGGATGTTGTCCAGGGAGCCGTCGGCGGCCATCTGGTCTATAGTTTGTTTGTACCGCCAGTAATCGAGATAGCTGGTGCGGTTCTGGCTTGCTATGATGTCGCCTATCGTATTGGTCTCTTGCGCGTTGAGGGCGGCGATGATACCGGCGTCGTCGGCGTTGCCCGCCTCGGTGGCCGCCACGGCGGACCGCCAGGCCACGAGGGCACCCACCACCGTCACGATGGCTATCATCACGCCCAGGAAAGTCCTGAAACGGTCGCCCCCGCCAGGTTTGTCCTGCTCCACGGTAACCACGGTAGGTGCCACCTGTTCGGTCACGGTTACCTCCCGCGTCTCGGCACTATCCAATGTCGTATCCTCCAGTCCTAGAATGCTAAACAGCGCCACGAAAGGCACCACTTAAAACGGTCCCTCGCACTTCTCTCCTATTATAAGGCCAAGCGGCCAATTCAAGCTACGTTTTTAGCCGGTCTCAGCAAGCGACATTAGCTTCAATAGTCCGGGGAGTTCGGTCATGGTAGCGAGGATATAGTCCGGCTCGGCTTCGCGGATAGCCTCACCGGCAGCGCCCCAGGTGACACCCACGGTGAGCAGGCCCGCCGCCTTACCCGCCTCTATATCGGTCCACGCGTCACCGACGTATACCGCGTCGGCAGGCAGCACGCCCAACCGCTCGCAGGCGACAAGCAGCGGGTCGGGGTATGGCTTGTGCCGCTCGGTGTCGGCCTGCGTGATGATGACCTGAAAGTAAGGGTCCAGTTGGAACAGTTCGAGGCCGCTCATCGCTACGTGCAGCACCTTGGAGGTGACCACCCCCAGCTTATAACCCTGTGCCAGCAGAGTGTCCAGCACCTCCCGCGTGCCCATGATTAGCTGCACGTTGGCATCGTGGCGGTCGCGCTCGTAAGTGGTGTAGATGCCGTATAGCTCGTCGCTGCGGCCCGGTGCCATCTCCTCGAAACAGGCCTGCAATGAACGGCCAATAGTGGGCAGCACTTCCTCCCGGCTGATCTCACGGCCAAGCCCGGTGCGTACCGTGTGCTGCCAGCAGTCCACAATGTGGTCAATCGAGTTGATGAGGGTGCCGTCGAGGTCGAAAAGGATGGTGCTAATAGACATGGCAAGACATTATAACAGGCACAGTAGACCAAAGAAGCCTTACATGGTCCAACTCAAAACTCAAAACTCACAACTGAAACAAAAAGACGCCCCGTAAGGAAGCGTCTTTGATGCGGAGAGGGTGGGATTCGAACCCACGAGGAGCTTGCACCCCTACCCGCTTTCCAGGCGAGCGCCCTAGGCCTCTAGGCGACCTCTCCAAGCGGTAATTGGGATTTGGGAATTCGGATTTCGGATTTGCTCGGATATCAACTAAATCCGAAATCCGAATTCCTAAATCCCAAATCGGCCAGCGGAGAGGGTGGGATTCGAACCCACGGAAGGCTCAGCACCTTCAGTCGTTTTCGAGACGACCGCACTAGGCCACTATGCGACCTCTCCAGGATAAACCCCGAATATAAAAGACCGGCCTTGCGGCCGGCCTGTTGCGTGACTGGAGGGACTCGAACCCCCGGCCTTTGGGTCCGCAACCCAACGCTCTATCCACTGAGCTACAGCCACCCGGTTTGCTTTACAGCCTTACGATTATAACAAAGTCCCGCTTGGATTGCAAGCCAGCTAGTCACTCTCGACAGGGCGTGGTTCTCGGCAGGAGACGCCCGTCAAATGATGCTACAGATTGCAAAGGACGACGCCCGTCGATTGAAATCGAGGGCTACACCTTGCGAAGTCTGCTGACGCAGACTGGTGCTTCTAAGAGCATCTGTAAAGACCTAATTAGATGTATCAGTCCCGCAGGGACTTTGCCTTGTGT
>JALZHI010000114.1 GCA_030913985.1 Chloroflexota bacterium | reverse complement strand
ATTTCGGAATTCGGATTTGTTGGGACTCCTTCTAAATCCGAATTCCGAAATCCCAATTCCGCAATCTCCGTAAATGTGACGTGCCGCCAGGTGGTGGCGGAGAGGTGGCGGGTGTTGTCGTAGCTCTGGCCGGTCCACTCCATGCCGTCGGCGGGGAGGCCGTTCCACTGCTTGCAGGCCACTTCGCACGCTTTGCAGCCGATGCAGAGCGTGGAGTCGGTGAAGAAGCCCATCGCGTCGCGCTTTGGTGGGGCGTCCACCAGCTTGATGCCCTCCCAGAAGCCTGGTTTTACTTCCTGACTCATGCGTGCTACCTCGCTAAGGAGTAACTCGTAACACGTAACTCGTAAGGGTGCAATAAGCGACAGAGCGGCTTATATTGTACATAGTCTCTTAAGCCCCCTTACGAGTTACGTGTTACGAGTTACTCCCTCCTCTTCCTCGTGGTCCGGCTGGTCGGGCTTCTCGAAGTACCATTCCTGGTACTGGCTGCACCGGCCATCCTCATCGAAGGTCAGTAGGAAGACATTACTAAACTCATTATTGACGGTGAAGCCGTCTTCCTCGTAGTAGATAGTGCGCCCAACTGACATGGCTCTGTTGCCATCAACCAGGACAGGCTCGTAAACTGCATCGTAGGTGTCCGGTTCGTCCGGCTCGGCAAGCCACGCGGCCACTATGGCTTCTCTCCCCTCGACCGGGCTGTTGAAGGGGTCATAGAAGTACCTGGCGTCCTCGGTGAAGAGTTCGCCTATTGCCTCAGGGTCGTAGCTCTTCCAGGCTTCGACGTAGCTCTGTAGCCACCGGGCCACGGTTTCTCTGTCTATCATTCTACTCCTCGAGTTCATGTAACCGTCAGGCCGATCTTCCTTCCGGCTGCGCTTGCTGCGGCGTGTCGGGCATAGGTTCTTCGGTGGGCCGCCTGGCGACGGGCACGGTGGGCACGTCTGACGGGGCGCTCAGGCGACCTTTGCGCACCTGGCACATGAATGCCTTGCCTTCGTGCATGCTTACGTTCGGCTCCGTGACCATCGGGACCAGCTCGTTGGCCTGCCCGCCCGTGACCTCGCCGCTGTAGCTGAAGTGGATGGGCACGCCGACCTGGTGCACCACCTGGCCCTGCACCTTGAGGGCGTGCAGGCGTGGTGTGACCATAGCCCTTGCCTCGATCTCGCCTCGCGGGCTGCTCACCACTATCCAGTCGCCGTGCTCGATCCCCCTCTCCTGGGCTAGCTGGGGACTCAGCTCCACGAACATGGCGGGCTGCAACTCGTTCAGCCAGCTATCGAAGCGGCTCATGCCCCCGCTCAGGTAGTGCTCGGTCAGCCTGTAGGTGGTGGCTACGATGGGGTATCGCGGGTCCTTCGGCGGCGACATGGGGTTGAGGGGCGAACGCTCCACTTTGGCGGTAGGGTTGGCCTGCTGGCGGTATAGCAGGTTGTCTACGGGCGACTCCAGTGGCTCGTAGTGCGTGGGCAGCGGGCCGTCTTTCACGCCGGAGGCCGCGAAGAGCCAGCCCTTGCCGTCCGAGTGCATGATAAAGGGCGAGTCGCCGCTTATAGCGTCCATGCCTTTGGCGTCAGGTGCGGCCCGGTAGTCGGGGCGCTTGTCGGGTGGGAAGTCGGGGGTGTCGTGCCCGGTCCACCTGCCTAGCTGCTCGTCCCACCAGATGTACTTCTTGCGCTCGCTCCAGGGGCGGCCTTCGGGATCGGCGCTCGCCCGGTTGTACATCATACGGCGGTTGGCGGGCCAGGCCCAGGACCAATCGGATTTTGGATTTTGGATTTTGGACCCTTCGCTTCGCTCAAGGGCAAGTTTTGGATTGGGGTTGGGGCGGTCGGCGGCGCGATTGCGGTGGTCTTCGGGCCAGATGCCGCAGTATATCCAGCAGCCGCAGGCGGTGGTGCCGTCGTCCCTTAGCTCCTCGAAGCCGCGAAGCAGTGCCGAGTACCGCGTGAGTTCCGAGTACCGAGTACCGAGTTCCGAGTGTTCTTGGCTGGCCCACTCGGCACCCGGAACTCGGTACTCGGAACTCACGCGGTAGCCGTTGATCTCTTTTAGTACCTTTTCGGCGCTTGGCTCGTCGTGGATGCGGCTGTGCGTGCCGTCGGGGAGTATCTCAGGGTGGTCCTGTTGGTAGTCCCAGGTGAGGTTGAGGAGGCCCTGGTCGTGGGGCCGGGTGCTGCCTGCGTAGAGTGCCTTCAGGCGGCGGCCCAGGTTCCACATGAACCAGAGGTCGGCGCGGCAGTCGCCGGGTGGGTCTACCGCTTTGTCGTGCCACTGGACCATGCGTTGCGTGTTGGTGAGGGTGCCGGGCTTTTCGGCCCCTGCCGCCGCCGGTAGGAAGAAGACCTCGGTGCCAATCGTGGCGGGGTCGGGGTTGTCGGGGCCTTCTTTCCAGAAGGTGGCGCTCTCCAACAGGAAGAAGTCGCGCACCACCAGCCAGTCCAGCTTGCGCAGGCCCGCGCGGTTGAGGCGCGCGTTGGGAGCTCCCGCCGCCGGGTTCTGGCCCAGTAGGAAGAGGCCCTCTACCTTGCCCTCGGCCATGCGGGCGAAGGTAGGTAGCTGCGAGTGGTCGCCTGAGATGCGGGGCAGCCAGCCGAAGCCCCATTCGTTATCCGCCGTGGCCGCATCGCCGTACCACGCCTTGAGCAGGCTCACCACGAACTTTGGCAGGTTGGCCCAGTAGCCCTTGGGCACCGTCTCTTTCTCCAGGAAGTCGGCCAGGGTGTTATGCCCCCTGGTGGAGGTGGGCTGCGGGATGTAGCCGGGGAGCAGGTTGTACAGCGTGGGGATGTCGGTGGAACCCTGGATGGAGGCGTGGCCGCGCATCGCCATGATGCCGCCGCCCGGCCTGCCCATGTTTCCCAGGAGCAGTTGCAGCATCGCCGCGGTGCGGATCATCTGCACGCCCGTCGTGTGTTGCGTCCAGCCCAGCGCGTACACGATAGCCCCGGTGCGCTCCCGACCCGAGTTCGCCATCATCGCCTCTGCCACCGCCGTGAATTGCTCGACCGAACAGCCGCACACCTCGGCTACCTTATCCGGCGTGTAGCGGGCGTAGTGCCTGCGCAGGATGTTGAGCACGCAATTGGGATGCTGCAACGTGGGGTCGCGCTCCGGCTCACCTTCCTGGTGCGCCCCGGACGTTTTGCTCCAGGAGTAGGTGCCCTGCTCCTCATTCGTGCCCGCGGACTCCGGCGGCTGGGTGCCCGCGTAGTGCCAGTTAGCTTCCCTGGGGTCGTACTCGCCCCTTTCGGGGTCGAAGCCGGAGAAGATGCCCTCCGCGTCCTCGGCGTCTACGTAGCGGTCGTTGATGATGGTGGTGGCGTTAGTGTAAGCCAGCACGTACTCTTTGAACCAGCGTTCCTGTTGCAGCACCTGGTTAATAAGGCCGCCCAGGAATACTATGTCGGTGCCGGTGCGTATCGGCACGTAGTCGGTGGCGCAGGCGGAGGTGCGGCTGTAATGCGGGTCAACGTGGAAGACGCGCGCCCCTTTCTCGCGGGCCTTCACCACGAAGCGGAAGCCGACCGGGTGCGCCTCCGCCATGTTGGAACCCATGATGAGGATGCAGTCACTGTTCTGAAGGTCTTCCTGGTAGGTTGTGGCGGCCCCTCGACCGAACGTGGCGCTCAAACTGGGCACCGAGGCGCTGTGTCAGATGCGGGCCTGGTTCTCGATTGCCACGATGCCCAGGTTGCTGAACAGCTTCTTGATGAGGTAGTTCTCCTCGTTGTCCAGGGTGGCCCCGCCCAGGTGCGCCATACCGAGCGTGTGGTTGAGCAGGTTGCCATGCTCGTCACGCTCTATGAACGTGGCTTCCCGCGTCTCCTTCACCCGCTGGGCGATGCGCTCCATAGCCCAGTCGAGCGGCACCGGCTGCCATGTGTCGCTGTAGGGAGCGCGGTAAAGGGCCTGCTTCTGGCGGTGGGGGTTGACGGTTAGCTGGAAGGTGTTGGAGCCTTTGGGGCAGAGGGTGCCCTCGTTGATGGGGCTGCGCTCGTCGCCCTCAATGTCCACCACCTGGCCGCTCTTGACGTATATGCGTTGCGCGCAGCCGACGGCGCAGTAGGGGCACACCCCATTCACGGAGGTCGCATCCTTTATGCGCGAGTGCTTGGCTACAGACATGGCGCTATAAGGCTGGGGGCTGTTGCCGAGCCGCCAGAAGAGGTTGCGACGTTTGGAAGGCTCCCTATCCGGCATGTATCCTACCTCCTATTTGCTTGCCTCAGCAGGTCCGCCTGCTCATCCAATGTAGCGACTCTCCCTCACCAGATCGAGGTGCTCCTGAAGCATCAGTGACAATTCCTCCCTGGAGCAGCCTGGGTGCTCACGCTCCAATCTTGCTTTCAGCAACCGGATTTGCTCCCCCCGCCACTGGAGCATCAACTCAACTTTGCGAGCCGGTGTCATGCGGGCATAAGCATCGATCTGCGCCAGGTCGGAAGGGTGCCAGCCAATGCGTTGCAGGAGCGTAAGAGGTCTCTCTGTTGTTTCATCCACTATTATGCTCCGGTTTGGCTCTAAGTGTCTTTACCAGATAGACCAGCACGTCGTTCTGCACCTGTTCCTGGCCGTCCGGGTCAATATACCCCCAGCTTACCGCTCGTTCGCCAAAGCCCAGGTCTTTGTAGCCCCGGCGCTCGTACAGCGCAATGGCGCGGTCGTTGTCTATGGCTACGTCCAGGCCTATCTGAATGAACCCCTGCCGGGCTGCCCATACCTCGGCTTCGTCCATGAGCCTGGTGCCAATGCCTCGCGACCAATAGCCGGGCACGACGAACAGGTCGGAGATGTGCGCGCAACTTCGCAAGGCGCTGCGCATCGGCTCTTTGGTCGGGCCTGTCAATACCAGCAATACGTGCCCCACAGGTTGCTCATCGTGCCAGGCGAACAGGTAGACGGCCTCGCCTGCCTGCTGCCTCAAGAAGCGGTCGAGGTGCAAAGCGTGGGGCCGCCCTTTCGCCCAGTTACGGTTCATCTGGTCGAGAAGGTCAAGCTCCTCATTGCGGAGGGGCGTTATGGTTACGTGGTTAGGTGCCAGTAGCGACATATAGAGCAACCTCACGTCACGCGTTCTGCACCCGCGTAAACGTTGAGCCTCCCCTGCCTCAGAAACCCCACCAGGGTCAGCCCGGCCTCCTTAGCGAGTTCCACCGCTAGGCTGGAGGGCGCAGAGATGGCGCACACCAGCGCACAACCTGACATGAGGGCCTTCTGCACGATCTCGAAGGAAGCGCGGCTGCTCACCAGCAGGATGTGGCGGTCGAGGGGCAGCAGATCGTTGAGCAGCGCGTGGCCGATGACCTTGTCCACCGCATTATGGCGGCCCACATCCTCGCGCACCAGCAACAGGTTGCCTTGCAGGTCGAATAGCCCCGCCGCGTGGATGCCGCCGGTGTGGGCGAAGGTGTCTTGCCCGGCCCGCAGCTTGTCAGCCAGTGCGTAGAGGGTCTCCACCGGCACAGCGAAGTCGCCGGTCACAGGCTCGGCGCGCCGGCTGACGCTCTCCACCTGGCTGAGACTGGTCTTGCCGCACAGGCCACAACTGGAGGTAGCCAGGAAGTCGCGGCCCCACAGGTGGGGATTTACGATGTCGCGCTCGGCGGGTTGGACGTTGATGATGTTCGGGGAGAGGGTGCCATCGTCGGAGGGGCAGCGGGCAATCGAGTCTACCTGGTGCTTGCCGGTGATAAGCCCCTCGGTGAAGAGGAAGCCCGCAGCTAGCTCCTCGTCATGTCCGGGGGTGCGCATGGTGACGGCCACGTCCACGCCCGCCATGCGGATTTGCAGCGGCTCCTCTATTGTGAGGTCGTCGGCGGTAAGCTCGCTGCTATTGCCTGCCCAGCGTTGCACCGGCTGCCGCACGCTGAGCGGCGCAATCGAAGTCCCGGTCCCGCTTGACCGTCGCACTTCGCGCTCTGTTGCTTCGCCAGGCTCCATGACCTATTCTACGTTGGTGCGTGACGGCAGTCAACCTGTGAGAGCGGATGTGTTGGTTTCCTGCTTTATGGAAGAATTGAATAACTCGAGATGCCATATCTGTGCCTTTTAGTGATGAGTGACAGCTTGAATGTCAGCTACAGTGTGGCGTGCCCGAGCCTATCTCAGTAGACCCTTGCGAAAAGCCATAGACACTGCCTGAGTGCGGTCACGAGCACCAAGTTTGCTGAGTATACTCCGCACGTGATTCTTAACTGTGCTGGTAACAATCGCCAACTCAAGCGCGACCTCCTTATCAGACAAACCATCAGCAAGCAGAGCCAAGATTTCAAGCTCCCTACTAGTCAGTTCATCCGCATAGCCTACTTCTGAGGCCGGAGGCTGAAAACTGGTCGTGCTCTGCACAGACCTGATCATATCGAGTAACTCCTGGCGAGAGAAGCCCTTTGAGAGCGCGCCGTCGGCGCCCATCTTGCGAGCATCTCCGATCAAGTATTGAAAAGCAGTAACTGCAATTACTCTTGTTTGTGGGCTTACCCGCTTAATTTGGGCAATTGCTGTGATTCCGGCAGTTTGATCTCCAAACCAGTCAAGGTCCATCAGCACGATATCAGGTTGTAGCGTGAGCACTTTAGAGGCAGCTTCTTGAGCGGTAACTGCTTCACCGGCTACCTCTATATCGTCCTCAAGTTCCAGGATCCGCTGCCAACCTGCTCTAGCTATCAGCATGTCGTCTGCTAGTAAGACCGTAATTGGCTTTGTCATATGGGCAGCCCCTTCTATTTATCTTTGGACCTATCTTCAGGCCTGGTAAATATGAAACCGAACAGCCTGGAGAGAATAGTAATCAGCCTTTTCATGAGGTCAGTTGTGTTCGCCTCGTTGAGGTCCTGCATTGAGCGCATGACGTATATCACAAGAAAAAATAGGAGCAGACCTGTAACTGCAGCGACAAAGAGAAACACCTCAAATGGCAAGAATCGGGCGGCTGCAACAAGCCCACCCAGAATAAGCAACAGGCTCATCGTAGGGATCAAGAAGAGGGCAGCTAATTGCCGCGGGTCGTTGGGGACCTTACTAGATGGCTCCAGTTTCTGCACTTGTGCAGCTGGCGGTGGATTGGGATCTGGTGTGTAGACGAACCTCGGCAATTCATATAACGCTCGAATACTGGCACGCAAATCCTCGGTAGAACAACCTTTGCTAAACGTAATATCGGCCCCTAACTTACGGGCTTCGGATTCTAAGTCTTGATGAACAGTAATCACGATGACCTTAGTGCGCTCGTTAGCCTCCTTCGCCATCTTTAGGGCGGTCAAGCCTGCGGTTCTTTCCTGACCCCAAGCGAGGTCCAAGAGTAGTATGTCTGGTTTGAGATCACGAACTTTCACAGGAACTTCCGCCACAGTATGTGCTTCACCAATGACCTGAATATCAGGCTCCCCCTCAAGCATGCTCCGCCAACCCCGGCGTGTCACGTCAGTGTCATCAGCAAGTAAAACTGTAATCGGCTGTTGCATCCTGTCAGTCCTCCAGATCAGTAATTATAGTTATGGTTGTACCTACACCTAGCTCACTTTCAATCTGCAAATCCGCATTGATCGCGTTGGCAAACTGATGCATTCGTTTCAGCCCCAGGCGAGATGAGAGTGCGGCTTGTACACGGCCCAGATCGAATCCACTGCCATTATCGCGCACGGTGAGGATGATTTTTGCACCTTCCCGTTTCAGCGTTACCCATATGCGTCCGTCGGGTTGGTAAATCACACCCGAGTGCTTCACGGCATTCAACATAGCCGACCGGGCGATTATGAACAGTGCTTTCTCTTTCTCTGGCTGTGGTCGAACGTCCAGGGTACTATCGACAATAATAAACTGTTCATTTGTGGTCTTTGCATACTCGCTAAGTGCCTCTACTAGGCCTTTCTCTTCCAGTACACGGTCACCAAGGTCCACCATCATACTGCTGAGTTCCGAATACGTGTACTTAGCTGCCTTCCACAACCTTCGTAACTCTGCATCTACATCAGTGTGAGCTTGCTTCTGGAGGGAACGTTGCGCATTTTCGGATGGGATCATGACGCTGGCATGTATGATGTTCAGCACATCGTGTAGATCGCCCCTCAGGCGTTCGCGCTCTTGTTTAGCAGCATTCTTCTGGATGTCTCCGTACTCTATTGCTCTGGCGATGTTTACAGCAGCCAAACCAGAAAGTGAGGAAAGAATGTCAAGGTCAAAGTCTGTAAAGCCTGCATCTGCTTCAAGACCTTGCTTGTTTTCCGCTTTCAGGACGCCAATTACATCGCCCTCAGAGTTCGTCATGGGCATGATGAGCAAGGAATTGCATGTCCTAGATGGTAAATGGTGTAAATGCTCCAAGTACTCGCCATTCCAAGCTTCGTGTTGCTGGTACTCGTCGCCTACAAAGATCAGGGTTTGCCCGGTTGCAGCCACGAATGCTGTTAATCCCGCTCTCGCTTCGCAACTGACGGCAGTAATGTGGTCGCCTTTCACCGTAGTGGGCAGTGTGCTTGATGCCACTAGCTCCACAGTGTTCTCTTCGTGATCGACGCGATACAATGAGCAATCTTCGGCGTTCAGAAGGCTCGCTCCTGCGCTAACGATGAACTCATACAACCCGTCGAGATCGGTCAAACTAGCGAGCATCTCGCTCGTCTTTGAGAGGTGGGTCATAAACAACTCGCGCTTCTCAAAAGCCTCTACGTTCTCCACTGCCGCCGATACAAGAGCTGCAATGAGGACACAAATTTCTTTTTCTTCAGCAGAGAAGTGCCGATTGGCTAAAGTCGTGTCCAATCCCAGCGTACCAATGACTTTGTCTTTGACAATCAGGGGAACAAGTAGCATAGACTTGGTGTTCCAGCGCGTAGTCTGGTCTTTAATCACAGCCGTGAGTGGATCATTTTCCACATCGTAGATCTGAAGAGGCTCCCTCGTCTCCTGGATTAGCTGAATCGCAGGATTGCCAGATAATGGAATTCGGTCTTCGGCTCTGTCCCGTCTATTTCCTATAGAATACTGGGCAGCAAGGTATGCGTAGTCACCGGCATTGTTGAAGAGCATTATGCCTGCTTGTTCAATCCTGATCAATCGGGTTAGCTCTTTCACTGTGCCTTGGAGAAGAGTATCTCTATCAAGCGTTGAGCCAATAATCCGGGCTACGCCTAGCAGTGCCTGTGCTTGGTCATAGAGCCTGGCATTAGTGATAGCAGTAGCTACTTGATCGCTGAATGTGTGCAATAGAGGAGAAACCTGGTCGAGTTTTGTGGATGCTAGATAATGGAAGAAAAGGACCCCGAGCACTCTCTCCTTGTTCAGCAAGGGTATGGCGAGGTAGGACTTAAAGCCCTTCTCCAATATCCAGGGATTATGGTGGTCTTGGGGATTGACATACGCATAAACAGCTGGCATCTTTCCATCAATAACCCACCTTGTCACTCCGTCGTCCCGTGCACGAATGTGTAGTGGTGGGTCTATCGTGAAAGTCTCCTTACTGGTATACAGATCCTTGTTTTCGCCCACCAGCACGATGCCAACATGGTCCGCACGGGATATCCTTTTCCCTTCGCTGATCGCGATCTCAAGAATATTTGCTACGCTAAGACTGGACACTATTTTCGCAGTAGAGACTTGTAACTGTCTAAGTTCCGCTAGTGACTTTTGCACACTGTTGAGTAGCCGATTATTTGTAATTGCAGTACCGACAGTAGCACCAATAGTGTATAGAAGTTCGCTGTCACTCTCAGAAAAGCCCTCAAGTGAAAGGGAGCCGGTCTTGTTAACCTTGTTTAAGACCCTCAATACTCCCATGGGTCCATCCTGTCCGGTGAGAGGAACGGCTAGTAGGTGCAGAAGTTGCTTTGAGTCTAAGCGCTTAGAATATTTTTCCAGATTTGTTTGAACTACCTGGGTATTAAATTGGAGGTCATTGACGCGAATAACGCGACCGAAGGGTTCCTCGCGACTTAGTTCGATGACCTGGCCTGTTAGACCCTGGCCCAGAGTGTAGTGCTCCTCAGGAAACCACCGGTTATCTATTCCGTCCATAGCCTTGCGTCTGAGAACTTGGTCCTCAACCAGAAAGACCGAGGCTACTTCCGCCTTCAGAATTCGACGTATGTTCTCTGCGACGATCTTTAGGAGAGTTTTCTCATCCTGGTAACGCAAGAGTCGATAGCTCAAGTCGTGGAGAATCTGCAATGCTTCTTGTCTCTCACGTGCCTGGGTAGCAACATCACCGTATAGCTTGAAGTTGGTGATGGTAAGGGACAGGTAATTTGCCAGGGTCTTTGCGAGTTTGATCTCATCGTCACTGAACTCTCTTACATTTTGGCGATACATCGCTACGGTACCGAAGGTGCGACCTGAAGCCTGTAAAGGAAGCGCGATCAGCGCATGAAGATTAGCTTCGCGTGCATATTGGGCATAAAAGACGTCGGTTTGGCGGTTCTTGACTTGCGGAAATTGAACGTCCCTACACGTCTGCCAATGTGCGGAAGTAAAGGCTTCAACAACTAGGCTATCATGATGTAGATCTAGATATTTGGTTGCATGTGCATATCTTTGCGTAACGCCATAAGAGGCTTTCAGTACCAGACTATCCTCCCCTGCAGGATTCTTATCTATTACTCTTAGCATGCCCGCCTGGCAATCGAGTGTCTCTCCCATTGCCTCCATGATGGACATAATTGCCTCGTTTTCGTTAGCGGTACCCATTCTCTGGGTAGCTTGAAATACAGCCGACAATTGGTGGTTCATGACTTCGTTACGATTCTTGAGTTCTATCGAGAGCTGATCTAATGCTTGTTCTAGAGCTTCATTGTAATAGTCAAAGCTGGCAGTAACATTGCGCCTTTGAACCGGGTCGCTAATCTTGTTTAGCTGAGTGTTGAGGTTCTCGCGTTCTTCTCCTAAGTATCGAGTAGATAGAGGCTGCATACGACGGTGGAGTAGTGATGCTAGACAGATGATAAAGAAGAAGAACTCTCTTGGGATGAATATTCGGAACAACCACTCTTCCGTTGCTGGAGCATTGAAGTAGCTCATGGCCCATAGCGAACTTAGAAGTGCTACGCTTATCGTACCAAATACAACAGACACTCCGATCAGGGTGAAGTACTCTGCCGCAATAAGCAGAGGCAAACTATAGAGCAAGTAAACGTCAGACTGAGTACGCCCAGTGAAGAAATAGAGGGCCGAAACAAGAAGGATATCGATAACGACTTGTAATACCTTGCTCCACCGAGAAAAGAAGGCATCAGGTGCCAGGAACCGTAGCCCAGCCACCGCACCTGAATATAGGAACGCAGCTATAATTATGGAGATTAGCAGTGAATTGAACGTGGGGCTAAGATGAGACGAATCGTCCATACCGAAACGGATTGTACTACCGAACACAGCCACAAGGCGGAGTGCCATGATGGCAGTAAGGAAAGTGCGATGGGCCTTTGGTTCCCAGAAAAAGTGCCGGAAGGAGCCTACTCCTTCGTCAAACTTGTTCCTGGCCGCTCGAGTGTAAGTAGCCATGTCTACCTCTACCTTTCTTTCTCCGCCTACGATGTGGGCAGAAGCCAATTGAAGATCAGCACGCCGTAAAAGCCAACGACAATACTGTATACACCAAAGTATACAAGTCGTCGGCGCATATGTAGACCAGCAATCAACAAGAAGCGAATAGAAATATATCCTATGATTGCCGAAATTACAATAGCAAGTAACAAGTAGAGACTATTTAATGTGGTTGCGCCTCCATTTTGCACATAATCAATGCCCTCAAGTAGTGTAGCTCCCAGCACGGTTGGCAGTGAAAGCAGAAAGGACAGTTTAAGGGCTTCGTACCAGCTCAGTCCTCGTGCCAGACACGCGCATAAAGTCATACCAAACCTGGATATACCAGGCAGCACGGCTATTCCCTGAGCTGCGCCAATGAGTATAAAGTCGCGTAATTCTATGTCCTGTATTTTCTTCTTGCCCCAAGGCAGACGTGTACTGGCGAGGAGTATTATCCCATTCACTATGAGGAAGGCTGAGATAATCTTTGAAGAATCGAAGACATTTCCTGCGGCGGTCTGCAAAGTCTTGCCCAAGATTGCGGTTGTCAGAAGACTAGCTAGCATCCTGAAAGCTACACGAGCGTTCGGGTCCGTGATGCCTACTCGGGTACGACCGGATACTAGTCTAAAAAGATACACAAAGACAGATCGGCTAAACCCCTGCCAGAGTTCCACGACATCCCGTTGGTACCAGAGAAGTATCGCTATAAAAGTACCAATATGAAGGAAGATTGCTGCCTGAAAGCTGAAGCCCCTGAAGCCGAGGGTGGCGTGGAGTATATCTCGTGTCATGGCAAGATGAGCTGAGCTGCTTATGGGGAAGACCTCAGCAATGCCCTGAACTAGACCTAGAATAATGTAACCAAGTAGCTCAATCCAGTTGTCATCCATAATTTCCTCCGTATTGTGTAACAGGTCTACTGAATTGATACTACAGGATCATTCTCTCTCTGATATCGATCTTTCGAATACTCTCAGGATGCAAAAAGACCTACCTGAACGTAGGTCTTTTTGGCGCACATTTAGGCGGTAATGCCAAAGCTTAATAGATGCTTGTTTGAGAAAAGGTTACTGGATTACATTCATATAGACAAAGAAGTACCAGTTGTATCAATAGCGAGGGTGACAACTTATGGAGATATCACCTCTGTGTGTGTAGCGTGAATTCTTGCTCGATTAAGCTAAACAAGAGTTGAGCATAGCGGTCTGTACACGAATTTGAATAACTGACACATTAAGCTTTCAAATCAGATAACTGACAGATTTAGCTAAAGTCGGGGCTTTGTTGCTCCAGCCTGATCTCCTCTTTCGTGCCTATTATCTCCGCAATCGCTGACAGATTTAGGTTACAAGCCCTGGCATTTGCAACTGCAATTCACATATGGCCGATGGGCGATAGCGGAGCTACTGCTTAGGGCTACCCGTAAATCGGTCATCCCCTCTGCCTAGAGCTTGCTTCTTAGCCGTTCCCACTCCTCCGGTGTGTTGATGTTGCGGAAGCTCTTTAGCTGTGGGTCGTAGTGGCGCAACTCGGCTTCGTCTACGTACTCCACGCTCACGTCTTCAAGTAACGCTTGCACCTTCAGCTTGCCTGCTTCTATCCGCTTGCGAATAGGCTCTATGCACCGGCGGGAGTAGATGGCGTGCAGCGTCTCGATGTGCCGGTTGCCTTCTGCGTCTGTCCAGCGGGGTACCAGTACGTCGGCCTCCGTGGGCAGGAAGGCCATATAGCGCAACAGGGAGGGGTTTAGCAGCGGCATGTCGCAGGCCACTGTGAGGGTGCGCTCGTACAGGAGATGGTTGAGCGCCGTGTAGATGCCGCCGAGCGAGCCTGCGCCTGGTATGTCGTCGGTCACGATGGGGATGTTGAGGAAGGCGAAGTCCTGGGGCGAGTTAGTCACCAGCAGGTGAGGGGCAAGACCTGCCTCGCTCAGGCGTGCTACTACGGTCTCTATCATGGTGGGGCCGTTCGGGTGCTGCCTCAACAGGGCCTTATTGGTGCCCATGCGCGTGCTGGCCCCTCCGGCTAGAACGGCCACACCGACGCCCTGGTTTTTGCTCCCACTGCTCATCTACGCCGCCCTGAACAACAATGCTACTCTGCTATAATGGCTATTGTACCCTCACGCGAACACTCTACGCCTCTCAGTTGAGGCGGCTATTCCGCAACCTATGCACGATACCAGCATCGCACCAGACCTCCAGGTGTGCCTCGACAGGGCCGCCGCGCTGCACCACCACCTCTGCCCCAGGCAGGTGCTGGGCGTGCGCACCGGCATGCTCGCCGCCGAGTTATTTGACCTGCCCCTACCCCAGGTTGATAAGCGCCTGTTTGCTTTCGTGGAGACGGATGGGTGCTTCGCGGACGGGGTGTCGGTGGCGAGTGGCTGCTGGTTGGGCCGCCGCACGTTGCGCCTGGTGGACTACGGCAAGGTGGCTGCCACCTTCGTGGATACCGCAACGGGCAAGGCACTGCGCGTGTCTCCCCAACTTTCGGCACGTCGCACGGCCCTCGAATACGCCCCTGGCGAGCCTGATGGCTGGCACGCCCAGCTTGCCGCCTACAGGGTGATGCCCACCTCAGAGCTACTACGCGTCGAGGAGGTGCGCCTCACCGTGTCGCTAGAGGAGATAATCAGCCAGCCGGGCCTGCGCGTGACCTGTGAGGAGTGCGGCGAGGAGATAATGAACGCCCGTGAGGCGCTGGTGCATGGCCGGGTCCTGTGTCGCAGGTGCGCCGGGGGCGATGGCTACTATGAAGTGTGCTGTGTCTAAGTAGTGCTTGGTGCCTTCTCAAGACCAAGCTCCTTCTTTGTCATTCTGAACGCAGTGAAGAATCTCGTCCCTCAACACCCAAATACCACCTTTCTTTCAGCCACAGGGTACCATGAGAACGAAGAAACATCCTGGTGGGGAACGAGATTCTTTACTGCGTTCAGAATGACAGAAGGGGGCTTGGTTGCCTCAATTCAACACTATCGCTACCCACCTGATTCTTCACTGCGTTCAGAATGACAAGGACGGAGCTTGGTCCCGGTCGTTCGGCTGAGTTCAATTACTGGGATGAGACGTAATGATCGAGTTGACATGGTCGCAAGTAATAGCTTGGCGCTTGTCCAAACACCATCTGCTTGAACGCGCAGCTAAGGGGCGGCTGCTAGATGTAGTGACAGATCTCGGCGGCTTGCACGCGCAGGTGATGTCGTCGGCGGAGCTTATCGCATGGTCGCGCGTGGAGGCCCTGGCACCGGAGGATGTGCGCGTGGCCTTGTGGGAGGAGCGCACGCTGGTGAAGACCTGGGCGATGCGCGGCACCCTCCACCTGCTGCCTGCCAGGGAGTTCCCGACGTACGTTGCCGCCCTGCGCACCCGCCAGGGCTACAGGCGAGCTAGCTGGCTGAAGTACTTCAACATCACCCTCGAAGAGATGGATGCCATCATCGAGGGCGTGCGGGTGGCCCTGGACGGCCGCTGCCTGACGCGGGAGCAGCTATCGGAGGCGGTGGGAGTAGCCACCGGCTTTGCGGATGTGCGGGAGCGGCTGCGTTCGGGCTGGGGCGAGTTCCTCAAGCCTGCCGCTTCCAACGGCTATCTCTGTTTCGGTCCTAACCAGGGGCAGGCCGTCACCTTTGTGCGCCCCGACCAGTGGCTTGGCACCTGGCACGAAGCCGACTCCGATGAGGCCATTCGAGAGGTGCTACGCCGCTACCTGACCACCTACGGCCCCGCCACGCGCGACGATTTCGCCCGCTGGTTCGGCTGGGAGCCAAAGGATGCAAGGTCGCTCTTCCTGCGTATGGCGGGAGAGTTGGTCGAGGTCGATATGGAGGGTCGCAAAGCCATGACACTCGCCTCTATAATCGATGAGCAGCGGGCATTTGAGGCAACTCCGTCCGGTGTGAGGCTCCTGCCCGCCTTCGATCCCTATACCATCGCATATTACCCCGACAGCCGCTACCTGGACCCCGACAAGAAAGACCGTGTCTACCGTAAAGGTGCGTGGATCACGCCCGTGGTGCTGGTCAACGGCCGGATAGAGGGCTTGTGGGAGCAGGAGAAGAAAAGCTCCGGCACCATCGTAAGGGTAGAGATGTTCCAGCCGCCCCGCCCAGAAGTTCGGAGCGGTATAGAGGCTGAAGCTGAGCGCCTGGGGATGTTTCTTGATACGAGGGTGGAGCTGGACGATAGACGATAGACGATAGACGATAGACGATGGACAATAGGAGTGATGAGGACTGAAGACTGAGGACTGAAGACTGAGGACTGAAGACTGAGGACTGAAGACTGAGGACTGAGTAGTGGGTATAAGTTGGCACCCATGCCAACAATCCTAATCTTTGCGCGTCCTTAGCGTTCTTTGCGTCTTTGCGCTTTCGTCTCCTACCATCGTCTATCGTCTATCGTCCCCACCTAACGCTTCGTCAATGACCTGCTCTACGGACATGCTCCGGCCCCGGTTCCACGCTGACTTGAGGGGTGCTTCGTCCAGTTGGGAGTGTAGGGTAGCCAGGGCGCGCTCGTACTCGGCCTGGTCGGCTGGGGGGATCATGACGCTACCCGCACGCTCGCGCAACGCTTCCACGGCACCGAAAATGGTGGCAGAGCGCCCCGGCTGTCTCTCGGCCAGGCTCAGGAAAGCAAGCCCGATCAGGTTTAGCCCGATGAAGTGGCGGTCGCCCATCTTCGACAGCAACTCTAACGCTTCCCGGTAGAGGGACCGCGCCTGGGAGTAGTCGCCCCGGCAGCGCGCCACATCGGCCAGGCACAGGAGGGCTATGTCCATGGCGCGCCTGTCGCCCAGCTCCCGGAAGATGGCAATGCTTTCGTTGGCAATGGCCTCCGCTTGCTCCAGGTCACCCTGGCGGCGCACGGCGTGGCAAAGGCTGCCTAGCTCCAGGGCCACGTACCAGTGCTCCCCTAGCTCTCGAAGCTCCGCGATGCTCGTTCTCAGGAGGGTGGTTGCCTGCTCAAATTCGCCCTGGTAGAGGGCCAGGGTGCCCATGAAGCCTATAGTGACGGCCACGTTCCACCTGCTGCCTATCGATTCGTAGAGGGCGAGCGTCTCTTCCTGTACGGCCCACGACCTTTCGTAATCACCCTTGTACATAAGCACCGCAGCCAACTGGTATAGCGACCTTGCGGTGCGTTCGGGGTCGCCAAGCTTGCGCGCTATGGCGAGACCTTCGTTCAACAGGTTGGTTGCCCGGTTGTAGTCGCTCTGTCCAGTCGCCAGGCGGCCCGCGCCATGATACACCAACCACTTTATCGGCCTGGGGAGGGTATCGCCACCTTTTTCCAGCGCCTCCTCCAGCCAACTGCGCCCCTCACCCAGGTAGCCGCGCACGTACCAGAAGTGCCACAGCCCCCCGCCGATGCGCGCGGCTATCTCAGGCTTGCCCTGGTCAAGGGTCCAGCGCAGGGCCGAGCGCAGGTTGTCGTGCTCCTGTTCCAGGCGGTCGAGCCAGCTAACCTGTTGCGGCCCTCTCAGTTCCGGCTCGGCCCGCTCGGTGAGCGCCAGGTAATACTCGGCGTGCAGCAGCCGGATGCTCTCCGTTGCGCCCAGCCGGTCCAACTGCTCCAGGGCGTACTCGCGGATCGTTTCCAGCATGGTGAACCGCGCTTCTTCGTGGGAGGTGCCCGCCTGCCGAATGAGGCTCTTGTCCAGCAGCGACTCCAGGCCGTCCACCACCTCACATTGCAGGTCGCCATATGCGTTGCACACCGCCTCGGCAGCCGACATAGTGAAGCCACCCAGGAAGGCCCCCATGCGGGCGAAAAGTGCGCGCTCCCCCTCGTCCAACAGGTCGTAGCTCCAGGCTATCGTGTCGCGCATCGTCTGGTGCCTGGCGGGCATGTCCTGGCTGCCGCCCTTCAGCAACCCGAGCGTTTTGTCGAGCCGCGAGAGTAAAGCCCTGGGCGGCAGCAGCTTACTACGGGCGGCCACCAACTCTATCGCCAGGGGCAGGCCGTCCAGCCGGGCGCAAATGGCGGCCACCGCCTCGGCGTTGTCCTCAGTCAGCGCGAAGGCCGGGTTGATGCCCTGCGCCCGCTCTACGAAGAGTTGGATAGAAGGGTAGCTCAGGAGGTTTTCAGGCGCGCCGGTGCCGTTGCGGGAAGGGTCCGGCAGGGGGAGCGGCGCGAGGGGCACCTGTTGTTCGCCACGCAGGTTGAGGGCCGCCCGGCTGGTGACCAGCACCTTTAATCCCGGCGAAGCCTCCAGCAGGTCCACCACCAACGTAGCCGCAGGCATGATCTGCTCGAAGTTGTCCAGCACCAGCAGCATGTGCCTCTCATGGAGCGCGAGTCGCAGGGTGTCGCGCAAAGGCTGGCCGCCCATGTCCTTGATGCCGAGGGCTTCGGCTATAGCCCTGTCCACCAGGCCGGGGTCGCGCACCGTGGCGAGGGGCACGAAGTACACCCCGTCGCGGAACTGCCCTACCTGGCCGAGGGCCACCTCGGTAGCCAGGCGCGTCTTGCCGACACCTCCCAGTCCGACCAACGTCACCAGGCGGCACGCCGGGTCCGTCAACGCCGCGATGATCGCGCCGTGCTGATCCTCGCGGCCGATGAGCGCGTTCGGTGCAACGGGCAGGGTAGCTCGACGACGCTGCCGGGTGCGGGTTTCCGAGATGCTCTGCATGAGCGCGGGCA
>JALZHI010000230.1 GCA_030913985.1 Chloroflexota bacterium | reverse complement strand
ACCCACTTCTCCGTCTAAAGGCCTATTGACAGCGCCCATCCCCGCTGCTATACTGGGGCCAATACGAAATCTCTACTCTGCGAAAGGAGCAAGCACAATGGGATACGCAGTTACTGCCGGCACCGTCAGTGTGCTTCCAGACCGCATGGGGAGATTGCTTCACGCTTAGGCTCTTTATCGCCGCTTAGCTGATGCCGTGGTCGCTCCTCTTGCGCCCCGGCTTTTTTGTTGCCCCGGACACCTCCCGTCCGGCACATGATGAAGTCGCACCGTCTGAAAGCACGCCCCTGACTCCCTGACTTCACTCATCCCGTTTCTTGCTTTTCACAAGAATTTCTATAGCGGCGGACATATTACAAGGAGCCTAAGCGTTGAACGTTCAAGATTATCTTGACTACCTGGACGACCTGGAAGATACCGGCGACATTAAACCCCCTCGCGGCGCGGCCCCCAAGGGCCGGGTGCGCAAGCGCAAAGAGGACGTTTCGGTGCTGGCGCAGCACAACACAGGTGCCCTGCGCGAATTCAACCCTACCTACTCAGGCTCGCGCCACGAGCACGAGTGGATCATCAATTACCTGGGCGGGTTCTACGAGGACAGCCTCATCACCGACGTGCTGCGCCAGGTGAAAGGCGGCAAAGAGGCCACCGTCTACTGCTGCACGGCCGGACCCTCGCTGGGTGTTGAGCTGATAGCGGCCAAGATATACCGCCCGCGAATGTTCCGCAACCTGCGCAACGACTGGCTCTACCGCCAGGGGCGCGACGTTACGGACGCCGCCGGGCATGGTGCCTGGGGCCGCCGCCAGCAAAACGCGATAAAGAAGCGCACCGACTTCGGCCAGGGGCTGCTGCACATGTCGTGGCTCGGCAGCGAGTTCGGCACGCTGAGCCTGCTGCATGAAGCCGGGGTGGACGTACCCAAGCCGTTCGGCCATAGCGACAACGTCATCCTGATGGAGTACATTGGGGACGTGGACTGGCCCGCTCCCACTCTGAACAGCGTCACGCTGGAGCAGGCGGAGGCGCGCACCCTGTTCGACCGGGCGATACACAACATCGAGTTGATGCTGGAGCACGGGCGCGTGCACGGCGACCTCTCGGCCCACAACATCCTCTACTGGGAGGGCGACATCACGCTCATCGACTTCCCGCAGGCGGTCGACCCCATCATCAACGAGGACTCGTACCAGATCTTCGCCCGCGACGTGCTACGCGTCTGCCAGTACTTCTCCAAGTACGGCATCCACGCCGACCCGCAGGCCCTCGCCCGCGACATCTGGGGGCGCTCCCAGGTGGAATGACGATGGACGATGGACGATGGACGATGGACGCTGGCTGTTCTAACTATCGTCTATCGTCTATCGTCCATCGTCCAAATCCCCTCATTACTCCCTCACATCTGCTATAAGTAGCAACATGAAATATTACATAGCGGTAGCGGGCAACATCGGGGTGGGGAAGTCGAGCCTGACGGAGCTTCTGGCCGAGAGGCTGGGGTGGGAGCCGTTCTACGAGGCCGTCGCGGAGAACCCCTACCTGAGCGATTTCTACGGCGACATGCGGCGGTGGAGCTTCCACTCCCAGGTCTTCTTCCTCTCGCGCCGCCTGCGCCACCATTACGATCTGCTGAACCGCCCCGGCTCGGTCATCCAGGACCGCAGCGTGTACGAAGACGCGGAGATATTCGCCCGCAACCTCTACAACGGCGGCAACATGTCCGAGGCGGACTGGCAGACCTATTACGACCTCTACGAGCTTGCCACCACCATCGTGCGGCCCCCGAACCTTGTCGTCTACCTGCAAGCCACCGTGCCCACCCTCTTGAGTCGCATTGAGTTGCGTGGTCGTGACTTCGAACGCGGCATACAGCCCGAATACATAGCCCAGTTGAACGAGCTATACGAGGACTGGACCGCCCGCTTCAACCTCTGCCCCGTGCTGACTATCAACACCGACGGTATGGACTTCGTGCGCAACCCCGAGCACATGGAGCAGATTGCCCGCCGCATACGCGACAGGTTGCAGGGCAAAGAGACGATTACGTTGCACTCGCCCTGAGTGTTCGTTCCATACGATGCAAGGGACCATTGAGTATGTAGATGTGCCTGGGGCTACACTCTGGACTCCACGGCAAGGCAGTGGACCGCCGGTTGTGATGCTGCATGGCGGGCGGCAGTAAGAGGGGCTTGCCAGCGGCAAGCCCCACTGCTTCTCCATTTTGGATCAGTCTAACGTTCGCGTCTTGCCCGCACCAGGCTACGTAACCCTAATGCTGCCACTAACAAGATGGCATTGAGGACGAGAAAGAACGGACCGTACCAGGGAAGCCCGTCAACGGTGGATGGGCCGCCTGTGGGTGGCAAGAACAACGGCGGACTTGGCACTGCCACCTGTGTCGCCAACGTGGTCGATTCAGGTGCAACCGGCGTCTCCGTGAATGTCGGTGCTGGGACCGCCGGACTCTCCGTTGGGGTGAGCAGAGTTGCCGTCGAGGTGGCGCCTGGCGTCACCGTAGACACCGGTGTGCCGGTTAGCGTTGCGTCAGGGGTCGATAGGGTAATCGTGCTGGTGGCAGTGTTAGTAGCCGTAGCTGAATCCGGCGGCGTGCTTGTGGGTAGCGTCACCGTGCTTGTGGCACCGGTGGCAGTGCTTTCACGGGTGGCGGTGCGGGGCACGGCTGTGTCGGCAGGCGTGTCCATTGTCTCGGTTGGCTCAGGCGTGTCAGCAGGAGCACGGGTAGGGCTGGCTTGCGGGGTTGCAGTGCTAGCAGGCATCACTGTACTGGTGGCAGGCACTGTACTGGTGGCAGGCACTGTGCTGATGGCAGATGCCGTGGGTGTGGACGTATTAGCGGCGGTTGGTGCTACCGCAGTGGACGTGCTGGTAGCCATCGCCGTGCTGGTGGTGGTGGCTGTGCTGGTGGCAGGCGCTGTGCTGGTGGCGGTTGACGTATCCGTAGGGGCTGGCTGGGCAAAATCGCAGGCTTGAATGTCGTTAGAGTCTAATGTCACAGCGCCGTTGCGAGCATAGAGGCCGCCCTCTGTTGATGCACCAGTATTGAGGGTGATGGAAGTCAGCGCCAGGATATTTCCCGCGAAGGCTGTATTTGTCCCCAGGGTGGCAGAGCTACCAACCTGCCAGAAGACGTTACAGGGCTGCGCGCCATTGATAAGCGACACGTCAGCGTTACTTGCCGTGGTTAGGGTGCTACCTATCTTGAAGACGAAGACGCCACTGGAACTACCATCCAGCGTGAGCTGCCCGGTCAATTGGGCTGAGCTGTCGAAACAGTACATCCCAGGGCTGAGTGTCAAACCCCCAAGGTCCTGCCCGGTCAGATTGCTATCACAGGGCTGCCCCGCGGCATCGTTATAGGCAGTGCCCGCATCACTCTGCGCCTGGGCTGCAACAGCGTTGCCCGCATGTATCGTCCCGGTGGTGACGCCTGGTGGGAACCCGGTTACCGAGGTACCAGGGCTTACTCCAACATCGCCGTCCACGGTCGTCGG
>JALZHI010000113.1 GCA_030913985.1 Chloroflexota bacterium | reverse complement strand
GTTGTGATGCCAGTCCAGCGTTGGCCTTCGGTACGGGAGCGAGCAGCCCTGAAAAGGTGGCGTAGGTCGGGGCATTGGGGCTGCCCACATCACCTGCCACCGGTACCTCGGCGGGCGCTCTCTTCTCAAACGTGCTGTTGCCGGTCTGCATTTGTCCCGATACCATCTCGGTGACGAGCAGCCCGCCGGTCACGAACCAGTTGGAGGCGCGGTCGGCGGCTGGATCGTTCACCTCCATGCGGCCCTTGTCGAGGTACTCCACCAGCCGCTTGCCCGTGGGCGACTCGGCATAAGCCTCATTCGCCACCGCGAACGGCACCGGCCCCCATAACCACGACCGCCCAGCAACCTTCAAAGCCACAGGCCCATCAGACCTCACCCACACATCGAGAAAGGCGTTGTCAGCAACCCACGCGTCAGGCCACGATGGTAGCTTTGCCTGGCTATAGGCAACCCGCGAGAAAGCGGCACCGCAAAGCCCAAGCAGTAAAATGCCGAGCAGCCCAATAGATACTCTCTTCATCACTCCAACTCGTAACCCGTAACCCGTAACGCGTAATTAGTAATTCGTAATTCGTAATTACCGGCGCCGCGGACTATAATATCACACTTTTGCACGCCCAAAACGCGTGTGCTATAATGCGCATTGCCACGCCAGGGCCTCCCCGCAGCTTTGTTTGGGCGTTACTCTTGCTTCCATGTGGCCCGCGAGCCGCCCCGAATCCAGGAGCCTTGCAATGATGGACTTTTCGGGCACCACCCGCGTCGACTACGAAGATATACTCCGCGCCGTCGGCTACTTCATCGACCAGAACAACATCAAGGAAGTCTGCATAGTTGAGTTAAACGAGGGTGTACTGGTGCGGGGTATCCGCTACACCACCGACCGGACCAGGGGCTACCAGACGATCTCGGAGTCCTTCCTTTTCACCAACGAGGACCTGGAAAAGCTGCTCGAAGACGCTTACAAGCGCCGCCAGCCGGGCAAGGGCGGCATATTTCGCCTGCGGCCCAACAAGGAAGGCGACTGAGGTAGGCCGATTTCTTATGCCGATAAGGATGGCGCACAGTGAAGCTGACAAGGTGCTGTTTGCATGTATAAAGGCCTAAAGGTATCGGTGGTGATCCCGTGCTTCAACGAGGAGCATGGTATAGCCGCCGTCCTCCAGTCGATGCCCGACTACGTAGACCAGGTTGTGGTGGTAGACAACAACTCCACCGACGAAACGGGCCGCATCGCTCGTGAGCTAGGGGCTGAGGTCATTTTCGAGACCCGCAAGGGCTACGGCAACGCTTACAAGGCGGGCTTCCCCGAGGCCACCGGCGACATCATCGCCACCGCCGACGGCGACGGCACCTACCCCACCAACGCGATAGGCCCCATCATTGACTACATGCTCGACAGGAAGCTCGATTTTGTGTCAGCGAGCCGCTTTCCCCTGGTTGACCCGAAGGCGATGCGCTTCCGCAACGTGTTCGGCAACAAGATACTGACCTACGTCACGCGCGTGCTGTGGCTGCGGTGGATTGCCGATTCGCAGTCCGGCATGTGGGTGATGACGCGTGAGGCCCTCAAGAAGCTGCGGCTGGAGAGCGACGGCATGCCGTTCTCCGAGGAAATCAAGCTCGAAGCGATTGAGAACAAGACGATCCGCTTCGGGGAGTACCACATCCACTACAGCGAGCGCATCGGCGAGACCAAGCTATTCCCCATGAGGGACGGGATTGCCAACCTGCTCTACCTGTTCCGCAGGCGCATCAAGGGCACGCGGCTGCAAAAGCTCCTGGGCAGGCGTGGCAGACGTCTCGACAAGCGCAGCCCCGAGGCCCGTTAAGCCCACCCCAACAGACAGGCCACACCCTATGCCCGCTCAGAAGTCCCGCACGCTAGAAGCAGGTAGCGCCGCCCTCCGCATCTTCAGGGTGGGCGAGCTTGCGGGCTACCTCAAGCACCTCCTCGAAAGCGACGAGGTGCTGTTCGACTGCTGGATAGCGGGCGAAGTGAGCAACGTCTCGCAGACCGGCTCCGGCCACTTCTTCTTCACCATCAAGGAGCGAGACGCCCAGATGCGGTGCGTGCTGTTCCGCCAGCAGGCCATCTGGCAGACGGTGCTCCCCAGCAACGGGGCGGCGGTGCTGGCCCACGGCTACGTATCGATGTACGAGGCCACCGGCAATCTGCAATTCTACGTCGATACTTTGCAGGAGGAAGGCCAGGGCGCGCTCTTCCTGGCGTTCGAGCAGCTAAAGGCGGCCCTTGAGGCGCAAGGGCTGTTCGCCCAGGAACGCAAGCGCCCCATCCCGGTTTTGCCCCGCCGTATTGGACTTGTGACTTCCCCTCAGGCCGCCGCGCTCCAGGACATACTCACGGTGCTGGGCAGGCGCTGGCCGGTAGCCGAGGTGCTGCTTTCACCCACGCAGGTGCAGGGCGACGGGGCGGCGCACCAGGTGGCGGGGGCCATCTCCGCGCTCAACCAGTTGGAGGGCGATGAGGCGGTGGACCTCATCATCGTGGCGCGGGGCGGCGGCTCTATCGAGGAGCTTTGGGCGTTCAACGAGGAAGTGGTGGCGAGGGCGGTGTATGCGAGCAAGGTGCCCGTCATCAGCGGCGTGGGGCACGAGACCGACACCACCATCATAGACTACGTGGCCGACCTGCGCGCGCCCACCCCTTCCGCCGCCGCCGAGCTTGCCACCCCCGACATACTCGACCTCCAGGCCACCATCGATGCCTGGCGGCGCATGATGCTCAACGATATGCGCGGGCGCATAGCCGTGGCCTGGGACGAGGTGGAGTCGGAGAGGGATAGGCTGGACCACCTGTCGCCCATGTGGCAGGTAAGCAACGACCGCAAGCAGATCGAGGCGATGCGCAAGTCTATGGACACGGCTTTGCGGCACAGGCTGGCGCTGCAACGGGAGCGCATCGTGAGCGCCAAGCAACGCCTGGACGCCCTGTCGCCGCTGCAAATACTCAAGCGGGGATACGCCATCGTGCGCGACCTGGACACAGGGGCAGTGGTTAGCAACATCCGCGAGGCACAAGCCGACCACCTGCTTGAGATAAGGGTGGCCGATGGGGCTTTTGGGGCGCGTGTGGTGCGCAACCGCACAGCCGAGAGCCGGGAGCTATGGGGTGATGACGAGGATGAAGAGGAAGAAGGGGAGTAGTAGATGGGACAAGAGCGCAAGAACGGGTCGGCGGTGGCCCACGGGAGCAACAGCGCCACCTTTGAACAGCAATTCGGCAGGCTACAAGAGGTAGTGCAGCGTCTGAGCGACGGCAACCTCACGCTCCAGGAGGCGCTTTCGGCGTTCGAGGAGGGCATGGCCCTGGCGGACAATTGCAGCCGTATGCTGGAGGAGGCAGAGCTGCGCGTGCAGCAGGTCAGCGAGCGGGCGGCCAAGAGCGGAAGCCTGGCGGCGGCGGAACTCGATCTCGCGCTGAGAGCCAGGCCCGCCGACGAAGAGCCGGAACTGCTGACGTTCGAGATTGAGACCTACGAGACCACCGTGCTGTACGAGGAGTCTACGCCGGGAGGCAAGGAGGCCACCCCACCCGGCTCGCGCGGCAAAGGCGCTGCCCCACAGAAACAGGCCCCCGGTCCCACCTCGGTTTTGCCGCTGGACCCGCTATTCGACGAGGACGACTGAGCCTTGCTGCTGGACATCCTGTCGCTCTTCCCTGAGATGTTCCCCGGCGTGCTCGGAGCGAGCATCTTCAAGCGCGGCATGGAGGCGGGGCACGTGCGGGTGCGCCTGCACAACATCAGGCACTACGCCACGGACAGGCACCACACGGTGGACGACTACCCCTACGGCGGCGGGGCGGGCATGGTGATGAAGTGCGAACCGCTGTTCCGCGCCACCGAGTGGGTCTACCACCTGCCGGAAGCGCCCCCCGGCATCAGCCAGTACGAGCCGCCACCGCAAGCCCTCGAAGGCCCCCCCGAGCCTATCGCATCGTCCCACGACACCCCCATCATACTGATGAGTCCCCAGGGCCGCGTATTCTCCCACGCCGTCGCCCAGGAGCTTGCGCAACACCCCCGGCTAATCATCCTCTGCGGGCACTACGAGGGTGTGGACGAACGTGTGAGGGAGCACCTGGTGACGGACGAAATCAGCATTGGTGACTACGTGCTCACCGGAGGCGAGCTAGCTGCTATGGTGGTTGCCGATGCGGTGGCCCGCCAGATACCGGGAGTGCTGGCCGAAGGCTCGGCCCACGACGAATCGCACGCAAGGGGCCTGCTCGAATACCCGCAGTACACCCGTCCTGCCGACTTCCGAGGCTGGACCATCCCGCCCATCCTGGTCAGCGGCCACCACGCCCAGGTAGAAGCCTGGCGGCGGCGCGAGGCGTTGCGTGCCACCCTACTACGGCGTCCCGACCTGCTGGAAGACGCGGCGCTTAACCCCCAGGAGCAGAAGTGGCTTGAGGAGTTGAAGCACGAACTCGGACGGGACGAGTGACGAGTGATGAGAGACGAGGGGTCTTTAGTTCTTGGGCCGACAATGCTGGTCAAGTCGTTCGCTTGTAGAGCGGGACCAAAGATGGACCTTGTCATTCTGAGCGTAGCGAAGAATCAGTACCCCGCTCTTGGCCGCTGCAATTGTGGCGCATGGTGGCTAATGCCGTCAGCATCCTGGGCGTTGAGGACTCTCGCTTCCCCACCTGATTCTTCGCTGCGCTCAGAATGACAAAGGGGAGCCAAGTGCTGATCTCCGACACTTTATTTCTGAGACAGCTTTTCGCCGCTCGTTACCGTAACACAAACCCGATCAACCCCTCTAGCTTCGACTGCTGACCTAGCACCTCAAAGTACCACACTCCCAGGGGCGCGGCGGGGAACGCCTGCGAGGGCACCAGTACCAGGCTAAGTTCGCCCGCGGCGTTGGCCTGGTACTGGCCGTTGTTGGAGTTGGCTGGGTACACCACGGCCCCGGTCGAGTCGGTGAACTTTACTGTGACAGCTTCGTTGGGTGTGAGGTTTTTGGCTGAGAAGGTGAACTGGGTGTCGGGCGCGCCATAGCCGGGGTTGACCAATAGCAATAGCCCCTCCGGTTGCTCGCTGGGCACGGCGGGGAAGGTGGCCGTGGGCGTCACGCTGCCTCGGGGTGCGGGGGTACGCGTAGGCGCAGTGGCGCGCGTGGATGTCGCGGCGGAAGTGGGGGCGCTTGTGGGGGTGCGGGTGGCCGGGACCTTTGTGGGTAGGGGTGTGCACGCGGGGTTGCAGGTGAACAGGTAGAAGTAGGCCACCGACTCGTGGTTGCTCGCCTTGCCGTGGAAGGTGATGGCCCACAAGCCCGGAGCGAAACCCTCAGTGGGCACTAGGACACTCTCCACCCTGCCGTCCGGCCCGGCCTTCAAGTTGATACGGGCGTCATGGGCCGTGCCATCGGGTGCCGTGAACCAGGAGGCTATATCTTCGCCCGGTTGGAAATCATACAGCGACACCTCTAGCTGCGTGCCCACGGGCGCGGAGTTGCGGTCGATGGTGGCGTCGATTGGCTCAGGTATAACCGGGGGCGCATGCGTCGGAGTGGCAAGCGCGATGACGGGCGCGGGCAGCGGGCCGCCGTACATCCAGCGGTGGTAGTGCTGGCCCACGTTGCCCATCTGCACCTGCCACCCCTTGTCGAGCGCGGGGACGTATACCAGCGTGCGCCTCTCGTAAAGCTGGATAAGCGCGTCGTTGAACACCCCCCCGATCTTCACTCGCGCCCAGTACGGCTCGCTGATGGGGTAGCCCATGACGAACACCCAGTTGGCGATAGTCTGGTTGGTGGCTAGCTTGCCATCCTGCTGCACCGTGCCCTTGAGGTTGAGGAAGTCCCACATCGCAAGGGGAATGTTGTGCCCCAGCACCTCGCTGTACGCCGCCAGCCTGGCCCCTGGATAGAGGCCCAGCGCGCTATTACTGCCAACCTGCCCGGCCCGGTTGATGGTGGCCGTAACGGTCTGACCCACCATGTTGGGTGCCCGGTTGTTGCCAGGCCCGCCCAACGAGGCGACCAGGCGAAAGGACGTATATGTCGGCGCGTCGGGGTCGCCGGTGAGGCCGTCGCCCGCGACCGCTATCTCGGCGGCCTGCTTCGGCACGAACTCCCTGTCGCCAACCTGCTGCTTGCCGGAGACCATCTCGACCACCAGCAGCCCGGTGGTGACGAACCACTCGCTCTTGCGGTCGGCGTTGGGGTTGTTGATCTCCATGCGGGCCTTGTCAAAGTACTGCACCAGGCGCTTGCCGCCCTTCAGCCCGGTATACGGCTCCTCGAGCGCCAGGCCAGGCGACGGCCCCCAGTACCAGCTACGCTGCGCGTTGCCGTCCAGCACAGGGGCGTCGGTGCGCAGCCAGATGTCGAGGAAAGCCTTGTCGGCAAACCCCTCAGGTGCCGCGCTGGACGTACTCGAAGCCACGAGCAGCACAACAGCCGCAGCCATAGAGGCGGCCAGGAGCAGCATACGCCAAAGCCTGTGGCGTGTAGAGAAACGAGCGGCAACAGTACCCACGCCCCGAGTTTAGCACGCGGGGGTACTCGTGTCAACGTATATAGACGGAAACGCCAAGACGCTAAGACGCAGAGAACGCGCCAAGGTAATTAAGGTTTGGAGAGTAGAGAGAGGACCAGAGTACACGATGTCGTACCCTGGTCCTCTTTCTTAGAACACCTTACCTAACCTTGGCGCGTCCTTGGCGTCTCTGCGTCTTGGCGTTCCCGTATCAACCTAAGGCTGAATCCAGCCCTTGCTCTTGACGATTTCGACGCCCAGCAGGCCGAGCAGCACCTCGTTACGGGTGCCCCGGAACTCGGGGTGGTACTCGAAGCGGTTGCGCTCGAAGTATTGTACGGTGTAAGTCTTGCCGTCTATGGGCGAGATCTCCTGCATCTCCCCCGAGATGGGATAGCCGAAGATGGGCAGGCCGCCGTTCTGCCGCCAGTACTGGTAGAACGCACCTCCCAGGCCGTGTTGCGTCTCGCGGAAGTAGACGCGGTTGTTGTTGCTCTGGAACGGAGCCTCGACGGGGAAGGTCTTGCCCCTGGTAAGCTCGACGCCCAGCAGGCCCATCAGCACCTCGTTGCGAGTGCCCCTGAACTCAGGGTGGTACTCGAAGCGGTTGCGCTCGAAGTACTGTACGGTGTAGGTCTTGCCGTCAATGGCCGATACTTCCTGGAATTCCTCGGAGAGAGGGTAGCCGAAGATAGGCAGGCCGCCGTTCTGCTGCCAGAACCGCAGGAACGCGCCTCTCAGCGTGTGCCCGACCTCCGGGAAGTAGACCTGCGTAGCCGTGGTGTTCTGAGGGGCCACACGCTCGAACGCGGGCGGGCGCAAAGTCGCGGGGTTGCCGCCGTCGCTCAGGACGTTGATCTCCACCGAGGCGCGGGTGCCCGACGGCTTACCGTTGGCGGTCAGGGCAGCCTTGCCGGTAAGCACGTTCTTCGGCAGAGCTAGCTCGGCCTGGAAGGTGCCTTGCGCGTTCGTCTGCGCGTTGCCGAGGGCCTTGAGATCGCCGTCCGAGGAGAGGAGCGACAGGTCCACCAGTTCGGACCGCCCAAAGCCGCTACCCGACACGGAAATCAACACGCCCGGCAACACGTCGCGCAGGTTCACCTGCAAGGTCGGTCCCTGGCCCGCCGCTGCCGTAGCGGTAGGCTGCGCTACCTGGGTGGCGTTGCGCACGGGGGTAGGCGTGCGGGCCGGGCGCGGGCCTTCCTTCGCCAGGGTCACCGCGCGGAAGGCGTTGAGGCGGCCGTTACCGTAGTGCACGTCGGGGCCGGGATCGCCCAGGTCGTCCGACGAGTCCATGATTACGAAGCCCACCTGCTCGGCGGACAGCGAAGGATTGGAAGTCCACACCAGCGCGGCCACACCCGCCACGAAGGGGCCTGAGAACGACGTACCGTTGGCGTAGCTATAGGTAAGCTGCCCGTCTTCCCAGCCGGTGCTCAGGATGCCCACGCCGGGAGCCGACACGTCCACGAAGTCGCCGTAGGAGGAGAAGCCTGTGAAGGTGTCGCTACGACCTGTCGCGCCCACCGACACAACGCCGGGGTAGGCGGCAGGGTAGCGGGCCTTGCCGTCGGCCTCGTTGCCCGCGGAAGCCACTACCACCACGTTGCGCTCGACGGCGTACCGGGCGGCCTCGCGCATTATTTCGGTGTCTTCGTCGCCGCCGAGGCTCAGGTTGATGATGCGAGCGCCGTGGTCGGTAGCCCAGCGTATCGCGGCGGCTATATGCTCTTCCTCGCACCGGCCTTCGAAGCTGCACACCTTGAGGGGCATGATCCTAGCGCCCCACGAGGCACCCACAACGCCCTCACCGTTATTGCTGGAGGCACCGATGATGCCTGCGGTCTGGGTGCCGTGCCCCTCGTCGTCGTATGGATTATTGTCGTTGTTCACGAAGTCCCAACCCGGCACGATCTTGCTTTCGAGGTCGGGGTGGTTGGTGGCGGTGCCGGTGTCGAGCACGGCCACGACGATATCATTGCCGGTGGTCACGTCCCATGCCTGCTCTAGCTTGACCTGGGTAACACCCCACTGCTGCCCCGCCTGGTACAGCGGGTCATTGGGGGCTACTTCGATATAGTAGGTGTGGTTGGCGTTGGCGTAAGAGACGCCCGGCACCTGCTCCAGGGCCGCGCTGGCCGACTTCACGTCCAGGCCGCTACCTGGCACGGCCTTCAGCTTGTATACGCCCGGATATACTTCCGTAGCGGAATCGAGCGCGAAGCAGTCAAGCAATTGCGCCAGATCGCGCGAAGAAGGCGCGAGCTTGCCGCCGCTGATACCTAGGGCGGCAGGATTATCTACCTTTACAAGTAGCTCGTCGGGTGCGTAGCCCAGGGGGTTCTTTACCACGTTAGGGGTATAGGGCCGGGCTTCAACACCGATGCCACCCAAATCATCAGGGGTGGAGGTCTGCCCGTTGGCCTGTCCTACCGCCGGGGCGAACAGCGTCAGAGCTACGCCGAGGCTGAGAATGCCCGAAACGACCTTTAGCTTAAGGCCTTTTACCATTGCCATGTGTAATTATTCCCTTTCAGTACGAATCTGCTCCTAGCCGAGTCGTTCGGGCAAGGACGGTTTGATTGATAACGGTTAATTATACCAAAATTCGAGCCAGACTACCTATACAACGTACGGCAGCACGTGGCGGTTTCGGATGGACGATGGACGATAGACGATAGACGATGGCTTTTTCTTCCATCGTCCATCGTCTATCGTCCGTCGTCCCACATTATATATTGTTGTTGCCTGGGTTAGAGTTCTGTAAAGCTATGTAGAGTCCTGTAACGACGAAACCGACGCCGACCACCACCCTCAGGAATTCGTCGAAAATCAGCACCAGGATGCCAAGGACCACGAGCAGGATGCCCATGAGAAGTCTGGTATTCAAAGCCTCTTACCTCCGAAAAGCTAGTGCGTAGCGATACGTTTATACGCCCGCCGGTCCGTTATCTACGACAGTCGCGCCCCCAGCGGCCCGCCCGGCAGTCTGAGGCTCGGGTGCGTTTGCATTTGCGTCGGGCTGCGGCGCTATAGGCTGCCCGCTGACGTGCTCCAGGCTGGCGTCGCCACTGCGGGGCGCTTTCAGGTCCTGCGTCTCCAGCTTGGGGCGGGCGGTGTAAATCGAATCGATCAGGATGTCCAGCACACCCGCCTGGCGGGCCGCCTGTATCGCGTGATTGGTCACGATGTCGCCCGTGTTCAGGATGATGTTGTCGTCGGCGTCCAGGATGACGCGGGTCACGGGGCGGCCCAGGGCGTCCTTCACCCGCCGGTCCACGGCTTTCGTGTCGGCCATGTCTACCCTGCGGTTGTAGCCACCTGTAAGCTGGTTCCACAGAGCGCGAGCCTCGTTCGGAATGTCGCGGAGGCTCTGCGCCGCCTGGTCGCCAAGGGAGCTAAGGCTGTTCTGGGTTGGCCCCGCGCCCGCCGCCATCATCAATTGCGGCATGCGCCCGGCGGCCCTGGCGGCATCTACCGTCTCCTGCGTGATGGTGTCACCCGCGACGATGATGGCGTTGCCGTCCCTGTCGCGCACTACCTGGTGAGCGGTGCGTCCGACGAGCGAGCCGCTCACTCGCGCCGGTACGGTATCGCGCACCTGGGTGCCTATCTGCTCTAGCTGGGTGTTCAGCTTAGCACCAGCGGAGCGCAGCTTGTCCCCCGCGTTGTCGAGCGCGCCCGATATGCCGCCAATCTGCTGCTCGAAAAGCTGGGCTACGTCGGCGGGCACAAACATTACGCGCTGTCCGATGCTGATAACGCGCTCGGCGGGGAGCCAGCGCGCGCCCTGCCCCATCGTCGTCCCGAAGCCGAGCGACACAAAGTAGCCCTTGATCTCGCCCGTTTTCGAGTCGAGCGTCATATCGGCCACAGTGCCCAGGCGGCGGCCGTCGTCAGTGAGCACCCGCAACCCGCGTACGATCTGCTGGTTGTAGAGGCGCTTCAATACCGGGTCACGGTTCACCTCGATCACCGCGCGCCCATCGGGTATGACTACCGCGTCCTGGCCTATGACGTTGATGCGCCCAAACGGAATGGCCCTCGCCGAGTGGAGCCAGGCGGCTTCCTGCACCACCAGAGCGAGCACCTGACCCCGGTCAGGGTCGATCACCATGTCTTCGATGTCGTAAATCTTGGTGCCCCGGTTCATAGTCACCACCGGTAGACCAAGTATTTCTCTAGCCCTCTTGTCCATCAGGCTTGCTCCTGGGTTCTGAAACGTGAAACGTGAAACGCGAACGCCTGCAATGTCGTTGGAAATCAGCAGGTTCCTCGCCTATGTCGCGCCGGCAAACATGGGGGGCACGACGGACCGCGCTATTTCCTAGCGGTTGACAGTGAACGCATCGGCTATGTCGTCCCAAAAGAGGCGGAAGCCGTTGGGGTCGTTGAGGTTCCAGAAGACAAAGCCGAGCACAATGAGAAGCGCCAGCACGAGCAACGTAGCGGCCAGCCTATCCGACCCTGCGTGAGTGTTTCCCTGAAATCTTGCCAATGCGCACCCTCCCGGCGTGTAGCAACTTATGACGCAGCCGTGCAGACAAGCGTCAAGTATCCTTCGCCCACGACCTTATAGCTGCTTGCAAAAGGTGTGCCATGAGCGAGAGACGAGTGACACGTAACGCGTAACACGTAACACGTAACACGTAAGGGGGTTTCAGGGACATTTACGTTAGGTTCTGCATTGTTGCTTGGTGAATCGATATTCGTTACGCGTAACGCGTAACGTGTTACTCCCCACTCGTCTAGCGAAGCTCGAACAGCCAGGCGTTGTCATGGTGGTAGATGGGAGTTACGCTGTCGGGGTTGTCGAAGAGGAACTGCGTGTCGAAGTGTTCGCCGCGAGAGCCTGCGTAGATGTGAGTGATACCTGCTTGCTTGAGGGCGTCCCAGTCGGCTGTGGTTGGTAGAGGCGCGCCCGTCTTGCCATCCTTCCTCTTGAGAGGCTCGATGCCTGAAGTAACGAGATTGGTCAGCTTCGCGATGTAGTCGGGGTCAATGGGACGCTCGTTGTAGGCCGTCATTGGCGGCACGGAGGAAGGCACGCCTGCTACGTAGGGCACCCATATGCCCGCGTCCGTGCCCAGTACATCATGGGACCAACCAAAGGCGAACGGCTCAGCCAACACGTAGGAGCTACGCGGCAGGTTATCCCGCATCCAGGTCAGCACGTTCACATCGCCGGGGGTCAGGTAGGGCTTGTTGTCCTTCACCACTACGGGTGCCAGTTGCATGCCTGAGGCAAAGCCGCACAGCAGCACCACCGCGCCAATCAGCCCGCCCGAAGCCAGCCGCCATGCGCGCTGCCTTGCCCCAGGTGTCGCGTCCAATAAAGAAACCGCCCACCGGGCAAAGCGCGCCAGGGGGTACCCCGCCATGAGGCACAGGGGCACCCAGGCACCGGAGACCACCGTCACCAGGTCTAAGTAGCCCGCGCCCGGTACGTTGATCGGGAACAGGCAGGGATTAGAGTAGAGCAGAACAAGCAACCAGGTGAACGCGGGCAGGAGCGGCAGCAAGTCCCGCCGCTTGATGGCCCAGCCAATGCCGCCCAGTGACAGCGCGCACAGCAGGTACAGCGACGGGTGATAAAGTATATCGGCTCCGATCCGCTCAACGATATCGTAGTACGACGCTCGTTCGGGCGTGCACCCCCGGCTGACTTGCTTGATGGCAAAGTTGCTCCGCAAGTTTACCACCCAGGGCAGCAGCGTGGCCGCCGAGAGCACCGCCACCGTGACCACCCGCCTGGCCGGGACCACCACCTCACCAGTTGAGGCTTTCTGTCTGATCGACTTGGCGATACGCCACAGCACGTAAAGCGCAACGAACACCGCGTAGATAGCGGCCACGCGATAGTGCGCCAGCGCAAGCCCACTCGCCCCAATCACCGCAAGCATATACGGCCCCGACTGGCGCAACGCCAGCTGCCAGGTGACATCGCGGTTATCCGGGGCGGCTGGTGAGGTGGAAGTGGCCTGCTTGCCGTCAGCGGGCGCGGGAGTCGAGGTATTGGCAGCGGTCTGCCGTCTCAGCGGAGCGCGGTCGAGCACTTCCATGAGCAGTATCCAGGCGAGGGGGAGGAGCGCCAGTCCCAACCCCTGCGTGAACCTGCTCCAGTTGACGTAGAAGGCGGGGATTATGGAGAAAACGCCCGCCAGCGCGCCCGCCGCCAGCCCCGCCCAGCGGTCGCCCAGCGCCTTCCACGCGAAGAGGGTGAGCGTCAGCACCGGCAATGTATCGGCTATCTGCCCCATCTGCGGCATGAGCAGCATCATATCGCCGGGTGAGGTGCGGCCCGAAAGCCAGGCCACCGAGGCAGCCAGCGAGTGGAAGCCGTAGTGGTAGGTGAACGACGCCAGGGGCGCGTAGGGCTGGTAGTTGGCCGGGATGCCGCCCTGCTCCACGAAAAGCTGCGAAATCATGGTGTGGTGGTAGGCGTCTATGCCGATGCCGCCCACCTGGTCTCGCAACGACACGAACCGGCTGATGATGGTGGCGGCCAACACGCCCAGCAGCAGCGACCAGAAGACGGCATCTTCCAGCTTGATGCCCCGCAAGCTCAGCTTCGGCTTCAAGCGCCACAAGCCCGCGGCCAGGAACCCCGCGCAGACGATGAGGAGCAGCCACATCTGCACCGTGCCCATCTTCAGGCCGAGCGCCCGCGTGACCAGGAAGAAGACGGGCAGCGCCAGCGCGGTCAGACCGGGCGCGGCCAGCAACCTTTGCCCCGCAGACAGGCTGTTGGGCAGCCACACCAGTAACGCCAGGCCGGGCAGCAACAGCAGTAGCAGCGGCGACAGCACCAACCTGCGTGCCTCGCTCGTTACCTGTACGAGGTCGTCCAGGAGCGTGCCCAGGTCGTAGCGGTAGTAGGCAACGAACGACAGGTCGCCCTCGGTGGGCCTGCCGTTGCTCTCGTTGGTGTACATGCCCCCGGCGGTGAGCGCGTCGAAGGTGTTGTACCTTACCCCTACCGCATCACCTAACTGCCTGCCGGGGGTATCTACGACGATGGTATAGGTGCGGCCCTGTGAGTCTGCCTGGGGCGGTATGTCCACTGTAAGGTACAAGCCCTGCGTGAACCGGGTTTGGTGGAGGGGCACCTCGTACACCACCTTACCGCCCAGCCCCTCCCCTTCCAGCAGACGAACCCGCCCATCAGCCTCCAGCACCGGGACGAAGCTCATCTGGAGGTCTATACGCGACAGGTTGGGCCGCGTGACGTAGAAGCTCTGGCCGAGCATGGAGGTCGGCAGCGTGTCGGTCTGGGAGGTCCAGTTATTCTGGAGAAGCAGCCGCATCTCCACGCCACCTGCGAGGGAGAACGCACCCCAAATCGAGGCGGCGAGCAGGCCCACGGCCAGGAGGAACATGAGCAGGGGCCGGCCGTAGCGGGGCGGCGGGCCGGACAGCACCTGCTGCACGCGGTTGAGGCTGGGCTGGACCGGCGCTGGGGCGGTCCGGCTAACGGTGCGGGTGGGAATAGGCGGTGGAGAGGCTACCGACATTGGCGGCTATCAATCGACCACGAATATCTGCGGCGACGATATGGTAAGCGGGCTTAGACCCTGCTCGGTCAGCACGTAAGTATCTTCCACGCCCACAGCGCCACGGTTGGGATAAATCAGCTTCGGTTCCAGGGCAAGCACCATACCGGCCTGTAGCACCGCGTCGGTACCCCTTTGTAGCGGCGGCCACTCGTCCAGTTCGAGGCCCACGCCATGACCGATGAAGGGCACCTTCTGCCCCGGCGACTCCGCTTCGGGTGGGCCCATGAAATATTCGCCATGCCCCAGGTGCCGCGCCCGGTCCTCCGCGAGGGAAAATAGCTCGCCGCTGGTCATGCCGGGGCGGGCGTTGGCGGCTACGTAGGTCTCCACGTCCACCATTGCCACGTAAGACTCCTGCCAGAACTGCGAGAGTGGGCCGATGGAGAGCATGCGCGTCTGGTCTGCGATGTAGCCACCCCATTCGCCAGTGTAGTCAACGAACACAGGCTCACCTCGCCGGATGGGGCGGCGACTTGCCCCGTATGGTGCCCAGGGGCCAACACCATAGCCGCCGGTGGGCGAGTTCATAAAGGAGGCTACCCCGCCCGCGTTGCCCGCCAGCAGGTGCCCCATGTGCATCTCCTGGCCGAAGAAGCGCATCCTCAATACGCCGCTGTGCCCCGCCACGCGCGTGGCCGCCTCGATGATGGCCGCCAATTCTAGCTCGGTCATGCCCTCCTGGGCGGCTTCGGCGGCGGCCCTGATGCCCACGTCGGCAACCCTGGCGGCGGTCCTGATTTGGTCCAGCTCGTACTCGCTCTTTATCGCCCGCACCTGCCGGAACAACATGCTGGCGTCCACCAACTCAGCCCCAAGAGGTGCAAGCGCCTTCGCGTACGCCTGGTAGGTGTTGTACGGCAGGGTGTCAAGCTCCAACCCCAGCCTGCGGGGCCTGCCGCCGGCACCTTCTACCAGGCCGGTCAACTCCCGCAACGACCTGATGCCGACCACCTGCGATTCGTCCAAAGCGGTGGTCATGCGGGCGCGGTCGAAGTGCTTGCGGACCATAAGGCAAGGCAGTCCTTCCAGCGGCATGTATAGTTGGGCCTGCTGGACGATCCCCGACAGGTAGAACACGTCGGCGTTCTGAGTGGCGAGCACCCCGTCCAGCCCGGCCTCGCGCATGGCAGCCTGCAAGCGTGCCCCGCGCTGCTCCAACTCGCTCAGCGGCGTGCGCTCTACGGGCACCTCAAGAACGTCGATTTCGTCCATGTCCATCATACGGGCAGCATAGAGTAACTACAGTTGGGTGTCAAGTTGGGCACAATAGACATAGTGGACACAAAACCGGATAGGAGGCCCCAAGCCTCGCCCTTGTCATTCTGAGCGCAGCGAAGAATCAGGTGGGTAGTTAGGCCGTTGAATTGAGATGACCAAACCCCCTCTTTGTCATTCTGAACGCAGTGAAGAATCTCGTCCCTCACCACCTAAGTAGCCCCTTTCCTACGCGACATTCTCCCATAAGAAAGAGGAAACATCCCGGTAGAGGACGAGATTCTTCGCTACGCTCAGAATGACAAGGGCGGGGCTTGCTCCAGAAATTCAACAGCATCCCAACCCACCTGATTCTTCGCTGCGCTCAGAATGACAAGGGGGAGAATGGTTCGCATATCCGACTCGCGTCCGCCGGAGGTAGAGGGTTTGCGGCACGAGTGCGGAAAGGCGGCCTTTGACGTCTGTGATATGCTATAATCGAGACCTACAAACGCTCACGTCGCTGCTTGCATTATAGATGAGACCCACTAACATATACGAAGATTTGGATAATAGGAGACATAGAGATGGCAAACGACCACAACGACCATACGCATCACCAGCACACCCCCGCGACCCCAGAAGACGACGGCGCGAGGCGGCAGTTGGAAGCCTTCCGCAGGCAGAAGGACAAGTTCTTCAACGAGAACCCGGACTCCCCCATCCTCCCCGAGGAGAAGGACCAGTTCACCGGGCTGAAGTATTACCCGATTGACCTCGCTTACCGGGTAACCGCGCGCCTGGTGCCCGATGCCCACCCCGGCATATTCAGGGTGCAGACCACCACCGGCGGGCATAAAGAGTACACCCGCGCTGGTAGACTCGAGTTCGAGCTAAACGGGCAGCGCCTGAGCCTCACCGCGTTCTTGCCGCCCGCCGACGAGCCGCTGCACGGCAACCGCCTCTTCGTGCCCTTCCGCGACAAGACCTCCGGCAAGGAGACATACGGCGCGGGCCGCTACATCGACCTCAACAAGAAGGCCACTGACGAGTACGTGCTCGATTTCAACCGGGCTTACAATCCATACTGCGCCTACAGCCCCTATTATTCGTGCCCGCTGCCGCCCGGCGAGAACAACCTGCCCGTCGAGGTACGCGCGGGGGAAATGTTGTTCCACGAGGACGAGTAGGGGCACGTTTCGTGCTCAAAATTGCCGCGATTGCGGCGCGTGGGCGTAAGCTTACCATGCGAGTAACCGGCGGCGTATTGTTGTAAGGCTGGCGAACTGGAACAATCTCTCTCAGGAGGACAAGCGTGGACGAAAATCGGGTCACCGCCCCTGGCACAAGCACTAGCACCAACACTGGCACCGTCACGGTCACTGATACTGACGCCGACAAAGATAAAGACAAGGGCCGGGGCTGCGGGTGCTGGATTCTGTTGCTGCTGGTACTCCTTGGGGGCGGAGGCGCATCGGCTTATTTCGGCGGCATGATGATTTTGCGGCAGGAGACGCCACTTCCTCTTGAACCAGAGATTACCGACCTCGGCCTGCGCTTCATAGCCATACCGGCAGAGTACGCCGATATGCGCCTGCCCGCGCGCAATCCTGAGATAACCACCGCCAAGGGCCGCGAGCTTTACAGCGTGCAGTGCGCCCTGTGCCACGGCACCACCGGCGATGGCAACGGGGACTTCGGCAGGACCATGTACCCCAAGGCTGCCAACCTGCACGAACAGCGTGTGCGTAGCAAGACCGACGGGCAGCTCTTCTGGATCATCGCCCATGGTATCAACCTGTCGGGTATGCCCGCCTTCGGCACTCAGTACGGCGGGGGGAACGGCGACAACGAAGTCTGGAGCCTGGTCAAGTTCATCCGAGAAGAATATCACGGCGAGACGAGGCCATAGACGTGAGCTAAACGCCAAGACGCGGAGACGCCAAGGACCACGCCAAGAATAGGTAAGGTTTAGAGAGGAAATAAGAGGACCAGGGTACGTGTATTCGACCCTGGTTCTCGTACTTAAGAGCCAAACAATCCTTAACCTTGGCGTGGTCCTTGGCGTCTCCGCGTCTTGACGTTTAATCCTGAGTTGAACGCGTGCACAACGTTACGTATGAGGGTGCGTGGTCTTATAATGCCCTTCCTAAGAGGGCCTCGATATGGAACAATTCTTCAACGAAGTATTCGTCTTCCAGGATACCGACTTTATCACTATGGCACGGGTGGCGTTAGCCTTTATACTCGGCGGCATCGTGGGGTACGAGCGGGAGAGGGTGCAACGCCCCGCCGGGCTGCGGACGCACATGCTCGTGTGCGCCGGATCGGCCTGCTTTACGGTGGCCTCCGTGTTTGGGTTCGATGAGCTAGGCACGGTGCGCGATCCCGCCCGCCTGGCCGCGCAAATAATCACGGGCATCGGCTTTTTGGGTGCGGGCACCATCTTCCGTACGGGCTCCACCGTTCGCGGCCTTACTACCGCCTCCAGCATATGGATAACGGCGGCCATCGGCATCGTGGCGGGCTTGGGGCTGGTCCTGCTGGCGGTCTTTACCACCCTGCTGACGTGGATAGCCCTGTTCATGCTGAAAGGCTTCGAGCCGAGGCGCGCCAAGGAGACCAGAGCGGTGGGCGAACCTTCGTTGGTGGCGACACGCCAGAAAGAGGAAGAGGAAGAGGACTAGCTCTCCCCCGCCGTCGATCTGTCGCTCAACGGTTGAACAAACGCAGCACGATGTTTAGAATAATCGTGAGCACTACGCTCAGGAGAAGCATCGTCGCGATTGGTGCCACGCAGGTAAAGTTGCCGCTGGAGAAGTTGATGTCGCCGGGCAGCCTGCCGAGGAAGTTGTTGCGGCCCATCACAATGAACAGCAGGCCCAGCACGAGCACCACGGCCCCGACCGTGATGAGCAGCCTTCCCAGTTGATCGTATTGCATGTCACTGTCCCTTCTAACACTACGTACCGGCTAGCTGAGGTCCGCTATCTTGGCCCACACACTTACATGAACGCCGGCAAGAACGCCCACTCTACCCGCCGCGTGGCCTTGTTTGTCGCCATGCTGCCCGCGCTCCTCGTGCTAACGGGCTGTCTCGAACAGATGCAGTCAACGCGAATACCAGGCGGGGCGGTCAACAACTTCTATCTACACCTGTACGCCGGTGAGTTGGACGATGCTCGCGTGTACTTTGCGCCCGGCCTGGTAACACCCTCGCCCGAGCAAGACCAAGCGCTCAAAGAGGCCTCTAACCGCCTGCGCCGCTACGAGATCGCCCGCGACAAACCGGCCACGGAGGAGCTTTCCGAGGGCCAGGTGCGCGTCACCCTCAAGGGTCGCGTCCGCCCTCGGCATGAAGCCGGACAACCCACCCCCACCCATAATTATGTCTGGCAGACCACCGACATCATCACGGCC
>JALZHI010000112.1:8470-18715 GCA_030913985.1 Chloroflexota bacterium | reverse complement strand
GATCAGGTGGGTAAGCGAGAGTCCTCAACGTTGTGGATGATAGCGGCAAGAGGAATACTGGTGCTTCAATAGGAAGAGTCAAGAACGAGCTACTGATCCTTCGCTACGCTCAGGATGACAGGGTGGGGCAGGGTTCCGCAATAGGATCAAACTTCAATTCACGTACCCAATAGCACAAGCCGCATCACGTTTCAGAACTACGTTTCACCCGTCAGACTTACTAATCTTGATCCACCGAGCGCACATAATGGAATACACCCCGAAGGCCATCAGGCCAATGGCTACGGCACCCAGGAGCACCGGGCCGTAGGGCTGTTGCGCCAGCGTCTGGAGAGTGCCGTCGAGGCCCCTTGCCTGGCCGGGGTTGGCATCCCAGGCCGCCTTGGCGATGAAAAAGCCTATCATCGCGAACACTACTCCCCTGGCCGCGTGGCCCGCCTTGCCCATGCGCCTCGCCAGGTCCTTAGTATCGCCGCTCATCTCGCCGAACTTGAGGTCCTTCTGGAAGTCGCCGGAGAACGCCAGCCACACCTGCCCCAGGCCGCCGCCAAAGGCCACCACCCCGATGAGGATGAGCAGCCACTGGCCCACAGGTTGGTGCGACAGCAGCCACGCCGAAAAGTCGGCGGTGGAATTGCCGCCCTGCTGCTGCTCGTCGCCGGGGTGCAACAGGAACCTCACCGTCGGGAAGATAAGGCCTCCGTAGACCAGCGCGCTGACGACATAGCCCCCACGTTGTGCGAGTCCCTTGGGGCCGGTGCCGCGCTTGAAGGGATCGAGAATAGCGCGGACGAAGCCCCATAACGAGTAGCCCGCCAACCCGATGATTGTGAGCACCAGCAGCATCTCGCCGAAGGTCTGGTTGCCTATGGCGGCAATAGCGCCGTCCTTTCCGCTCGTGTTACCCCCCTGGCCTAATACCACCTGCACCGCCAGTATGCCTATCACTATATACAGCACGCCGCGCACTGCGTACCCGAACCTCGATAGCCACTCTATCCACCCGCCGTCCGAGGAGTCTTCAGCTTTCTCCCTGGCATCCCGTGCCACACCTTTTACGCTAGAAGTGGTATTCGCCACGATGAGTCACCTACCCCGTGCCCGATTCTATGCACTCGCCCCAACATAGTTGATGTTGTAAAGGGCACGTTCCATGCCAGCGGCAGTAGGGTTCTGAAACGTGAAACGTGAAACGTGATGCGGCTTGCTCAACATGGTGCGTGAATACCGAGGCAGTCATGTAGGAGGACCAAGAGACTTTCTGTCATCCTGAGCGTAGCGAAGGATCAGTTCCCCTTTCTTGACTCGTTCTCTTGCAACACCACCGTTCCTACTGCCAACAGCATCCTGTACGTTGAGGACTCTCGCCTACCCACCTGATCCTTCGCTGCGCTCAGGATGACAGAGGGGAGGATGGTCGCGCAACAGGAACAGCCTCATATTCACGTACCGAATACCACCAGCCGCATCACGTTTCACGTTTCACGTTTCAGACTCCCCCTCCCAGGCGTCGGAGCGGCACCACGACCGTCTTGCCGGCGTTGCGGTCGAGGTCTTCGCCGTGCACGTAAGCCAGCGTGCCGCAGCCCTCCAGGAGGTAGGCGGCCCCTCGCATGAGGAGCTGGGCGTCGAAGCCGGAGATGCGCTTGCCCCGGCTCTTGAGGTAGCTGCGTAGCTCGGCGCGAATGGCGCTACCCTCGTCTATCGTGCCCTTGCCGTGGATCACTTCCAGCGCGTGGCCCTGCCCCCTCTCGGCCAGCCTGTTGTAGGCGCGCCGGAACGCCTGCATCGCGTCCGCCACTATGTAACCATGTAGGTCCAACCTATGAACTTGCACCCGCGCATTCTCCTGGGAGCGGCCTTGTGCGCCCCTACGCCTATTATACGACTCAGAGATGGTACCGGAGGCGCTTACGTGCAACCCGTATGTGTGCTATCCTCATATATCACTAAGTTTGACGCGCAAGAATCCGATAGCCCCCAACTATGCCTTGCCTTATCATAGGTGCATAGGAGGGAACAGTAATGAGCATAGCAATGACAGAGTTGATAGAGGAAAAGGCGTTGTTGAGCGATGATAGCTGCTGGGAAGCGGTGTCCCGCCGGGACTCGGGGCTGGACGGGGCGTTTGTCTACGGAGTGCGCTCCACGGGCGTGTTTTGCAGGCCCTCGTGCCCCTCTCGCAGGCCCCGGCGCGAGCAGGTGCGCTTCTTCCCCATACCGGAAGCGGCGCAGCAAGCAGGCTTCCGCTCATGCCTGCGGTGCAAGCCGGCAGACGCCGAGGTGCGCGACCCCCACCTGGGCCTGGTGCAGCGGGTGTGCCGCCTGATAGAGCGAGAGCCGGAGAACGAGGGGGCGGTCTCGTTGGGCGAGTTGAGCGAGGCTGTGGGCCTCAGCCCCTACCACCTGCAAAGGGTGTTCAAGCGCGTCATGGGCATCAGCCCACGCCAGTACGCCGAGGCGTGCCGCGTGCGCCGCCTGAAGGAGAGCCTGCGCGAGGGCGAGACGGTCACCAACGCCCTGTACGACTCGGGCTACAACTCCAGCAGCGGTCTCTACGGTAAAGCCGCCGGCCAGCTTGGCATGACCCCCGCCACGTACCGCAAGGGAGGCGCGCAGACGCAGGTTTACTACACAATCGCACAATCTCCCCTGGGGCGGCTGCTGGTAGCGGCCACCGAACGGGGTATCTGCGCCGTCCGCATGGGCGACAGCGACACCCAGCTAGAGGCTACCCTGCGCGACGAGTACCACGCAGCCGATTTGCAGCGGGACGACACCGTCCTGGGCGAATGGGTGGATGCGATACTGGCCCACCTGTCCGGCAAGCAGCCCCACCTCGACCTACCCCTCGACGTGCGGGCCACGGCGTTCCAGTGGCGCGTGTGGGAGGCGTTGCGGGCCATACCCTATGGCAGCACCCGCTCCTACCTACAGGTAGCCACGGCTATAGGACAGCCGACTGCGGTACGTGCCGTCGCCAGGGCGTGCGCCACTAACCCGGTAGCCCTGGTGGTGCCCTGCCATCGCGTGATAAAGGAAGACGGCAGCCTCGGTGGCTATCGCTGGGGCATGGAGCGCAAGCAGACCCTGCTGGACACCGAGCACCATGTAGCCTCCCATGACTACGCGGAGGCAGCAGGGTAATGAAAATCGGCCTGGTGGAAGTGGCGTACTACTTCGGGCGGGAAGGCGTCTCTATGGGTGCCGGTCCCGCCCGCTACGTGCACGCAGGCGCGGAGGACATGTTGCGACGGGCGGGGCAGGACGTGCGGCTGGATAAGGTACGGCTCGACGCGTCCATTGCTGACGATTACAGTGCGATTGTAGAGGTCAACCGCCGTGTAGCATCTACCGTGCGTAAGGCGGTGGACGATGGCTACTTTCCATTGGTGCTGGCGGGGCTGTGCAACACCTCAATCGGCGTGCTGGCTGGAGTGGGGATCGAGTCCACCGGCATCATCTGGTTCGACGCACACGGCGACTTCAACACGCCCCATACCACACAAAGCGGCTTCCTCGACGGCATGGCCCTGGCGATTGTCACCGGCAGGTGCCACGCCGACCTACGCATGAGCGCGGGGCAGGTCGAGCCGGCAGCGGAGGCGCGGGTGCTGCTCGTAGCTCCCCGCGACCTCGACCCCGGCGAGCGGGATAACCTGGATGCCTCCCAAGTCACGGTGATAGAATACTTGGAGGTGCGGCAAAGTGGCCTGGCCTCAAAGTTGCAACCCACGCTGGAGAAGCTACAATCGCGCACCCGCAAAGTCTACCTGCACCTCGACGTGGACGTGCTGGACCACAATGAAGCCCCAGCCAACAAGTACAGCACGCCCGGAGGTCTGTCGGTAAGCGAAGTAGAAGCCGCCATCAGAGAGATCGCCCAACGCTTCACCATCAAAGCCGCCACCCTGAGCGCCTACGACCCCACCTATGATACCGATGGCAAGACACTGAAGGCAGGCATCCAACTCATGCGGGCGATAATCGAATCTGTGGACGGAGGGCCTGGAAGTAGGCAGATAGATACTGGGCAATAGTACAGATGCTATCTCACAAGAGATGACGGACGATGTTAAGCCCAAAGCCCCTTTTTTGTCATTCTGAACGCAGTGAAGAATCTCGTCCCTCAGCATATGGTATCACCCTTCTTATGGGCGAGAGCGGCCAATCAAGATAATGCTCCAGGTGAGCATGGAAAAAGTAACATTCCGGTGGAGGACGAGATTTCTCACTTCGTTCGAAATGACAGGGTGGGGCTTTTTCTTCTTAATTAGACTTCAAGCCACAGTAACTACTAAATCTTAAGGCAGGATATCAGAACCATGGCGACAAGAGACCAAGTTATAAGCAAGGCTATCCCCACGACACAAGAGGCTAACAAAGGCAAAGACAACCGACTGGCTATTGCCCTTGCGCTCATAGCGTTATACCTCATCTGGGGTTCTACCTACTTGGGCATCAAGATAGCAATAGAGACCTTCCCGCCCTTTATGATGGCCGCGATACGCTTTCTCATCGCGGGCACGCTGCTTTATGGCTTCCTGCGGCTGCGGGGGCACGCAAACCCCACCCGGAAGCAGTGGCGCGGGGCAGCGATAGTGGGCACCCTGCTGCTCGTGGGCGGCAACGGCCTCGTGGTGTTCGCCGAGCAGAGCATCTCCTCCGCGCTAGCCGCGTTGATGATCGCCACCACACCCCTCTTCGCGGCGCTGTTCAGCGGACTATGGGGTAACTGGCCCCGGCGGTTGGAATGGGGCGGCATCGCGCTGGGCCTGATAGGTGTGGCGATGCTCACCCTGGAAAGCGACCTGCAAGCCAATCCCATCGGCACAATCGCGCTTATCGGTGCCACCATCTCGTGGTCCTTCGGCTCCATTTGGAGCAGGCGCTTGACGATGCCCACAGGCCTGATGGCGAGCGCCGCCGAGATGCTGTCAGCGGGCGCGTTCTTCGTGGTGATAAGCCTCATACTGGGCGAGAGCTTCAAGAGCGCCCCTTCCGCTGCCTCCATCAGCGCGCTTGTCTACCTCATCATCTTCGGCGCATTGATAGCCTTCAGCGCCTACATGTACCTCTTGAACAACGTGCGCCCCGCGCTTGCGACAAGCTACGCCTACGTCAACCCCATGGTGGCCGTCGTCTTAGGGGTAGGTTTCGCGGGCGAGCAGATCAGTTGGTTCGGGATCGCCGGGATGCTGGTGATCCTCACCGGGGTAGCATCGATGTCGCTGGTGCGCGGCAACGCGCCGGAAACTGCAACACCCGCCAAATCTAAGGAATAGGAGAGAGACATGCAGAACGAACCTATCAGAGTGCTCCGGCGTTCCTGGTGCGAAGACAGCGATGCGGCAGTAGCCTACTTCCAGCAGGCCGGCATACAATACACCGAAGTCGATATCGAGGAAGACCAGCAGGCGGGCGATTGGGTGAAGTACCTGACGGGCGGCCATCACATCACCCCTACCTATGTCTACCGCACGCACGCCGCCGTGCTGGAACCGTGGGACCAGGCACGGTTTGAGAGGTGGTGGCAGTCCGTCAACCAGGATACCATTACAGAGTCTCAGTAGCACATTGCCACATCGGGTCGCTGTAGCCGTTTGCACGGCCGTCAGGCAGCAACCGGCTACTGGAGTCGTCTAAGACGCAGAGCGCGAAACCGACGCCCGTCGATTGAAATCGAGGGCTACACTTTGCGAAGTCCGCTGAAGGGCGGACTACTTTAGCACCATTTTCACACCAATAGATGCTCTCTGCCATCAAGTCAGTCCCCATCAGGGACTTTGCCTTGTGTAGCCCTCGATTTCAATCGATGGGCGTCGGCTGGCGACTAGCTGTCAACCATACACCGAACATCGTTCCTTGCATCCTGCCGCCACTGCCTTTGTCCACCGGCGTCAGTTTACGACCTGGTTTACAACCTTATGTTGCTGGCGTCGTTCAACCGCTTGTGGCCTGAAACTTGTTATCTGTTGTAGGTGGGAGCTTCGTTCTCACCTATTTTGCGTTTGCAGCGTGTATAATAGTCCCTGAATAGGTCATTTCCAGCAGCTTTCAGCATGCAGCACCGCCCCTCACAAAGGAGTGACACACATGGTCGATACCGTTTCGAGGTCAACAGGCAAAGCCTCAAACAGCAGCAACGGCAAGAGCAAGGACAGCGGGCGAGCGCGGTACCGCAACGGCGCGGGACGCAAGCAACGCACAGCTCAGCTTTCCCCCGAACAGCAGCGCATCGCGGAGGAGCGGCAGCGTTGGGAGCAGAACACAGTCGCCCCCTCCCTCGGTAAGATGCCCGAGCGCACCGACGCGGCCCATTTCACCACCATCTCTGGCGAGCCAATCGAGCGCATCTACACCCCCGCCGACCTGGGCGATTTCGACTACATGCAGGAGCTTGGCTTCCCAGGCGAGTACCCGTACACGCGCGGCATCCACCCCACCATGTACCGCTCGCGCTACTGGACCATGCGCATGTTCGCGGGCTTCGGCTCGGTGGAGGAGACCAACGAGCGCTTCCGTTACCTGCTGGAACACGGGCAGACCGGGTTGTCCACCGCCTTCGACTTCCCCACCCTCTACGGTAAGGACGCGGACGACCCCCTCTCCTACGGCGAGTTCGGCAAGGTGGGCGTGGGCGTGTCATCGCGCCAGGACATGGAGTTGCTGTTCAAGGACATCCCCATCGACCAGGTGACCGTCTCGATGACCATCAACGGCCCGGCTGCGGTGGTGTGGGCCTTCTACATCGCGGCTGCCGAGCGGCGGGGCATCCCCCGTAGCGCTTTGGGCGGCACCACGCAGAACGACATCCTGAAGGAGTACATCGCCCAGAACACCTTCATCTACCCGCCTGAGCCTTCCATGCGCCTGGTGGTGGACACTATAGAGTTCGCGGCCAAAGAGATGCCCAAGTGGAACCCGGTGTCGATCTCCGGCTACCACATCCGCGAGGCAGGCTCTACCGCCGCTCAGGAGTTGGCCTTTACGCTGGCCGACGGCCTGTCCTACGTGCAGTGGTGCGTGGACAGGGGCCTGGACGTGGACGACTTCGCTCGGCGGCTGTCCTTCTTCTTCAACTCGCACAATGACTTCTTCGAGGAGATAGCCAAGTTCCGGGCCGCTCGGCGCATATGGGCGCGCGAGCTAAAGGAGCGGTTTGGCGCGAAAGACCCCCGCGCTCTATGGCTGCGCTTCCACACCCAGACCTCCGGCGCGTCCCTCACGGCCCAGCAGCCGGAAGTGAACATCGTGCGCGTGGCGATACAGGCGCTGGCGGGCGTGCTCGGCGGCACCCAGTCGCTCCACACCAACTCGATGGACGAGGCGCTGGCCCTACCCTCCGACAAGGCTGTACGCATCGCCCTCCGCACCCAGCAGGTGATAGCCGAGGAGTCGGGCGTGACCAACACGGTGGACCCGCTCGGTGGCTCGTACTTCGTGGAAGCCCTCACCAACGAGATGGAGCGCCAGTGCTACGACTACTTCGACCGCATCGAGGAGTATGGCGGCGTGATCCCGGCTATCAAGGCCAACTTCTTCCAGAACGAGATCGCCCGCGCCTCCTACGAGTACCAGAACGAGGTGGACGCCCGCCGCAAGACGGTGGTGGGCGTGAACAAGTACGTGGTGAACGAGGACCTGGAGATCCCCATCCTGGAGATGGACCCGCAGGGCGAGGAGAAGCAGCGCGAGCGACTGGCCCGCCTCCGCGCCGAACGCGACCCTCAGCGCTGGCAGGAAGCCCTCGACAATGTGCGCCGCGTGGCCCAGTCCGACCAGAACATCATGCCCGCCCTCATCGAAGCCGCCCACGCCGACGCTACCCTTGGCGAAATCACCGACGTGCTCAAGTCGGTGTTCGGCGTGCAGGAGTTCAGCACGGTGGTGTAGAAAACGTTATCTCTGCAGATCGGGGCAACCGGTTAGGGTTGCCCTTTTGCATGCGGCGACAGCACACAGGAGCAACATGGACAGTTTTGAAACCTCGGCCCCGGACCCCGATCCGTACCAACTCAGCCTCTACACCATCCCACGCAATGTCTACAAAGTACCCGATCCTGGGCATGAGCGGACCGAAAGCTGGTTCTTCGACCTCGTCCTCCGGGAGGAGTCGGGCCTGCCTGCCACGCCCGTGTCGCTCATGCTCGACCTGTACGCGGGCGAGGAGCACGTCAAGCGCACCCTTCTCAGTCGCATCGCCTTCGAGCCTATACAGGACGTGCGACACAAGCCCGGCGCAGACGACGGCCCAACCTCCCATAAGCACCATGCCAACCTGAACGAGTTGTTCGACCTCCGCCTGAAATTCTCCGAGCAGATTTCACTTGACGTGGACCTGGTGGTGTTGGAGTTAGAACTGGACCTACCGGACGGCAGCCGCGATGTCGAGTCGTTGGAGGTGCCGGTCTCGCGCTACGAGCAGCAGGTGGAGCTAATCTTTCCTCTGAGAACGCCTTCCACAGTCTTACGAGGCCAGGTGAACAACGGCGGGCACCACGAGTGGAGCACGCAGTTCGCGTTTGACGTGATTGGCCTGGACGAACGCTACGCCATGCTGCGCGACGCGGAAGAGACCAACGATAGCTTTATAGGCTGGGGCGAGGAAGTTATCGCCCCAGCCGGCGGTGTGGTGACTTACGCCCGCAACGACGTGCCGGACCAGCCACACCCGCACGCCGTTGATGCAAGCACCTTCCGCGATTTGCCGGAGCCGGTATGGGCCGGCGGGGGCAACACGGTGGTGATAGACCACGGCACGGGGGAATACAGCGTGCTCTGCCACATGCAACAGGGTTCCGTGCTCGTCCGCAAGGGCGACCGCGTGGCGCAGGGGCAGGTAATCGGCAGGCTCGGCAATTCCGGCAACTCTTCCGGTCCCCATCTGCACTATCACCTGCAAGCGGGTGAGCTAATCTTCGGCTGCGACCCTTTGCCCGTGCGGTTCGTAAACATAGGTGCGGCGGAGCTATCGAAGGGCACGTATATTACGCCTGAGAGCGTTGGATAGGAAGCACCAAAGAGTGGATACTGTCGGTTGGCGCGGTTATTGCTCAAATTTGTTATACTAAATGCCGTTAATGGTATGCGCGTGCTGTATATTGCTACCCTCACCGCAGCCACCTTATATCGCGAAAGATTGATTGGAGACACGACGCTAAATGAAATTGACCGCCGCCGACCAAAGACTGGAGAGTAAACTCCGCGAGCTATACACGCGTCACCTGGAGCGTGCTACCAAGATAGACTGGAGTTATCACGACCTGATACCGTGGGAGCGCGGCCGCAACTTCAAGACAGACCCCTGGCACCCATCCCAGGCCACCATCTCACCCGAACTTACGCTTGCGGTCGAAACGGCTTTGCTCACCGAGGTCAACCTTCCCTGGTTTACCACCGGCCTCACCGAAATCTTCTCCGGCGAGCTTGAGGTGCTGCAAGATTTCGTGCGCACCTGGACCAGCGAGGAGGACCAGCACTCCAACATCCTGGAGACGTACCTGCTGGTAACCCGCAACGACGATCCGAACCGCCTCCACAAACTCCGCAAGGAGGTACTGCGCAACGCGTGGACCCCCGGCCAGGCCACCCCGTTCGAGGGTATGGTCTACACCACGGTACAGGAGCTATCCACCCAGGCGTTCTACGTCAGCGTGGCGAAGAAGGCCGACGGCGAAGACCCCATACTCGCCAACATCTTGCGCACCGTCGCCAAGGACGAAACGCTGCACTACACCTTCTACCGCGAGGCGATCAAGGCGCACTTGCAGATAGACCCGAATTACGTGTGGCCGCTGTGCGACGTGTTCATGAACTTCGCCATGCCCGGCTACCTGATGCCGAACTTCCACGAGCGCCAGAAAGTCATCGCCGCCGGTGCCAACTACGGCATTGCCGAATATTACCGGCAGGTGGTGGACGTGTTGGTGCGCCTGCTCGATATAAAGAACCTCCACCCCACCTACCCGCAGGCCCAGGCCGCCCTCGACAAGCTGAACAGGTACCTGGACAGCCTCGCCAGGCTCGCCGCCCGTGCCGAGAAAGCGCGCAACGGCAGTGACGGCAACGGTAACGGCGACAAGTCCACCCACGAAGAAGCCAAGCGACTCCTCGGGTACGAACTCTGGGGCTACGAGTGGGAGAACCCGGAGACCGGCGTTACCTGGTCTACCAAGAGCTAAGACCTGGATAAAGCGGGCGCTAGGCACATAGCAGGCAGTGAATAACTAAAATAAAGTGGCG
>JALZHI010000112.1:0-8460 GCA_030913985.1 Chloroflexota bacterium | reverse complement strand
CCCCCACTTTTGCTATTGTACCTACTCGGGGCGACTGTCTTGCGTCGTGCAGGGGTCTTGCAGGGGTTTAAAGAGCTATCACATGAATACGAAAGCCGAATATCAGCAACAAAGCCGGTCGTTGTCATTCTGAGCGCAGCGAAGAATCAGGTGGGTAGAGATGCTGTTGAACTACGGCGACCAAAGTCCCCCTTTGTCATTCTGAGCGTAGCGAAGAATCTCGTCCTACAGCACATGGCAACCCTTTTCTTCCCGGTATTCAGGTATAAGGTGTTGTAAGAAAGCAGGAACATTCTGGTATGGGGCGAGATTCTTCGCTGCGCTCAGAATGACAAAGGCGAGACGTGGTCCAGAGGTTCAACGGTCTAACTACCCACCTGATTCTTCGCTGCGCTCAGAATGACAAGGGAGGGGCCGTGGGCGCTCTTCTCCACTCTGTTGCTTCTGCGATAAGTTCTAGCAGGTCCGAAGGGGCCAAGCAGGTAAGCCCCACCCACCTATTCATGCATTAGCCGGTGGGTGTTGATGTGGCAGGGGGTACTGTGGGCGAGGCGCTTGGAGTGAGCGTTGGCGGCACCTGCGTTGGAGGCACCTCTGTCGGAGTGGCAGATGGAGTAGCCGTCTCAACTGTCTTGGTAGGGGGAACTGTGGACTCGGGTGATGGGGCGGGCACCGTCTGAGTAGGCTGGGCAGTGTGGGTGGGTGTGGGACTGGCGGTGTGCGTCTGCGTCTGCGTAGCGACCACCGCCACGGTGGCGGTCGGCATGCAAGGGCCGGGGGTTGGGGTAGCGTGAGACGTGCCTGCTACCCCCGTCGGTGTGGCAGTGGGGCTGCCCGCACAGGGCCGCGTGGGTGTCTCAGTAGTTTGTGATGTAGCGGTGGCTTCTGTTGTGGGGCTAGGGGTTGTAGTCTCAGTGGAAGTGGCGGCACGAGTGGCCGTGGCTGTTTTGGTAGCCGTCGCCGTGGCTGTGGCTGTGGCTGTGGCTGTGGCTGTGGCAGTAGAAGCATGCGTAGCCGTAGAGGTGCTGCTAGATGTGGAAGTGGCGGTGGCGGTAGCGGTAGCTGGGGTTGTGGCTGTGCTGCTAAGTGTGGCTGTGGGAGAGGGAGTCATCTGCGCCGTGGGCTGACTGGTGACTGTGCTCGTAGAGGCTGCCCCCCGCGTCAACGTGGGACTGGCAGTAGCAGTAGCCGTACGAGTCTTTGTCGCGGTGGCTGACGCCTTAGTCGTAGCGGTAGCCGTGACCGTAGCCGTGGCGGTGGCATTGTCCGCGTCCGCGGGTGCGCTCTGTTGAGCACTTTGCTGAGTGCTAGCCACAGCGACCGTACTCAAAGTGACCGCGGGCGTGCAGTTTCCGCCCCCTGTGTTGCTGTCGCAAATATGGAAGCTACCGGCGGAGGAAAGGAGCTTGGTGGCGGTTGTGGGCGGGGTGAACGTCCAGGTAGACACGCTCAGGGTTGGCCCCTTGTTGCCTACGGTACGCGTGCCGAGGGTTACCGTCAGCGTCCTGTTACTGTTGCTCCATACATAGGTAGCCGACCACCGAGCGTTCTCGTTCAGCGTGCCACCCGCGATCCTGCCGACGTTGACGGTCTCGGTCGTGGCACAGCTGCCGGTGGTGGCGGTACTGCCTACCCAGATGGTCGTGCTATTGCTGCATACGGTATTGCCGACCACGGGGCCGGAGCCGGGGGTAATCGCCTGGTTGAAGGTGAAAATCATCTGGTCGCCGGTGTCAATCCTGCTCGCGTTGAGGTTGACGATTTGAACGGCGGTGGCGACCACCCCTACCTGCGCCCCCGCGACAGGGTTGTTCTGGACGCTATTCCAGGACTGGTAGGCCGTCTGCACCTGGTAGCAGTACCATGTGCCCTGGGGCACGCCGGCTGGCGAGCGGTTGGCATCGGTGTAGCTGAGAGTGGTAGCGGTGCCTATTGCAGTGTAGCTGGCGCTGGTGGCGGCAGGGCAGGTGCTACTCGTGCCGTTGCCAAACCCCAGCACCCTGTAGCCGCTGCCGTGCTGCCCGGCGGTCCAACTTAGCGCGGCGCTGCGCCCGCTCGGGCTGGCCTGCAAGCTGCCGGGCGCGTAAAGGGCGGTGGCGGCGAAGACGGAGTTGGGGTTGCCTGTGCGGGCGGTGAGCAGGGCGAAGGTACCCCTGAGGCCGGGGCCAAGCCCCAGCACCAGGCTGAATACGCACAGCGCGACCGCGCCTGCAATCCGCCCGCGTCTCATGTTCCTAAGCTCCGGCGGGCATAGCCCGGTCCGCCGCGTGGTCGGGCGTCCTGGCGGGCCGCCATATCTCTACCAACATTACGGCTCCCAGCAGCAGGGTGGGTATGACAAGCAGGAACAGTCGGCCAAGGTCGCTTTGCAGGGCCGACAACAAGTAGCCCAGGTAGGGAATAGCGAAGGAGTAGCGCCACCCGCTGCCGGTGCCGGGCACTACCCAGCTATCGACCACGCTGTTGGCGTCACCCTTGGTCGTGAAACTGCGTCCCTGGGGACCGTTCTCTATAGCCACGATGCGGTGCGTGACGAGCGTGCCCGCGTGCTGTGGGTTCGCCACCGTGATCACGTCCCCGGTATTTAGCTCCTCGCCCCTGGCGGGCACGGCTACGATTACCGAACCGACCGGGAGCGTAGGCTCCATGCTGCCCGACAGCACCGTATAGGTCTGGTAGGGCAGGAAGCGGGGGCCGACGGTGAGGGCAAGCACACCTATTGCCAGCGCCATGCCTATCGTGGTAAACAGCTTTGTGGCTAGCTTGCCCAGCCGTGAGGAGTTGAAAGCAACAGCTTTGCCGGTCTCGCCGGGTAGGTCAGCCTCTATTTCCTCGGTATTCAATACCTTTATATCGTTTGCGACCGTTGCTTCCATGCTAACCTCTCTGGCCGGTTGCCGGGTTGTTCTTGCAAAGTGACGTTTCCTCTTAGCACGCAGCCAGGGGAAACGTCACTTCGCACGTAGCCTGTGATTACTGGCTCATGTACCAGTTGAAGTCCATCGTCGCCTGGCGGCCCTGGAAGCTGTTGTTGGCGTCCGTGGGGAGTTGCACGCCTATCTTGACGTAGACGGAGGCCCCCGCGGCTAACCCGCTGCCGACCGTCAGCCCGCTGCCCGAAGAGCCGTACGCGCTCTGGAAGGCTGCGAGCGTCTTGGTGGCGTCCGAGAAGTCGCAGGTAGCGCCCGTGGCCCCACCGTAGAGGCAAGCAGAGGGCGTGGTGAAGCTTGCGTCGGAGTACTGCTGGATGTAAAGCTGCACTTTACCGCAGGCCAGACCCGTGCCGAAGTACGACTCGCCGCTGCTGTTACCGTTCGTGCAGGCGGTGGAGAAGAGCTTGAGGGCCGAGGCTGCCAGCGAGCCTTCGTTCTTGACGGTCAGCGTCTGCGAAGCAGTGTCGCCCGGCTTGCGTACGGTGGCGTTGATCAACTGGTCGCAGTTGGTGTTGCTGTTCGTGTCGGTGTTGCCGCCGCCGGTCGAGAAGCAGGTGGTGCCGCCCGTCTTGGTGTTGCTGAGCACCAATGTGCCCGCCTGGAAGGTGTTGTTCGGGTTGGTGGTCTGGGCCGTAAAGGTAGCGAACGTCCCCGAACCGAGGACCCCACTCACCATGCCCAGGACCATTACCGTGAGCAGCACTTTCTTCAGATTGCCGGTTTGCCTCAGAATACCTAGATTAACCATTAGATAATTCCTCCAAAAAGATAATGTGTGCCCGGCCTGGCTCCGCGTGCTCTTTAGCAGGCACATCGAATCGGACCGGATGTATAATCGGGCCTGTGGCCGAAAATCAGTACTTACGATGCCACAGTCTGATACTTCTAGTAGCACTGTACGGCACGCCGGACTAAAGGGTAATAGGATTAAGGTCTTGTCTTCCCATAGTTTTCAGTACTACCGGTCCCAAAAGTAGGGACCTTAGTCCCGAAGACTTTGGGACCTTTAATCTCAAAGTGTTAGCATTATTAGTAATGTACATGTGTACTATGGGGAGGCAACGCAACCTTGAACGGCGTAACATACCGGCAGATAGTAGACGAAGGCCACGCTCAAGGGATCCCGCTCTCGGCAGGACAGATTCAGGAAAGGGTAGATATGTTCGATGTTGCATCAGAGACGCCCGTGGGTTGATACCGTGTGCAAAGGCCGACGCCTGCCGATTGATCTTGTATAAGGTGCAGAGTGCGAAGGACGACGCCCGTCGCATGATCCCGTACAAGATATAGAGTGCGAAGGACGACGCCCATCGAATAAATTCGAGGGCTACACTTTGCAAAGTCTGCCCTGCGGCAGACTGGTTCTTCTTGGAGCATCTGACACGTCCTAAGAGAATGTATCAGTCCCGCAGGGACTTTGCCTTGTGTAGCCCTCGATTTCAATCGATGGGCGTCGTCCTTCGCACTCTATATCTTGTACGGGATCATGCGACGGGCGTCGTCCTTCGCACTCTGCACCTTATACAAGATCAATCGGCAGGCATTCCCCGCCGAGAATGTCCATACCCTACCAACTCACCAACGATTCCTTTACTAGCCGAGGCCAAAGTTGTAATATGGGGTGAACGCTTACCAACACCCACGACTCAGGAGGCGCCAAATGGTGGCAAAGTCGCCATCCGAACTGGACGAGCAGGTAACGAGCAGCGAGGCGGGCCGCAAGATACGCGTGCTGATCGCCAAGCCAGGGCTTGACGGGCACGACCGGGGGGCCAAGGTCATAGCCAGGGCCTTGCGAGACGCCGGTATGGAGGTCATTTACACCGGCCTGCACCAGACCCCCGAAATGATAGCCGAGGCCGCCCTGCAAGAAGACGTGGACGCGGTGGGCCTCTCCATCCTATCGGGCGCGCACATGGCCCTGTTCCCCCGCGTCATGGAAGAACTGCGCAAGCGCGGCCTCGATGACGTGATGGTCTACGCGGGAGGCATCATCCCCGACGAGGACGTGCCCGCCATCAAGGAGATGGGCGTGGCGGGCGTGTTCGGCCCCGGCACGCCTATGCAAGAAGCCGTGCGCTTCGTACAGGAGAACGTCCAGCCCCGGCACAGCATGGAAGAAGAGGAAGAGGAATAGGAGTTTTGAGTTTTGAATTATGAGTTTTGAGTTGGTGCAGTATCCTCGAAACTCAAGACTCATCACGTCCAGTTCAACTACCCCCATGACAGCAACTCAAAACTCAAACCTCAAAACTCAAAACCCGGTCCGCGATCTAGTGGACCGCATGCTCTCCGGCGACCGGGCGGCGGCCTCGCGCCTGATGACCATCGTGGAGAACCGACGCACCGGCTACCGCGAGGCGATGCGTCTGCTCATGCCGCACACGGGGCGAGTCCACATGCTGGGTGTTACGGGACCGCCGGGCGCGGGCAAGTCCACCCTGGTGAACGAGCTAATCAAGGCGTACCGGCAGCAGGGTAAGACGGTAGGCGTTGTAGCGGTGGACCCCACTTCGGCGGTGAGCGGCGGGGCGTTGCTGGGCGACCGCATACGCATGCTCAGCTACTACCAGGACCCCGGCGTGTTCGTGCGCTCGATGGCCTCACGCGGGCAGCTTGGGGGATTGGCGGCGGCCACGGTGGACGTGGCGCGGGTGCTCGACGCGATGGGTCGGGAAGTGGTCATTATCGAGACGGTGGGCGTTGGACAGGACGAGGTGTCCATCGCCGGGCTTGCCGACACCACGCTGCTAGTCGAGGTACCGGGGATGGGCGACGACGTGCAGGCGATCAAGGCGGGCGTGATGGAGATCGCGGACGTGTTCGTCATCAACAAGGCGGACCGGGAGGGTGCCGACCGCCTGGCGAACCAGATCAAGACGGTTATGCGCCTCCTCCCGCAGGCCGAGGACGCCTGGACGCCACCCATTGTCAAGACGGTAGCCGCCGAGGGCACCGGCATCCCTGAGTTGCTCGACGCCATAGCCAAACACCAGGAGTACCTGGCAGCCGAAGGTCGCCTGGAGAAACAGCGCCGCGCCCGCCTGCAAACTGAAGTGCTGGACCGCGCCCGCGACCTCGCCCTGCGCCGCATCCTGGCCCGCGTAGAGCAAAGCGGCGACCTCTCCCGCGTGCTGGACGACCTGCAAGCTCGCAAGATAGACCCGGCCACGGCAGCGAGGCTGTTGGTGGACGATGGACGATAGACTATGGACGATAGGGGACGGAACCGCCAAGACGCCAAGTACGCCAAGAGGATGATGGTTGGATAATGTTCGTCAACTCAAAACTCAAAACTCATAACTCATAACTTCTCCATCGTCCATCGTCCCATAAAGGAGTCGCAGTTTGTCTCGCCTGGTAGACCTCAGCCATAAACTCGCGCCTGGTATGCCTGCGTACCCTGGGCTGCCGGAGCCGCAGTTTCGCACGTGGTTCACCCATGAGGAGAGTGCGACACGCGGTACGTACTCGCCCGGCACTACCTTCCAGATAGCCACGTACGAGCTTGGAGGGAACACCGGCACCTACGTGGACGCCCCTTTTCACAGGCACCCCGCCGGACCTGACCTTGCCGGCCTGCCGTTGGAGAAGCTTGCGGACCTGCCGGGCATTGTCGTTGAGGGTGTGGCCGAGGGTGAGGTGCTGTGGCAGGCGTTCGAGGGCCTGGACCTGCGGGGTAAGGCGGTGCTCGTGCGTACCGGCTGGGCGCAACGCTGGGGAGGCCCCGATTACTTCCGCTCTGGGCCCTACCTGGAAGAAGATGTTTGTCATAGGCTGGTTGAGGCGGGCGTGGCGCTGGTGGGCATCGACTGCGCCAACATAGATAACATGTCCGACTCCGCACGCCCGGCCCACACCGTGCTACTTGCAGCAGGCATTCCAATTGTCGAGCACCTGCGCGGCCTGGACCAACTGCCTAGCGAGGGCTTCCGCTTCTTCGCCGTGCCGCCCGCCATCGAAGGGGGAACTTCGTTCGCCGTGCGGGCCTTCGCCATCGTAGACGCGTAGGCACTTGCCATCCCCTGATGAGCAACCCCGCACGTAACAATCGGGAGGACCAAGCCTCTACATGTCATTTCGAACGCAGTAAGAAATCTCGTCCCTCTGTACCCAAGTACCCCCTTTCTTACGGTACAACAATAACGATGCTATGAGAACAATGAGCTAGGGGAACCATTCCCGGTGAGGGACGAGATTTCTCACTTCGTTCGAAATGACATAGAAGGGGCTTGGTGTCAGATGCCGGAGAACGAAGCTAAATGTAGCAAACCTTGTTGAAGTAGGACCGAACAGCCCATGACAACCTACCTCACACATCTCGAATGCTCTAATTGCGCGAATAGCTACCCGGCGGACCAGGAGCAGCACCTGTGTACCGCCTGCGGTGGCATCCTGCTGGCCCGGTATGACCTGCCACGCATCAGGGCCGAAGTGCCCCGCGAGGCCATCGAGTCGCGGTTGTGGAGTGAGGGGCTGTGGCGTTATGCCGAGTTGCTGCCCGTGTCCGCCGGAGAGGCGCGCGTAACATTGGGCGAGGGGGCCACGCCCTTGCTCGCGCTGGACAGGTTGAGCGAAGAACTTGATGTGGAAGTATGGCTGAAAGACGAAGGGCTGAACCCTACGGGCACCTTCAAGGCAAGGGGAGCCGCGGCTGGTGTATCGCGGGCGAAGGAGCTTGGCGCGGAGACGATTGCCCTCCCCACCGCCGGGAACGCGGGCGCGGCCTGGGCGGCTTACGGGGCGCGTGCCGGGCTGCCCGTAGTCGTGGCGATGCCCAAAGACGCTCCACCCCTCACGCTGCAAGAGGTACGCATGTACGGGGCGCGCCTGCACCTGGTGGACGGCCTAATCAGCGACGCGGGCCGGTGGATAGCCGAGGGCGTGCGAGAGCATGGCTGGTACGACGCCAGCACGTTCAAAGAGCCGTACCGTTTGGAGGGCAAGAAGACGCTGGGGCTGGAAATAGCCGAGCAGTTGGGCTGGCGCGCCCCTGACGTGATACTCTACCCCACCGGCGGCGGGGTGGGCCTGCTGGGGCTGTGGAAGGCCTTTCTTGAGATGGCCGAATTGGGCTGGCTGCGCAGTGATAAGCAGCCGCGCCTGGTAGTGGTGCAGTCTACCGGCTGCGCGCCCGTGGTCCGCGCCTGGGAGCAGGGTGAGACCGCCACTCACTTCTGGGAAGGCGCGAGCACCATAGCTGCGGGGCTGCGCGTGCCCGGCCCCCTCTCAGGACCGCTAATGCTGCGCGCCCTCCGCGAGACGAGCGGCACCGCCCTGGCCATAGACGACTCGGACATCCGCCGCGGCCTGGGCGACATGTCACGCACCGGCTTCTGGCTCTGCCCCGAAGGCGCTGCCCTGCTCCCCGCGCTCCGCCGCCTGCGCGCGCAAAACTGGGTACAACCCGGCGAGCAAGTAGTCCTGCTCAACACCGGCACGGGTCTGGTCTACCCGGAGGTGGAACCGGACGGTAGGAGTGATGAGGACTGAGGACTGAGGACTGAGGACTGAGTAGTGGGGGGGG